>NZ_CP060713.1:1391392-1701115 GCF_014395785.1 Nocardioides mesophilus | reverse complement strand
ACCGCACCCTGCGCGAGCAGCAGACCCTGTTCACCTCCACGATGGTCCGCGGCCGCACCGACCGCATGGACGCCGCGATCGCCGAGCACGCCCGGATCGTCGAGGCGCTGCGCGGTGACGACGCGGAGGCTTTCTGCTCGGTGGTCAACGAGCACCTGCGCTGGTCGATCGCCCTGGCCCGGGAGTCGCATTGACCGGTCCCGTCCCCGCGGGGGGCCGCCGCGCCCGGGTGGTGTGGCTGACCGCCGTCGCGGTCTACTTCCTCGCGGTGTTCCACCGCTCCTCGCTCGGCGTCGCCGGGATCTCGGCCACCGAGCGCTTCCACATCTCCGCCTCCCAGCTGTCCACGTTCACGGTGCTGCAGCTGCTCGTCTACGCCGGGATGCAGATCCCGGTCGGGGTGCTGCTGGACCGCTTCGGACCGCAGCGGCTGCTGCTGGCCGGCGCGCTGTTCATGACCGCCGCCCAGCTGGGGTTCGCCTTCACCGGCACCTACGGCGGGGCGCTGGTCGCGCGGGTCTTCGTCGGCATGGGCGACGCGATGGTCTTCATCAGCGTGCTGCGGATCATCGCCTCGTGGTTCCCGCCGATGCGCAACCCGATCCTCACCGCGTGGACGGCGCTGCTCGGCCAGTGCGGCGCGCTGGTGGCGGCGATCCCGCTGGCCCGCTCGCTGCACCAGTTCGGGTGGACCACCACCTTCGCGGTCAGCGCCGCGGTCGGGCTGGTGCTCGGCCTGCTGGTGGTGCTGATCGTCCGCGACGTCCCGCCCGGGGCCCCGTCGTCGCGGGCGGCCAAGGACGTCCGGACCGTCGGGCGCGACCTGCGGGCGTCCTGGCGGGACCCGGGCACCCAGCTCGGGCTGTGGTCGCACTTCACCGCCCAGTTCGGGGCCAACGTGCTCGGCCTGCTCTGGGGCTACCCGTTCTTCGTGCACGGCGAGCACACCGGCCGGACCACCGCCGGGCTGCTGCTCTCGCTGCTGGTGGTGACGATGATGGTCGGCGGCCCGCTGGTCGGCGGCTACATCGCCCGGAACCCGTGGCACCGCTCCACCCTGGTGCTCGGCATCGTGCTGGCGATCATGCTCACCTGGGCCGCGGTGCTGCTGTGGCCGGGGGACGCGCCGGTCTGGCTGCTGGTGCCGATGGTGGTGGCCACCGGCCTCGGCGGCCCGGGGTCGATGGTCGGCTTCGACGTCGCCCGCACCTTCAACCCCTCCGCCCGGCTGGGCTCGGCCACCGGCATCGTCAACGTCGGCGGCTTCGTGGCCTCGCTGCTGGTGGTCTTCGCGGTCGGGGTGCTGCTCGACGTGCTGACGCCGGGGGAGTCCACCGACTACTCCTCGCACGCCTACACCGTCGCGATGTCGGTGCAGTACGTCGGCTGGATCGGCGGCGGCCTGCTGGTGTTCCGGTTCCGCCGCCGGGCCCGCGCGCACCTGCAGGCCACGCAGCCGCAGGTGTGGCGCGGCATGACCGGCAGCTGACCGGCGGCTGACCGGCGGCTGACCGGCCCGCTGCTAGCCGAGAGCCGCCCGTACGTCCGGCCGCTCCAGCATCCGCAGGCACCAGGCGAAGTGCCCGTCGCTGCCCGAGGCGCTGTAGCAGGTGCTGGTGGCCAGCGCGTAGCCGGCGCGGTACGCCGCGAGCCGCTCCGCCGGATAGCCGAACCGGTCCGCGACCGCGGCGTCGAGGAGCGCCTCGGTGTCCCGCGCCCGGGGACCGTACATGTCGAACACGCTGGCGGCGACCGCGGCGTCGAAGGCGGGGTCTCCGACGGTGGTCAGGAACCCGAAGTCGAGCACCGCCACCGGCCGGGAGTCCTGGTCGACCAGGACGTTCGCCGGGATCAGGTCACCGTGCACCAGCCGCGGGGGCGCCGGCGGGAGGTCGCGCAGCCGCGCGACGACGGCCGCGGCGACGGCGTCGAGGTCCGGCAGCCGCGCCGCCAGCGGGCCCTGGGACCGCTCCACGCGGCGCTGCACGAGCGCGGCCAGCGAGCGCTCGAACGGCACGGTGCCGGTCGGGAACGGCTCCTCGCCCTCCAGCACCGGCAGCACAGCCATGCCCGCGGTCGGGACGACGGCGGCCAGCGCGGCCAGGGCGTCGACGACCGCGCCGACCTGCCGATCGGTGATCAGCGGCGGCGACGTGCCGCTCGGCTGCCACAGCGGCCGGCCCTCGAGGAGCGTCTCCACCGAGGCGCACGCACCGTCGAGGTGGAGGACCCGGTGGATCCGCGGCGTGCGCAGCGCCGGACCCGCTGCGGCGACCGCCTCGTAGAACGACTGCAGCCGGGTCAGCTCGGCCGCGGACCGGCTGCGCCAGAGCTTGGCGACCAGGCCGTCGCCGAGCGCCACGACGGTGCCCTCCATCCCGGAGCCGAGGACGGGCCCGGGCGCATGGCCCTGCGAGCGCAGCAGGTCCGCCCAGGCCGGGGTCAGCTGGTCCTCCACCGGACGAGGCTCTCACGCGGCCTCGCGCCCGAGACCGGGACCGGTCAGCCGGCCGGGTCCATCCCGAGCCACGCGCGGACCGCGGCGGTGTGCTCCCCGAGCAGCGGCGGGGGCAGGTGCTCGCGCCGGGCGCCCGAGAAGTCGTTGTCGTCGAGGCGCAGCGACGGCCCGGGCAGCTCGAGCCGGCCGGCCGTCGGGTGCTCGACCTCGACCAGCAGGCCCTGGGAACGGGTCTGCTCCCAGTCGTAGACCTCGTCGAGGCTGCGCACCTTGCCGGCCGGGATGCCGAGGTCGGCCAGCCGGCGCAGCCACTCCTCGGCCGGCAGCGCGGCCAGCGCCCGGTCGATCCGGGCGGCGAGCTCGTCGCGGAGCGCCACCCGGTCCGGGTTGCGGGCGTAGCGGTCGTCGGCGATGCCGAGCAGGTGGGCCAGCGCCCGCCACTGGGTGTCGTTGCCGCAGGCGATCTGCACCGGTCCGTCGGCGGCGTGGAAGAGGCCGTAGGGAGCGATCGAGGGGTGGTGGTTGCCGAGCGGCCGCGGCACCTCGCCGGCCACCGTCCACCGGGTGCCCTGGTAGGCGTGCACGCCTACCACCGAGGCGAGCAGGCTCGCGCGGACCACCCGCCCGCGGCCGGTCCGGGCCCGCTCGTGCAGGGCGGCCACGACGCCGTACGCCCCGTGCATCCCGGCGAGCAGGTCCGCGATCGGCACCCCGACCCGGGTCGGGCTGTCCGGGTCGGGGCCGGTGATCGACATCAGGCCCGCCTCGCCCTGGGCGATCTGGTCGTAGCCGGCGCGGCCGCCCTCCGGGCCGTCGTGGCCGAAGCCGGAGATCGAGAGGACCACCAGCCGCGGGTTCAGCTCGTGCAGCCGCTCGACGGAGAATCCCAGCCGGTCCAGCACCCCGGGACGGAAGTTCTCCAGCAGCACGTCGGCGCGCTGCACCAGCCGGGTGAGCAGCTCGGCGCCGTCGGCGGACTTGAGGTCGGCGACGACCGACTCCTTGTTGCGGTTGGCGGCGAGGAAGTACGTCGACACCGGCTCCTCGTCCGGCCCGACGAACGGGGGACCCCACGACCGGGACTCGTCGCCGCCCCCGGGAGCCTCCACCTTGATCACCCGGGCCCCCAGGTCCCCGAGCAGCATCGCCGCGTGCGGCCCGGACAGCGCCCGGGTGAGGTCGACGACCAGGACGTCCTCGAGCATCAGACCTCCTCGTCGAAGAGCGTGCCTCCGACCTCGCGGCTCTGCCCCGCGAAGGACGCGACCTCGGTGCCGTCGCAGCGCACGGTGACCGCGTAGCGGCCGTCCCGCTCGTCCCGGCTCACCTCGACGGCCTCGGCGACCAGCCGGTCGCCCTCGCGGGTCGGCGCCCGGAACCGGATCTCGCACAGCCGGGCGACCGTGCGGCGGTTGTAGGAGTTGCAGGCGAAGGCGAAGGCGGAGTCGGCCAGCGTGAAGGTCAGCCCGCCGTGGCCGATCGCCTGGCCGTTGAGCATGTCGGGGCGCACCACCATCTCCAGCGTGGCCCGGCCGGGGCCCACCTCGAGGATCCGCATGCCGAGGGCCTGGCTGGCGGCGTCCCCGGCCCACATCGCGGCCGCGGACCGCTCGGCGCGCTCCTGCGGCGTCACAGCCGCTTCTCCATCAGCGAGACGAGGTGCTCGTCGTCGCCGAGCCGGCCCACCTCGGTGTAGCCGCGGCGGGCGTGGAAGGCCAGCGACGCGTCGTTGCGCGGCACCAGGTTCACCTCGAGCGCCAGCCGGCCGTGCTGCTGCGCGTCGGCCTCCACGACGTCGTAGACCAGGGTGCCGAGGCCGCGCCGGCGGAAGTCCTCGTGCAGCACGATCCGGTCGAGGTAGGCGAAGGCGGGGTAGCGCTCGGAGAACCAGCGGTAGTTCTCCGAGTCGTAGGGCGAGCCGGACGGGAAGGTGACCACGAAGCCGGCGAAGGTGCCGTCGACGTCCACCACGTCGAAGCGCTCGGCCCAGCCTCGCAGCTGCCACAGCCGGGGCTCGTCCATTGGGGCGAGCTTGACGACGTTGCGCTCGTTGAGCGCCAGGATGGCGGGTACGTCGTCGGGCGTCATCGGTCGCAGCACGGGCACGCGCCCACCCTAGGGGCGCCCGGGCACCGGCCCGAGCCGGGTCCGCGCCGAGCACCGCGCCGGCACCGCGCCGGCGCTGCGCCGGCGAAGACTCAGGCCAGGTCGGCGGTGGCGCGCCGGGCCTCCTGCTCGGCGCGCTGCTTGATGCCGAGCAGCATCTTGCGCTCCATCACCGCGTGCGAGAGCTCGAGGTTGAGGATGTAGGGGAGTGCGGCCGGGCCGCGGTCCACCTCCGAGCGGGCGACCAGCCGGCACCGGTCGGCGTCGATCGGCACGACCACGTAGCAGCCCCAGTTCTCGATCACCAGGGACCGGGGCGGGTCGACGGCCGAGAAGGTCGTGCTGAAGCCGGGGAACAGCGTCAGCGGGTCGCCGGCCTTCAGGTCCTGCCACTCCTCGTGGACCCGGTCGGCGCTGCGCAGCCGGCAGCCGGCGAGGTTCTCCAGCGCGTCGTAGGAGTAGAAGCCGCCCTTGTCCTGGCCGATCTGCACCAGCCAGCGCCACACGTCCTCCGCAGGCGCCTCGATGGTGACCGCCCGGGTGATCCGGAACAGCGGCCGGCGGCCGGGATCGTCCCCGGGGTAGCTGGCGGCCCGCTCCTCGGGGGTGGCGCCCCAGTGCTGCAGCCACGGGCGCACCACGCCGCCGTAGACCCAGGGCAGGGCCAGGCCGAGTGCGGTCAGCCCCCACGCCGCCTGCCGGCCCCGGCAGGTCGACGCGCGCTCGGGCCAGCGGCGTACGGCGGCCACCGGGGCCACCGCGCTGGCCAGGGCCAGGGCCAGGGGCCCGCCGGAGACCACCGTCACCCCGCGGAGGATGGAGAGCACTCCGGCCTCCTCCGGCACCGACGTGCGGCGGCCCGGCGCCCGGCCGGGATCTGTCAGGACAACCATGGGTGACCTCCCTCGTCTCCTCGAGCCTCGTGGCTGCCCTTTGGACGGGTCAGGGCCGTTGGTCCGTGCGCCCCCGGGCTCTCAGTCCCGGGTGCCGAGGGCCTGGTCGAGGAAGGCCAGGACCCGTTGGCGCCACTGCACCGGGGCGGCCGCGAGCCCGCCGGTGTGGGCGGCGTCCGGCACCGTCCAGACGTCCACCCGCTCGGGGGCCGCTCCCTGCAGCGCCTCCGCGGCGAGCTTCTCGTCCGGCTCGGCGCCCGCGGTGACCAGCAGGAACGAGGTGCCGGTCGCCGAGCCGACCGCGGTGCGCAGCGTCGTCGGCGGCCTGGCCGGGGTGAGCAGGTCGGTGAAGCCGTAGGTCATCGCGTCGAAGCCGCGGGTGATCGCCCCGGCGACCCCGCCGGGCAGCCAGGTGTCGCGGTCCGCCGCCGTCCGGGCGGTCACCCCCTCGGCGACCACGGCCCGGATCCGCGGGTCGGCGGCGGCCGCACCGACCGCCTCCTCGCCACCCATCGACAGCCCGAGAACGCCGATCCGGTCCGGGTCGACCCCGGGTCGCCGGACGAGGTAGCCGAGCGCGGCGGTGGTGTCGGGGTCGCCGTACCAGCCGAAGTCCATGCCGCGGCCGCCGCTGCGGCCGTGCCCGCGGGCGTCGACGATCAGCAGCCCGTAGCCGTGCCGCCCGAGCACGCCGGCCTGGGCCAGGGTCGCGGTGCGCGTGGAGCCCGCCCCGTGCATCACCACGACGGCGGCGCCGTTGCGGGACGGGACGAACCAGCCGGACAGGCGCACGCCGTCGCCGGTGGTGAAGCCGACCTCGCGGTAGGGCAGGCCCTGGTCGGCGGGGGTGGAGCTCCCGAGCTCGGTCGGGGGCACCACGGTGGCGGCCACCGACAGCGAGACGGCGAACGCCACGACCAGCACCAGCAGGGTCGCGGGCACCAGCACCAGCCGCCACCACCGGTGCAGTCCCCGCCAGGCGACGACGCCGGCATAGCCGAGCAGCATCAGCCCGGTGGCCAGCAGCGCGAACCCGATCACGGTGGTCGCCGTGAGGCCGGTCTTCTGCAGGTAGCGCACCCCGATGCCCGCCCCCGCCCCGGTCGCCGCGGTGCCGACGACCAGGGCCACCAGCGCGGCGAGCACCGGATGCTGCCAGCGGACCGGGCCACGGCCGACCGGCAGGCCGCCGTGGCGCGGGGACCGGATCTGCCCGTGCCGGGTCGGTGTCGCGCTGCTCATCATCGCCTCCGTCGTGGTGCCACGCCTCCACCGTCCCTCCGGGACCGCGCCACGGGCAGGGACGATCGCCCCGTCCCGGCCGGGCTGTCGGGCACGCGTCGCCGGGCGGCCGCGGCGCTTCCGGCGGGGCCCGCGGGACGTGCGGCCCTCCCCGGCGTACCGGCCGGGGCGCAGGCTCGCAACCGGGGCCGGTGGATCACCGGGGTGGTGAAGGAGGGGCGGGTCATGCGGACTGCGGCGCGGTACGTCGTCGGCGTGGTGGTCCTGCTGCACGGGGCCGTCCACCTGCTCGGCGTCGTCGAGGGCTGGGGCCTGGCCGACGTCGAGGCGCTGAGCCGGCCGGTCTCGCGCGCCGAGGGTGCGCTGTGGCTGCTGGCCGCTCTGCTCGTGGCCGCGGCGGCGGTGACCCTGATGCTGGACGTGTACCGCTGGTGGGTCGTGGCCGCCGTCGCGGCGGTGGTGTCCGAAGCGGCGATCGCGACCTCGTGGGGCGACGCCTGGGCCGGCACCGCACTCAACGTCCTGCTGCTGCTGGTCGCGGTGCACGGCTACGCGGTGGAGGGTCCGGGCAGCTTCCATGCCGAGTACTCCCGGCGCGCCGCCACGGCCCTCGGCAGCCACGCACCAGGACGGCCGGTCACCGAGTCGGACCTCGCCGCCCTGCCGGGACCGCTAGCCGACTACCTGCGCCGCGGCGGAGCGGTCGGACGGCCCCGGGTGGGCAGCTTCCGCGCCGTCCTGCACGGGCGGATCCGCAGCGCACCGGACGCGCCCTGGATGTCGTTCACCGCCGAGCAGGTCAACACCGGCGGCCTCGCGCCGAGTCGGTTGTTCCACATGGACGCCTCGTTGCACGGGGTGCCCGTCGACGTGCTGCACGTGTACGCCGACGGGTCGTCGAACATGCGGGCGCGGGTGCTGTCGCTGTTCACCATGGTGGACTCCAGCGGCCCCGAGATGCTCCGGGGCGAGACGGTCACGGTCTTCAACGACCTGTGCCTGCTGGCGCCCCCGGCACTCCTCGACGCCCCGGTGACCTGGCAGCAGCTCGACGAGCGCCGGGTCCGCGGCGTCTACACCGCGTTCGGCGAGACGGTCTCCGCGGAGCTGCGCTTCGACGACCAGGCCCGGCTCGTCGACTTCGTCTCCGACGACCGGCTGCGCGCCTCCGCCGACGGCACGAGCTTCACCCGGCTCCGCTGGTCCACCCCCTCGACCGGGTTCGGCGCCCCGAGGTCCGAGCCGGTGGTGGTGAGCGGGGAGGCCCGGTGGCACGCACCGCCGCCGGAGGGCGAGTTCACCTACGCCGAGGTCCGGGTGGACCGGGTGGAGACCGATCCGGGTGCGCCGGCCGCGACGCGGCACCGGCGGCTCACCCCGGCCCGGGCCCGTTGAGCACGGGACCGGCGTGACCGGCCGATCTGCGGTCAGCCGCGGATCCGGCCGTTGTCCGGGTCGTACGGCGGCCGCAGGGCCACCTGCGCCGGGCACCGCAGCCCGCCGGCGTCGACGACGTACGAACCGGCGCGGACCCAGCCGGCCGTGGTGGTGCCGGCCGGGTCCGCGACGTAGGCGAGGCCGACGCACGCGCCGACCGTCTCCCCCCAGGCGGCGCTGGTCACCTGCCCGACCGGGGCGCCGTCGCGGAGCACCAGCTCGCCGCCCCACAGCATCGGCTCGGCGTCGTCGAGGACGAACGAGACCAGCCGGCGCCGGGCGCCGGCGGCGCGCTGCCGCTCGAGCACCTCGCGGCCGAGGAAGTCGATGTCGGTCTTCAGCTTGCAGGCGAACAGCAGGCCGGCCTCCAGCGGCCCGTGGTCAGGGGTGAGCTCGCGGCCGAAGGCTCGGTAGCCCTTCTCCAGCCGCAGCGACTCGATCGCGGAGTAGCCGGCGTCGACGACCCCGAGGTCCGCGCCGGCGCCGAGGAGGTCCTCGTAGACCCCGAGCGCGAGCTCCACCGGCACGTAGAGCTCCCAGCCGAGCTCGCCGACGTAGGTGATCCGGGTGGCCCGCACGGTGGCGTGACCCAGCCACACCTCGCGGCTGGTGCCGAAGGCGAAGTCGTCGAACGCGTCGCCCGAGAGCCGGTTCAGCAGCTCGCGCGACCTCGGCCCCATCACGCCGAGCACGGCGTACGCCGAGGTCACGTCGACCACGTGCGCGTCGAGCCCGGCCGGGACGTGCCGGCGGAGCCAGTCCTGGTCGCGCTCGGTGGTCGCCGAGCTGCTGACCAGCAGGAACTCGGTGCCGGAGAGCCGGGTCACGGTGAGGTCGGACTCGTAGGTGCCGCGGGCGTTGAGCAGCCCGGTGTAGGTGACGGTGCCGACCGGGCCGGAGACGTCGTTGGTGCACAGCCACTGCAGCGCCGCCTCCGCGTCGCGGCCGAGCACGAGGTACTTCGAGAACGAGGTCTGGTCGAAGACCGCGACCGCCTCGCGGGTGGCGCGCTGCTCGGCGGCGGAGAAGCGCAGCCACCGGGGCTTGCCCCAGGAGTAGTCGAGCTCGGCGTGCCGCGCGTCGCCGGCGAAGAACAGCGGCCGCTCCCAGCCCATCCGGCTGCCCCAGCATGCGCCGCGCCCGGCGAGCCGGTCGTGCAGCGGGGACCGCCGGAACGGCCGGGCCGACTCCAGCTCCCGGTTCGGCCACGGGATCGCGTAGTGCAGGCCGAGCACCTCGCCGACCCGGTCGCGCAGCCAGCGGCTGTTGCCGTGGAAGGCGGCGAACCGGCGCAGGTCCACGCCGGTGAGGTCGGTGTCGGGCTCGCCGTCGACGATCCACTGCGCCAGCGCGCGACCGGCGCCGCCGGCCGAGGCGATCCCCACCGAGTTGAAGCCGGCGCCGACGAAGAAGCCGGGCAGCCCCGGCGCCTCGCCGAGCAGGAACTGGTTGTCGGGGGTGAAGCTCTCCGGGCCGTTGTAGAACTTGCGGATCCCGGTGTGCGCCAGCGCCGGGATCCGCAGCAGCGCGTTCTCCATCAGCACCGCGAAGTGGTCCCAGTCCTCCTCGAGCAGCGCGAACTCGAACGGGTAGGGGATCTCCTCCGGGGACACCCAGGGCTTCGCGACCGGCTCGAAGCCGCCGACCACGAGGCCGCCGACCTCCTCCTTGAAGTAGGTGTAGCCGTCCGGGTCGCGCATCACCGGTAGGTCGGGGTGGACTCCCTCGATCTGGTCGGTGACCACGTAGAAGTGCTCCGCGGAGTGCAGTGGCACGCTCACCCCGGCGAGCGCGCCGACCTGCTTGGCCCACTGGCCGGCGCAGTTCACGACCACCTCGGCCTCGACGTCGCCGCGGTCGGTGCGCACCCCGCAGGCCCGGCCGTCCCGGGTCAGCACCCCGACCACCCGGGTGCGCTCAGCGATGACGGCGCCGCCGAGCCGGGCGCCCTTGGCCAGCGACAGGGTCAGGTCGGTGGGGTTGGCCTTGCCGTCGCCGGGCAGCCAGATCGCTCCGACCAGGTCGTCGACAGCCATCACCGGCCACTTCCCGAGGGCCTCGGCGGGGGTCAGCAGCTCGCAGTCGAGGCCGAACGCGGCCGCGGTGGCCGCCGTACGGCGCAGCTGGGTCATCCGGTCCTCGCTGCGCGCCACGATCACGCCGCCGCACTGCTTGTAGCCGGTGGCCAGGCCGGTCTCCGCCTCGAGCGAGGCGTAGAGCTCTGCGGAGTACTGCACCAGCCGGGTGCCGCTCTCCGAGGCGCGCAGCAGCCCGACCAGCCCGGCGGCGTGCCAGGTGGTGCCGCCGGACAGGCTGCCCTGCTCGAGCAGCAGCACGTCGTTCCAGCCCAGCTTGGTCAGGTGGTAGGCGACGCTGGTGCCGATCACGCCGCCGCCGATGATCACCACCCGGGCGCGGTCCGGCAGGTCAGTCGTCACGTTGCACGTCCTCCAGCAGGCGGGGGTGGTCGGCGGAGCCGAAGCCGGCGGCCGCCTTCTCGAACCGCTCCAGGCCCCAGGCCCGGAAGTCGAACTCCAGACTGCTGCGCGAGGCCTGGATGGCGCCCCAGAGCGCCCAGCCGTACTGCGAGACCAGGGCCTGCAGCCGGGCCCGGGCGATCGCGTGGCGCAGCGGCCGGCCGAAGTAGGCGGTGACGAGCGCGTCGAGCTGGTCGGGCTCGAGGTCGCACTCGGTGCCGATGTTGCCGAGCTCGAAGCAGGCGTCGTTGTTGCCGGAGTACTCGTAGTCGATCAGCCAGAGCTTGACGCCGTCGTCGACGAAGTTCCCGGCCAGCAGGTCGTTGTTGCACGGGACGGTCGGCCCGGCGCGGACCGCCAGCGCCCGGCGTACCTCCTGGAACTGCTCGTCGAAGGACTCGTAGCCCTCCGGCAGCCAGAAGCCGTGCTCGTGCACCACCCGCAGGTAGCCGGCCTGCCGGGCGAACATGTCGAAGTCGTTGACGAAGCGCGGGCCGGCGTGCAGCGTCCGGCAGGCGGCGGCGACCCGGTCGAGCACCCCCGGCGTGCCGAACGAGTCGTTGTCGAAGGTGACGCCTGGGATGTAGTCGATGACCAGCATCCCGAGGTCGGGCCGGTAGTCGACGACGCCGGCGCCCACCCCGGCCTCGGCGGCGGCGCGGCTGTTGTGGAACTCGGCGTCCCGGTCGATGCCGAGCAGCGCCGCGTCGCCCCGGAAGACCCGGGCGACGAAGGTGCCCCCGGGCGTGCTGACCTTGAGGTTCTGGTTGGTCAGCCCGCCCGGGAGCTCCTCGACGTGCCGTGGCCGTCCCGCCAGCAGGGGTACGGCGTCGAGCCGCTCGTCGAGGTCGGGGGTCACTCGCCGAAGGCCTCCAGAACCGCCTGGTCGATGGTGTGCTTCGGGCCGGTGAACCACTTGCGGGCCGAGAGCTGCCACCACAGCGCGAGCAGCAGCAGCGAGCCGATGGTCAGGAACGGGGCGTAGTTGACGAACTTCCAGGAGAAGTTCTCGGAGAACGGGACTCCCTGCGGCACGAACGGCAGGATGAAGTAGATGCTGATCACCGCGATCTCGATCACCGCGACCAGGTTCATCCACTTGTACTTCGCGCCGTTGTTCCAGGTGCCGGCCTCGAACGCGTCGCCGAGCCGCCAGCGCTGCCAGATCGGGATCAGGAACGCGAGGTAGAGCCCGATCACCGCCACCGAGACGACCGCGTAGAAGGCGGTCGGCACGATCAGCGGATCCGCGGCGGTCCCGATGTTCACCTCGACCAGGGCCGGCAGCGTGATCAGCGCGGAGACCACGGCGACCAGCATCACGGCGTACGCCGGCACCTTGCGGGCGGTCACCTTGGACCAGTGCTGCGAGCCGGGCACGGCCCGGTCGCGGCTGAACGCGAACAGCATCCGGGACGCGCTGGTCATGCAGGCCGTGGTGCAGAAGAACTGGCCGGCCGCGGAGATGAACAGCACCAGCGCGGCGATGTTGGCGCCGAGCGAGGAGGTGAAGATGTAGGCGACTCCACCGGCGCCCACCCCGGCGTTGTCGGGGCCGCCGCCCGCGGCGTCGGGGACCGCGAACAGGAAGGCCAGCAACAGGATCCAGCCGCCGATCGCCGAGTAGGCGATCGAGCGCCAGATGCCCTTGGCGGCGCTGTCCGCGGCGGAGTGGGTCTCCTCGGAGAGGTGTGCGGAGGCGTCGAAGCCGGTGATCGTGTACTGCGTGAGCAGCAGCCCGAACGGCATCACCAGCAGCCAGTACATGACCGAGGAGTTGCTGCCGCCGTCGTAGCCGGAGTTGTTGAACCGCTCGGTGAAGACGTAGCCGATGCTCTGGTGGTTGTCGGGCACGAAAGCCAGGATCAGCACGATCGCCAGCGCGCCGACGACGTGCCACCACACCGACACGTTGTTCATGACCGCCATCAGGTGGCCGCTGAAGATGTTGAGCAGCGAGGCGATCGCGAGCACCACCACGAAGATCACGAACACCCGGGTGAGCGAGTAGCTCGAGGCGAACGAGTCCGAGAACGTCGACAGGGTCAGGTCGATGAACGTGGCGCAGCCGTAGGCCACCGACGCGGTGACCGCGATCAGGCCGATCAGGTTCAGCCAGCCGGTGAAGAAACCGGCGCGGGGGCCGCCCATCTTCGAGGCCCACCAGTAGATGCCGCCCGACGTCGGGTAGGCGGAGACCAGCTCCGACATCGTGAAGCCGATGATCAGGATGAAGATCGAGACGACCGGCCACCCCCACGAGATCGCGATCGGCCCGCCGTTGTTGAAGCCCTGGCCGAAGGTCGTGAAGCAGCCGGCGAGGATCGAGATGATCGAGAACGAGATGGCGAAGTTGGAGAAACCGGACCAGCTCCGCGAGAGCTCCTGCTTGTAACCGAGCTCGGCCAACCGGCGCTCGTCCGCATCCAAGTGAGACTGGTCAGCCATGTGCGCTCCTTGGCAGTCAACGAAGTGGGCTCAACGTAGCGCCGGGCCGGAAAGGACGTCCATAGCCCGGCGGCAAAAGGTTTGAAGTCAAACCATTGACGTGGAATGTCGCTCGTCACGAGACTGTCGACGTGTCTGCGAACCCGAGCATCGAGCTGAGCGAGACGATGCTGCGGGCGGTGCGCGGGCACCACGCGTTCGAGGGCTGCGTCGAGCAGCTGGCCACCGCGATCCGCCTCGGCGTCTACCCCCGTGGCAGCGCGCTGCCCCCCGAGCGTGAGCTCGCCGAGCGGATGGGGGTCTCCCGGGCCACGCTGCGCGAGGCCATCGCCGCGCTCCGGGCCGCCGACTTCGTCAGCACCACGCGGGGCCGGGGCGGCGGGACCGTGGTGAGCTACCGGGCCAAGCGACCCTCGGCCCGCGGCGCCCGGGCGCTGCAGCCGCGGCGCGCGGAGCTTCTGGACACCCTGGTGTTCCGGCGGCTCGTCGAGCCGGGCGCCTGCCACGTGGCAGCGTCCCGCGGGCTCTCCGCCGAGCAGCGGGACTTCCTGGCGGCCGCGCACGACGAGGTGGCGGCCGCGACCGACCCGGCCCGGCACCGGCAGGCGGACTCGCGCTTCCACCTCGCCCTCGCCGCGGTCACCGAGTCGCCGCTGACCGTGCGGGCGGTCGCGTCGGTCCAGGCCGACCTGCACGACATGCTCAACGCGATCCCGGTGCTCGAGGTGAACATCGCCCACTCCGCCGTCCAGCACCGGGCGATCCTCGACGCGATCCTGGGCGGTGATCCCACCCGGGCCCGGCGCGTGATGGAGAGCCACTGCGACGACACCGCTGCCCTGCTGCGTGGCCTGCTGGCCTGAGCGCCGGCCCGACGAAAGGACCCAGATGAGCCTTCCCGAACCGAACCCGCGCCTGATCGACCTCGACACGCTGCGCCGCCGCGTCGCGGACGGCGCGGTCGACACGGTGGTCGTCGCGTTCACCGACATGCAGGGGCGGCTGCAGGGCAAGCGGCTGCACGCGTCGTACTTCCTCGACTTCGCCCTCGAGCACGGCCAGGAGGGCTGCAACTACCTGCTCGGCGTCGACGTGGACATGAACACCGTCGACGGCTACGCGATGACGTCGTGGGACAAGGGCTACGGCGACATGGAGTTCTCCCTGGACCTCTCCACGCTGCGGCTGCTGCCGCACCTGCCCGGCACCGCGATGGTCCAGTGCGACCTGGTCTGGGACGACCACGCCCCGGTCGAGCCGTCACCGCGGCAGATCCTGCGCCGCCAGGTGGCGCACGCCGAGGAGGCCGGCTACGTCGCGCTGGCGGGCACCGAGCTGGAGTTCATGCTGTTCGAGGACACCTACGAGTCCGCCTGGGCCGCGGGCTACCACGGGCTCACGCCCAGCAACCAGTACAACGTCGACTACTCGATCCTGGGCACCTCCCGGGTCGAGCCGGTGCTGCGCGACATCCGCAACGCGATGCACGCCGCCGGAATGAACGTCGAGGGCGCCAAGGGCGAGTGCAACTTCGGCCAGCACGAGATCGGGTTCGTCTACGACCGGGCGCTGGTCACCGCCGACAACCACTCGGTCTACAAGACCGCCGCCAAGGAGATCGCCGCCGCGCACGGCAAGTCGATCACGTTCATGGCCAAGTGGGACGAGCGTGAGGGGAACTCCTGCCACATCCACCTCTCGCTGCGCGGCTCCGACGACTCGCTGGTGTTCTGGGACGAGGAGGCACGCGGCCGCTCGGTGCTCTACGACCGGTTCATCGCCGGCATCCTCGCCACGATGGCGGACTTCACGCTCTTGTACGCGCCGAACGTCAACTCCTACAAGCGGTACGCCGACGGCTCGTTCGCGCCGACCACGATCGGCTGGGGCAACGACAACCGCACCTGCGCGGTGCGCCTGATCGGCCGCGGACCGTCGGCCCGCCTGGAGAACCGGCTCCCCGGCGGCGACGTGAACCCCTACCTGGCGCTGGCGGCGATGATCGCCGGCGGACTGCACGGCATCGAGCAGGAGCTCGAGCTCGAGCCCGAGCTGGTCGGCAACGCCTACCGGTCGGACAAGACCAAGGTGCCGCGTACCCTTCGGGACGCACGCGACGCCTTCGCGTCGTCGGCCCTGGCCCGCTCGGCCTTCGGCGACGAGGTCGTCGACCACTACACGAACATGGCCGACGTCGAGCTGGCCGCCTACGGCGCCACGGTGACCGACTGGGAGCGCCGGCGCGGCTTCGAGAGGATGTGAGAGGGACGTGAGCTCAGCCAGCACGTTCACCGTCGTCAACCCCGCCACCGAGCAGCCGGTCACCGACGTGCACCTGGCCTCGGTCGCGGAGACCGACGCGCTGATCGAGAAGGCGCACGCCGCGTTCCCCGCCTGGAAGGCCGTCGCGCCGGGGGAGCGGGCGCGGCTGCTGCGCCGCTTCGCCACCGTCGTCGACGAGCACGTCGAGGAGCTCGCCGAGCTCGAGGTCCGCAACGCCGGCCACACCTGGGGCAACGCGACCTGGGAGGCCGGTAACGTCCGCGACTGCCTCAACTACTACTCCGCCGCGCCGGAGCGGCTGTTCGGCCGGCAGATCCCGGTGCCCGGCGGCGTCGACATCACCTTCCACGAGCCGCTCGGCGTGGTCGGGATCATCGTGCCCTGGAACTTCCCGATGCCGATCATGGCCTGGGGGATGGCGCCGGCGCTGGCCGCCGGCAACACCGTGGTGCTCAAGCCGGCCGAGCTGACCCCGCTGACCGCGGTCCGGATCGGCGAGCTGGCGCTCGAGGCGGGCCTGCCCGAAGGCGTGCTGACCGTCATCCCCGGCAAGGGCTCGGTGGTCGGGGAGCGGTTCGTCACGCACCCGCTGGTCCGCAAGGTCGCGTTCACCGGCTCCACCGAGGTCGGCAAGCGGATCATGGCCGGCTGCGCGGACCAGGTGAAGCGCTGCACGCTCGAGCTCGGCGGCAAGAGCGCCAACGTGGTGTTCGCCGACGCGGACCTGGCGGCCGCGGCCGCGGCGGCGCCGTACGCCGTGTTCGACAACGCCGGCCAGGACTGCTGCGCACGGTCGCGGATCCTCGTCGAGCGCTCCGCCTACGACGAGTTCCTGACCCTGCTGCAGCGGGCGGTGGAGTCGATGAAGGTCCTCGACCCGGCCGACCGCAGCAGCGAGATGGGGCCGCTGATCTCGGCGCACCAGCGGAGCACCGTGCTGGGGTACGTCGACGAGGTCGACGTGGCCTTCACCGGGCCGGTGCCGGAGGGCCCCGGGTTCTGGGTGCCGCCGACCGTGGTGCTCGCGGAGTCCACCGAGCAGCGCATCTGGCGCGAGGAGGTGTTCGGCCCGGTCGTCGCGGTGCTGCCGTTCGACGGCGAGGCCGACGCGGTCGCGATGGCCAACGACACCGAGTACGGCCTGTCCGGTTCGATCTTCACCCGCGACGTCGGCAAGGCGCTGCGGGTGGCACGCGGCATCGAGTCGGGGAACCTCTCGGTGAACTCGCACTCGGCGGTGCGCTACTGGACGCCGTTCGGCGGCTTCAAGCAGTCCGGCCTCGGTCGCGAGCTCGGGCCGGACGCGCCGAACGCGTTCACCGAGGAGAAGAACGTCTTCATCGCGCACTGACCCGCGCGCAAACCCCAGCACCACGAGAGGAACGCAGATGGCAGGACGTCTCGACGGCAAGGTCGCCGTCGTCACCGGGGGCTGCTCGGGCATCGGCCTGGCGACCGTGCGCCGCTTCGCCGAGGAGGGCGCCCGGGTGGTGATCGGCGACCTCGACGACGCGCGCGGACCGGGGATCGTCGAGGGCCTCGAGCCGCCGGGGCTCTACGTGCACTGCGACGTGACCGACAAGGACCAGGTGGACGCGCTGTTCGCGACCGCCAAGGAGACCTACGGCTCGGTCGACATCGCCTTCAACAACGCCGGCATCTCCCCGCCGGAGGACGACTCGATCCTGGACACCGACCTCGACGCCTGGCGCAAGGTGCAGGAGGTCAACCTGACCAGCGTCTACCTGTGCTGCAAGGCGGTGCTGCCGATCATGCTCGAGCAGGGGCGAGGCTCGATCATCAATACCGCCTCGTTCGTGGCGGTGATGGGAGCGGCGACCTCGCAGATCTCCTACTCCGCCTCGAAGGGCGGCGTGCTCTCGATGAGCCGCGAGCTCGGCGTGCAGTTCGCCCGGCAGGGCGTGCGGGTCAACGCGCTGTGCCCCGGACCGGTGAACACCCCGCTGCTGCAGGAGCTGTTCGCCAAGGACGCCGAGCGCGCCCAGCGCCGGCTGGTGCACGTGCCGATGGGCCGCTTCGCCGAGCCGGTCGAGATCGCCAACGCGGTGGTGTTCCTGGCCTCCGACGAGTCGAGCTTCATGACCGCGAGCTCGTTCCTCGTCGACGGCGGGATCTCCGGCGCCTACGTCACGCCGCTGTGAGCCGGTGAGCTGGTCGTGCAGGCGCCGGTGATCGGGCTGAGCACCTACCGGGAGCAGGCCCGGTGGGGAGTGTGGGACGCGCCGGCCGACCTGCTGCCGACCACGTACGCCGAAGCGGTCGAGCGCGCCGGCGGCGTACCCGTGCTGCTGCCGCCGCTGGACCCGTCCGCCGCCCCGACCGTGGTGACGCGGCTGGACGGGCTGGTCATCTGCGGGGGCGCCGACGTGGACCCGGAGCGCTACGGCGCCGCGCCGCACCCGCGCACCGCCGGCTGGCGGCCGGGCCGCGACGCCTGGGAGCTCGCGCTGCTCGACGCCGCCGACGCCGCGGGGCTGCCGGTGCTGGGGATCTGCCGCGGCATGCAGGTGATGGCGGTGCACCGCGGCGGCGAGCTGGACCAGCACACCCCCGACGTGGTCGGCCACGACGAGCACTCGCCGGGCGGCGACGCCTACGGCAGCGTCGACGTGGACACCCTGCCGGGCACCCGGCTCCGCGCGCTGGTCGGCGACAAGGGCGAGGTCGACTGCCACCACCACCAGTCGGTGCGCCGGCACCCCGGCTACGTCCCGGCGGCCCGCGCGGCCGACGGCACCCTCGAGGCGATGGAGGCCCCCGGCGACCGATTCGAGCTGGCCGTCCAGTGGCACCCGGAGACCCGGGACGACGCGGGGCTGTTTCGGGGTCTGGTGGCGGCGGCGCAGCGGCGTCCGTGACCGCAGGTCCTGCTCGTGCGGCGGCTTCCCGTTGAGCGCCTGCCGGGAGCCGGATGCGGCCTGGCGGAGCCTGCACCGCGGGCCGTCACTGTGACAGGATGAACACAGATCCGCCCCAGCGCTGTCACATGTGAGGACCCGCCATGACCGACGCCCCTTCCGCCGCCGCCCTGTTCGCCGCGCACGAGGAGACGCTGCGCCGCGCCGTGGAGGCGACCCGCACCCGCGAGTACTTCTCCGCCTTCGAGGAGTCGCCGTCCCCGCGGATCTACGGCGAGGGCGCCGCCGCGGAGGGCAAGGCCGCGTTCGAGGAGTACGCCGGCACCACGTTCCCCCTCGACACCCCCGGCGCCGAGGGCACGGTGACGACCGAGAAGTCGCCGTTCGGCTTCCCGCTCGACGTGGCCTACCCGCGGGTCGCCCCGGACGGCGTCGACCCGCTGCTGGCGGCGGCCGCCCACGGCATGAAGGCGTTCCGCGACGCCGGGCCGGACGCCCGCGTCGGGGTCTGCCTGGAGATCCTCACCCGGCTGCACCAGCGGGTCTTCGAGCTCGCCAACGCGGTCCAGCACACCTCCGGCCAGGCGTTCGTGATGGCCTTCCAGGCCGGCGGCGCCCACGCCCTGGACCGGGCGCTCGAGGCGGTCGCCTACGCCTGGGACGAGATGACCCGGACCCCGCACACCGTGGTGTGGGAGAAGCCCGGCAAGGGCGAGCCGCTGCGCATGGAGAAGACCTTCACCGTCGTGCCGCGCGGCGTCGCGCTGGTGGTCGGCTGCAACACCTTCCCGACCTGGAACTCCTGGCCCGGCCTGTTCGCCTCGCTGGCCTGCGGCAACGCCGTCGTCGTCAAGCCGCACCCGGGCGCCGTGCTGCCCCTGGCGATCACCGTGCAGGTGTGCCGCGAGGTGCTCCTGGAGGCCGGCTTCGACCCGAACCTGGTCACGCTGGCCGCCGAGGACCCGGCCGACGGGCTGGCGGCGGTGCTGGCGGTGCGGCCCGAGGTGAAGCTGATCGACTTCACCGGCGGCAACGCCTTCGGTGACTGGCTGGAGCAGCACGCCCGCCAGGCCATCGTGTTCGCGGAGAAGGCCGGCGTGAACGCCGTCGTGCTGGACTCCACCGACAGCTTCCGCGGCCTCTGCACGAACCTCGCCTTCTCCTTCTCCCTCTACACCGGCCAGATGTGCACCGCCCCGCAGAACGTCTTCCTGCCGGCCGGCGGCATCGAGACCGACGAGGGACGCAAGTCCGTCGAGGAGGTGGCCGCCGGCATCGAGGCCGCGCTCGGCAAGCTCCTCGGCGACGACGCCCGCGCCGTCGAGCTGCTCGGCGGCGTCGTGAACGAGGGGGTGCTCTCCCGGCTCGAGGAGTCCGGGACGACGGGCCGGGTCCTCGTCGGGTCGCGCGCGGTGCGCCATCCGGCGTACGACGACGCGGTGGTGCGCACGCCGACGATCATCGGGCTGACCGTGGCCGACCGGGACATCTACGAGCAGGAGTGCTTCGGCCCGGTGGCCTACCTGATCGAGACCGCCGACACCGCGGAGTCGATCGCAGTGTTCCGGCGGACCGTCAAGGAGCACGGCGCGATGACGGCGTCGGTGTACTCCACCTCGGAGCGGGTCGTCGAGGCGATGCGCGAGGCCGCGCTGGACGTCGGGGTGGCGCTCTCGGAGAACCTCACCGGTGGGGTCTTCGTGAACCAGTCCGCGGCGTTCAGCGACTACCACGGCACCGGCGCGAACCCGGCCGCGACCGCCTCCTACACCGACACCGCCTACGTCGCGAGCCGCTTCCGCGTGGTCCAGTCCCGCCGCCACCTCTGACCCCCGCCCTACCCGCCGAGTCGGCGCGTCTGCAGCGCTGGACCCCGCCGAGTCGGCGCATCTGCAGCGCTGGACCCTGTCGAGTCGGCGCGTCTGCAGCGCTGGACCCTGTCGAGTCGGCGCGTCTGCAGCGCTGAACCCTGCCGAGTCGGCGCGTCTGCAGCGCTGGACCCCGTCGAGTCGGCGCGTCTGCAGCGCTGGACCCCGTCGAGTCGGCGCGTCTGCAGCGCTCAACCTCGTCCGGACGACCCGAGTTTGCGACGGGCCCGGGCGATCCCTTCGGACAGGATGCTCTCGACGTCCCGGTGCAGCCCGAACACGTTCTCCCGCCGCACCGGCTCGATGATCCAGCCGCGGTGTTGCTCGATCCACTCACGTCGGGCGCGGTCGTGTGCTCGGTCGGCGTCGCTGGTGTGGAACTCCTCCCCGTCGTACTCCGCCGCGAACCGGATCTCCTCGACACCGAGGTCCAGCCGGTAGAGCTCGCGACCGCTGTCGTCGAGGATCGGCACCTGCGGTCGCGGCGGTGGCAGCGACGACATGTCCAGCCACCGCAGTCGCAGCACCGACTCGCCGGTCGACTCGGCCCTGCCGTCGGCCTTGGGCGCAAGCTCGCGGAGCTGTACGACGCCGCGCCGCTTGCCAAAGCGTTCGACGCCCCCCGTGAGCTCGTCCTTGCCGAAGTAGGCGGTCCGGAGCAGGCAGTCGAGACCGGCCATCGCCAGGTCACGGTGCGAGAGCCGGCCGACATCCCAGGCTGTGCGCAAGGGTGTCGTCACCGTCAAGTCGTCCACCATGGTCACGTCCCCGGGCCGCAGGTCGCGCTCGCCGCTGACGCACAGACCGTTCCGGAGCCGGCCTCGACCGGGGAGGCGGAAGACCGAGACCGGCGGCACCTCCAGGTGGTGGCCGAACGGCAGGCAGCCGGTGTACAGCCACACCGCGGTCCAGTCGACGATCACCGTGCCCGCCGGAACGACGAGCTGCAGCGCCTGCACGCGGAGCGTCAGGGTGTCCGGCACCTGGGCGGCGACGAACACACCCTTGAGCAGTCGCCGCACGTAGCCCGTGCGATGGAGGCGCGAGAGCACCGAGCGGCTGACACCGAGGTCGGCTGCTTGTCGGGTCGTGAACGGGCGGTCCAGGGGGAGCGGGAAGTCGGCCCCGAGGAGCGGGCCATCGGTGAACAAGGACGGTTGGGCCATCGGAGAACCGTCGTCGATTCCCGACATACCCGCAGTCGGTTATCCCCAGGACGCGGCAGGAGCGCTGCAGATGCGCCGACTCGGCGGGGGAGGGCTGCAGATGCGCCGACTCGGCGGGGTTGAGGGCTGCAGATGCGCCGACTCGGCGGGTGGGAGGGCTGCAGATGCGCCGACTCGGCGGGGTTGAGGGCTGCAGTTGCGCCGACTCGGCGGTCAGCGGGACGGACGGCGTACGACGAGCGCGAGCACCAGCAGCAGCCCGGCCGCGCCGGCGACCCACCCGAGGTCGCGCCAGAGGTCGGCGGTGAGCACGTCGAAGTACGCCCGGCCGGCCGCGGACGGCACCTCCACCGGCAGCGACGCGAGGTAGGCCGAACGGCCCAGCACGATCGCGACCGCAAGCAGGCCAAGCCCGAGCAGCGAGAGCAGCGCCGACCCGATCAGCGCCCGTCGGCGGCGCCGCGCCACCAGCAGTCCGAGCAGCAGCAACGCCCCGGCGAGCACGGGGAGCAACCGGCCCCACCGGTCCAGCGCGGCGTACGCGACCTGCGCGCGCTGCAGGTCCTCGACGGTGCCGATCGTGTAGGTCGCCTGCACCTTCGGCAGCGTCTCCGCGAACGGCACCCCTGCCGCGACCAGCTCCTTGCGCAGCGTCGTGGACAGCGCGGCGAGCCGCACGTCCACGCGGGCGCCGGGACCCCGCTCGACCGCCGCGGAGTCGCCGGACAGGATCGCGACGAGCTCGTCGTGGGCGACCTCGTTCGAGGTGCGCCAGGCCTCGGCGAAGGCGGGACTCCGCACCACAGTCCGGACCGCCCCGGTGACCAGCCGCTCGATCTTCGCCTCCAGCGCGCCGGCCTGCCCCTGCAGCTCCTCGGCGAGCAGCGGGGACAGGCCGCCCCGCTCGAGCGCGGCGGCGACCTGGTCGAGCAAACCTGCGTCCCGGATCGACGCCATGACCTCGGCGACCAGCCGGTCCTCGACCGCGCCCAGGACCGCGGGGTCGGTGGCCAGCGGCGCGACCGTCTCGACGTAGCTGTCCGTGGGCACGACCGTGTCCCGCAGCCACCAGCCGGCGGTGGCCACCGGGACCATCAGGCTGCCGACCACCAGCAGCACGACCGCGACGAGTCCGCGCACCCGGTCAGCGGCCCGAGGAGCGGGTCACGAACGCGGCGATGTCCTTGCTCTGCTGGATCCTGGACGGCTCGTGGACGTAGGTCATGTGGCCGGCCTCGTAGTAGGCGTGCTCGATGTTGGCGCGCAGCTCCTCGGGGATCTGCAGGTGCGCGAGCACGTCCTCGGCGGCGAAGTGCGGGGTCGCACCGTCGTAGTAGCCGTAGGCGACGTGCACCTTCAGGTGCGGGTTCTGCCGCATCGCGCGCTCGAGCTTCGGCGTCACGTCGACCGGGCGGCCCTCGAAGTCCTTGAACGACCACGGGTGCACGCGCCGGGAGATCTGCTCGTAGGGCAGGTCGTTCTCGTAGCCGAGCTCGTCGCGGACGTAGTGGTTGAACGCCGCCGCGTAGGGCCCGGCGATCACGTCGTGCGAGGGGTCGGCGTCCATGTTCTCGGCGATGGCGCTGGCGGCGGGGCCGGTGAACCGGCCGTCGAGCCGCCCGACGGTACGCCGCTGCTCGCGGAGCAGCTCGCCGAAGAACCGCCAGTGCTCGATCCGCAGCTCCGCCCGGTCGATGTACTCCTCGGTGAGCCCGGTCAGGCCGGCGAGCTTGCGCACCGCGGCGCTCCGCTCCTTGCGGGTCAGCCGGTCGCCGCGGGAGAGCACCCACGGGTAGTCGCGCGCGGCGTACTCCTCGGCCTCGGCCAGCACCGACTTCAGGGACCGCCGCCCGAGCTTGCCGTGGTAGTGCGCGATCGCGGCGTAGGTGGGGAGGTACAGCGCGTGCGCCCGGTCGTTGCGCTGGTTCTCGAAGTCGATTGAGGAGACGTCGAGGACGCTGGAGATCAGGATCAGCCCGTTGACGTACATCCCGTGCCGGGCCTGCAGGTGCTCGACGAGCGCGGCTCCGCGCAGCGTGCCGTAGGACTCGCCGGCGACGAACTTCGGCGACATCCAGCGCTTGTGCCGCGACGTCCAGATCCGGATCAGCTCGGCGACCGACTCGATGTCGCCCTGGTAGCCGTGGAACGACTCCGGCTTGGTGCCCTCGACCGTCCGCGAGTAGCCGGTCGAGACCGGGTCGATGAACACCAGGTCGCTGACGGCCAGCAGCGACTCGGGGTTGTCGGCCAGGCCGTACGGCGGCGGCAGCAGCTCGCCAGCGTCGCCCATCAGCACCCGACGCGGCCCGAACAGGCCCAGGTGCAACCACACGCTGGAGGAGCCCGGCCCGCCGTTGAAGGCGAAGGTGATCGGCCGGGCGGCCGCCTCGGCCGGGTCGGCCACGTCGAGCACGTAGGAGGTCACCGACATCTCGGCCTTCGCCTTGAAGCCGGTGAAGGTGCCGTCCTCGTAGACCTCGTCGCGGAGCACCACCCGCCCCGACGTCGCGGTGTAGTCGAGCGTGCGGCGGCCCACCTTGAGGTGGTGCTTGGTCGCGACCAGGTCGTCGACCGGCTCGCTCGGCTTGGTCGTCACGCCCGGCGCGGCGCCGGTGCTGCTGGTACCGCCGCTGGTCGCGCCGGCCTGGGTCGTCGGGTTCTCGTCAGCCACGCCGCCACCCTAACGAGGTGTGGCCCTGCCGCCGGCCGGCGAGCCGTGCAGGCGCGTCGCCGGATCCGGCGATGTGCGGGTGTCCCTCCACTCGGTGAGCCACGTGACATCAGGTCGTGATCGCGTGCCGCTCCAGACGGCGGCCGGACGCACGCGAGCTCGCCTTGCCCTCGTGCGTGGTCAGGACCTTGGTGGGGCTCATCCACCCCTGCGACGGCTTGTGCAGCACCCAGCCGTCGCCGAGCGTGACGGCGGCGTGCTGCACGAGGCCGTCAGGGGACCGCCAGACGAGCACGGTGCCGGGGGCGGCGTCGTCCCCGTTCGGTCGGGTCTTCTCCGACAACCAGCGCTCGAACGGCTCCCGCTGCATCCACACCGTGTCGGCGTCGACGACCCCGGCTGCGGCCATCACCGTGCCGAAGCAGTTCGGCCCGCTGGCCGGGGGGAACGTCCCGGCGATCCTCCGCGCGCCGGGAAGCGTGCGGGCTGCCGAGTCCCAGACCTCCTCCGACACCTCGTCGTGGCGGCTGGCCCGGCGACCCTCTTCGACGTAGTCCCTCAGCACCAGCTCTTCGCAGCCGCGCAGCAGCGACCGCCACCACACGAACCTGTGGCCGTCCGCCTGCTCGCGAGCCGGGTCGCCGACCACCGAGACCCATGACCTGACGGAAGGAACGAGCTCGCGGTCAAGGGTTCGCTGGGCCCGCACGAGCGCAGCCCTGCTCCGTCTGGGCAGGGCCAGGAACTGAGCCTCGCTCAGCCATACGTGCTGCACTCCGCTGGGCAGCCCGTAGAGACAGAAGGTGTCCCGGACCTCATCGGAGAGGGACACCTCGCCTGAGTGTTCGCCGAGCGAGGCCGCGAGCTCCGAATCGGCGAGGAACGGCTGCACGGCTGGGCTGAACCATTCGATCCAACGCTCGACAAGGGCGTCGGGGACGTCGATGTTCAGCGCACGCATCGGGCGATGCTAGCCAACGGCACGGACGGGTCCCGTGAGCTTCCGACCCACCAGCACCGCGACCACGGCCAGCGCTGTGCCGATGATGGCCACTCGGACGGCACGCTCCAACGGCGACAGCCACTCGAAACCGTCGAGATAGATCGCCGACTCCGCAGCGAAGCCCAACGGGGCAACGACCATGGCGACGAGGCCCAGCCAGGTGTCGTCTCGCCGGGCGCGCCAGCCGAGCAGCCCCAGGGGTGGCCCGACGACCAGGGCCCCCACGATCCAGAAGCGCAGGTCTGAGACCTCGTCGACGATCGGGCTTCCGGCGGCAGTTGCATCCGCGACGTAGTACGCCGCGACGGCGGCCGCCAGGGCGAAGAACGCGGCTGCCACGGACAGCACGAGCCGACGCCGCCACCAGGCGGCCATCAGGATCCCGAAGGCGGCCCACCCCGCACCGCCCCCGGTGACGATGGACAGCGCCCGCAGGGGGCCGGCTCGGCGTGGTTCAACGCCACGACGACGACGCCGAAAACCGCCCCGGCCAGAAGGGTCACGAGCGCTTGCGTCAAAGACGACACCGCTGCAGGGCCAGGCACTCCGCGAGACAAGCTACCCCCATCGACTCGAGCCGGCGTCTCGGTGACGCGCGACCGCCGAATCGTACTGAAGACAGTGCGAGGCGGACGGTGACGCCTTGCTGCGCGCTCGGCGGGCGGTCGGGTGGCGGTCAGGGCGTGACCGGCAGCGCGGCCAGCACCCGCGCCGCGAGGTCGGGGTCGCCGTCCACCTCGACCGGCACCCGGTCGGCGGCGCGTCGTCCGCCCGAGAGGACCACGTAGGCCTCGGTGTCCATCCGCAGCCGGACGGTCGGCTGCTCCGGCGCCTCGGGCAGCGGTACGCCGCGGCCGTCCGCCCCGACCTCGACCGCGGCCGCTCGCGCCTGGGCGCCGGTGACCTGGAGGACGACGGTCGTCCCGGCCGGCGGCGCGACCCGCTTGCCGACGACGTAGCCGAAGGCCCGCAGGAAGGTGTCGACCGTGTGCGCGGCGCCCGGCGTGTCCAGGCCGCCGGGCCGGTCGAGGGCGCGCCGGAGGTCCTGCTCGTGCATCCACACGTCCACGATCCGGTTGGAGAGCAGCGTCGTCCAGGACCAGCCGATGCCGGCCGGGGTGCGCGGTGCGGTGGCCGAGCCGTCGGTCGGCGGGTCGGCCCGCAGCTCGGTGAGCCGCTGCGCGGCGGAGTCGGCGAGCTCCTCGACGATCCGGTCGACCGGCCAGTCCCGTCGGGCGATCGGGCCGCGCTCGGTGTAGCGCGCCAGCGGCGTCAGGACGTGCTCGAGCTCGGGGACCTCGACCCGGTCCTGCGCCCGGCCGGCGAGCTCGGACTCCAGGTGTGCGAGGTGGGCCGCGACGGCGCGGACGTCCCAGCCGGCGAGGTCGGTCGGCCGGTCCCAGTCCTCGGGCGACAGGTCGCGCAGCAGGGCGACCACGTCGTCCACGCAGCCGGCCCACACGTCGACGTACCCCTGCAACCGCTCTGCGTCGTCCATGACCGCACCCTAGGCGGTGCCGTCCCGGCCGGCAGCGGGCCGGCTGACCGCGGGCCGTCAGCGGCGGCCGCGGCAGTCGGACGGAGCCCCCGGAGCACCCGTTCGCGACTCTTCGCGCAGGTCGGAAACCCCGTTGCCGCGGCCCCGACCGGGGTGGATCCTCGAGCCATGACCAAGTCACTGCGGTGCCGGCTGGGCTGGCACCGGTGGCGCCGGGAGCCGGGCGACTGGCGCGACGCCTCCTTCACCTGCCTGCGGTGCGGACGCTCCGAGTACGCCGGCGACACGCTGCCGCCGTACGTCGGCGCCTGACCCGTCGGGACGCGGGACAGCCGTCCCGGGCCGGACCGTGGACGGCGCACCGCCGCTGGGACATGCACTCGAGCGGCCCCGGGCGCACGGCCACGCCTGGGCCGTGCCCCGAGCGCCGGGAAGTGCATGTCCGAGCGCGGGTGCCCGGACCCCGCCGGAACACCGCGCCGCTCAGTTCACCTTGCGGTCGTGCCCCTCCCAGAACGGCTCCCGGAGCTTGAACTTCTGCAGCTTGCCGGTGGCCGTGCGCGGCAGCTCGTCGACGAAGTCGATCCGCTTCGGGCACTTGTAGCCGGCGAGGTACTGGCGGCAGTGCGCGATCAGCTCCTCGGCGGTCACGTCGTCGCCGGAGACCACCAGCGCGGTCACGAGCTCACCCCACTTCTCGTCGGGGATCCCGATCACCGCCACCTCCCGCACCGCGGCGTGCGACATCAGCGCGTCCTCGACCTCGATCGAGGAGACGTTCTCGCCGCCGGAGATGATCACGTCCTTCTTGCGGTCGCTGATCACCAGGTAGCTCTCGTCGTCGAGGTAGCCCCCGTCGCCGGTGTGGAAGGTGTTGCCGGCCTGCACCCGCGCGGTCTCCTCGGGCTGCTCCCAGTAGCCGTCGAGGTTGTGGTTGGAGGAGGTCAGCACCTCGCCCTGCTCGTCGATCGAGACCCGGACCCCGAGCGCCGGCGCGCCGGCGCGGCCGAGCCGGGCGGCCTGCTCGCGACGCGGCAGCTCCTCCCACTCCGCGCGCATCCGGTTCACCGTGACGATCGGGGAGGTCTCGGTGAGGCCGTAGATCTGGTTGAACTCCCAGCCCAGCTCCTCCATCACCCGCTCGATGGTCCGGGTCGGCGGCGGCGCGCCGGCGACCACGATCCGGACCCGGTCGCGGCCCGGGATCGGCCCGTCCCAGTCGGCGGCGGCCTCCAGCGCGGCGCTGACCACGGCCGGGGCCGCGCACATGAGGGTGACGCCGTGCTCGTCGATGCGGCGCAGGATCTCCGCGCCGTCGACCTTGCGCAGCACGACGTGCTGGCCGCCGAGACCGGTGACGACGTACGGCATCCCCCAGCCGTTGGCGTGGAACATCGGCAGCGTGTGCAGGTAGACGTCGCGGTCGCTGACGCCGAGGTGCAGGCCGAACACCGTCGCGTTCAGCCACAGGTTGCGGTGGGTGAGCTGGACGCCCTTCGGCCGCGCCGTCGTCCCGGAGGTGTAGTTGATGGTGGCCGTCGCGCCCTCGTCGGGGTCGGTCCACTCCTCCGGTTCGGTGCCGTGCAGGAACAGGTCGTCGTCCTCGCCGAGCACGAACTTGTGCCGGACGTCGAGCGCGTCCAGCTTGTCCTTCAGCTCGGGGTCGGCGTAGACGACGTCGGCGCCCGAGTGCCCGACGATGTACTCGATCTCGGCCAGGCTGAGCCGGAAGTTCACCGGGACCAGGATCCGGCCCCAACCGCTGACGCCGAAGAACGAGGTGAGCAGCCGACCCGAGTTCTGCGAGATGACCGCCACCCGGCCGCCGCGGGGGACGCCGAGCCGGTCGAGCCGGGCCGCCTGCGCCCGGGCGTTCGCCGCCAGCTCCCGGTAGGTCAGCCGGCCCAGGCTCGGCGCCGGCTGGTCCGGCTCGTCGACGAGCGCCACCCGGTCGGGGTAGACGCTCTCGGCGCGGTCGAGGAAGTCACGCACGGTCAGCGGGTAGTACACGCAGCACCTCCGGTAAGGGTTCCTGCTTGATTCCACCGCGTCGTACGGCGTCGCGCCACCCCTGTCCGCGCACCGGCGGCGGAACGTCACTCCGCTGCGCCGAGCGGCCCTCCGGACGTACCGTCGAACCATGCTGCTCGCGGAGGATCTCCTGCTGCTGATCACCGATGACGACACCGGGAAGCTGGTGGTGTCCGGAACCGAGGCCGACATCGCCCTCGGCGGCGCCCAGCTGGTCCAGCTCGCGCTGGCGGGCCGGGTGGACCTGACCCACGAGGGCGAGGGCCGCAGGAAGGGCCGGCTGGTCGTCCGGGACGCCACCCCCACCGGCGACCCGCTGCTCGACGAGGCGCTGGCGGTGCTCGTCGAACGGCAGGGCAAGCGGCCGGCCGACGCCGTGGGCAAGCTCGGCAAGAGGCTCCGGCAGCGGCTCTACGACCGGCTCGTGCAGCAGGGCATCCTCCGAGCCGAGGAGGGCCGGGTGCTCGGCGTCTTCCCGAAGCACACCTGGCCCGCGGCCGATGCGGCGCACGAGCGTGAGGTCCGCGAGCTGGTGGATCAGGTGCTCGTCAGCGGCGTCACCCCGCAGCCGCGGACGGCGGCGCTGGTCGCTCTGCTGCACGCGCTGCGGGTGGTGCCCCAGGTCGTCGACCCGGAACGGCACGGCCTGCCCCGCAGGCAGCTCGAGCGTCGGGCCCAGGAGGTCGCCGAGGGGGACTGGGGCTCCGCCGCGGTCCGGTCCGCGATCGAGGCGATGAGGGCGGCGGTCTTCGCGGCGGTCACCGCCGGCACGGTGGGCGGCGCCACGTCGAACTGACCGGGGGCGCCTCGAGCGCTGACCCGGCACGCAGCCCCGACCGGCTAGCCCAGCGCGGCGCCGACCACCTCGCGGGCCTCCTGCTGCACGCGGGCGAGGTGCTCGGGCCCCTGGAAGGACTCGGCGTAGATCTTGTAGACGTCCTCGGTGCCGGAGGGCCGTGCCGCGAACCAGGCCGACTCGGTGGTCACCTTGAGCCCGCCGATCTTGGCGCCGTTGCCCGGCGCCTCGGTGAGCTTGGCGGTGATCGGCTCGCCGGCGAGCTCCGCGGCGGCCACGTCCTCGGGCGCGAGCGCCGCCAGCTTCGCCTTCTGCGCGCGGTCGGCCGGCGCGTCGATCCGGGCGTAGGCGGGGTCGCCGTGGCGCCCGACCAGGTCGGCGTAGTGCTCGCTGGGCGAGCGGCCGGTGGTGGCGAGGATCTCCGAGGCCAGCAGGCACAGCAGGATGCCGTCCTTGTCGGTGGTCCAGGTGCTGCCGTCCTTGCGCAGGAACGACGCCCCGGCCGACTCCTCGCCGCCGAAGCCGAACGAGCCGTCGAGCAGGCCGGGAACGAACCACTTGAACCCGACCGGCACCTCGCTCATCGGCCGGCCGACCTCGGCCGCGACCCGGTCGATCATCGAGGAGGAGACGAGGGTCTTCCCGATCCGGGCGGCCTCGGGCCAGCCCGGCCGGGCGCCGCCGAACAGGTAGCCGATCGCCACGGCCAGGAAGTGGTTCGGGTTCATCAGGCCGGCGTCCGGGGTGACGATGCCGTGCCGGTCGGCGTCCGCGTCGTTGCCGGTCGCGAGGTCGTAGTCGTCCTTGCGACGGATCAGCGAGGCCATCGCGTGCGGGGAGGAGCAGTCCATCCGGATCTTGCCGTCCCAGTCCAGCGTCATGAACCGCCAGGTCGGGTCGACCAGCGGGTTCACGACGGTCAGGTCGAGCTTGTGCCGCTCGGCGATCTCGCCCCAGTAGGCCACGCTGGCGCCGCCGAGCGGGTCCGCGCCGATCCGCACGCCGGCGGACCGGATCGCGTCGATGTCCAGCACCTGGGGCAGGTCGTCGACGTACGTGCCGAGGAAGTCGTAGGCGCCCGCGGCTGCCCGGCCCCGCGCGAACGGGACCCGGCGGACCCCGTCGAGGCCGCCGGCGATCAGCTCGTTGGCCCGGGCCGCGATCACCGAGGTCGCGTCGGAGTCGGCCGGCCCGCCGTGCGGCGGGTTGTACTTGAAGCCGCCGTCGCTGGGCGGGTTGTGCGACGGGGTCACGACGATCCCGTCGGCGAGCCCGCTGCCGTCGAGGTCCTTGCCGCGGTTCGCGCGCAGGATCGCGTGCGAGACGGCCGGTGTCGGGGTGTAGCCGTCCCGGTCGTCGACGAGCACCGTCACGTCGTTGCCGACCAGCACCTCGAGCGCGGTGGCCCAGGCCGGCTCGGAGAGCCCGTGGGTGTCGCGCCCCATGAACAGCGGCCCGTCGTACCCCTGCTGCTTGCGGTAGTCGCAGATCGCCTGGGTGGTCGCGACGATGTGCGTCTCGTTGAACGAGGTCCGCAGGCTGGTGCCGCGATGCCCGCTGGTCCCGAACGCGACCTGCTGGTCGACGTCGTCGGGGTCGGGGACGTCGGTGTAGTACGCCGTGACCAGGTGCGCGACGTCGATGAGGTCCTGGGGTCCGGCGGTCTGCCCCGCCCTGCTCTGCGCTGAGTCGGCCATGGCGTCATCATGCTCCGCCCGGTCGCCGTTGACACCCTCCCGTCCAGGGAGGGGACACGGCCGCGGTGCGCGCCTGCGGGCCCTGGGAGAATGGCGGCATGTCCTCCGGTCGCACCGCCCGTGTCCGCGCGCCCGAGCTCCGGGGGCGTGGCTGGCTGAACACCGCCGCGCCGCTGACGCTCGAGGAGCTGCGCGGCCGCTTCACCCTGCTGGACTTCTGGACCTTCTGCTGCGTGAACTGCCTGCACGTCCTGGACGAGATGCGCGAGCTGGAGGAGAGGTACGCCGGCGAGCTGGTGGTCGTCGGGGTGCACTCCCCGAAGTTCGTGCACGAGGCCGACCCGGACGCGCTGCGCGCCGCGGTCGAGCGCTACGACGTGCACCACCCGGTGCTCGACGACCCGGAGCTGGAGACCTGGCAGGCCTACACCGCCCGGGCCTGGCCGACGCTGGTGCTGATCGACCCGGAGGGGTACGTCGTCGCGCAGTACGCCGGCGAGGGACATGCCCACGCCATCGACGCGCTGCTCGTCGAGCTGCGCGCGGAGCACCTCGCCAAGGGCACGTTGCAGCCCGGCGACTCGCCCTACGTGGCGCCGCCGGTGGTCGAGGGCGACCTGCGGTTCCCGGCGAAGGCGGTCCGGCTGCCCGGCGGCACGATCCTGGTCGCCGACGCCGGTCACCACTCGCTGGTCGAGCTCGCGGCGGACGGCGAGAGCGTCGTACGCCGGATCGGCTCCGGCGACAAGGGCTCCGCCGACGGTGCTGCCGCGCACGCGAGCTTCAACGAGCCGAACGGCCTGTGCCTGCTGCCCGATGAGGTCGAGGCCGCGGCCGGCTACGACGTCGTCGTCGCGGACACCGTGAACCACCTGTTGCGCGGCGTCTGCCTCGACACCGGGGAGGTCCGCACGCTCGCCGGCACCGGACACCAGTGGATGCAGGGCGACGGGCCCGGCAACGAGGGCAGCCTGTCGAGCCCGTGGGACGTCGTCTGGTGGCAGGACCGGGTCTGGGTCTCGATGGCCGGCATCCACCAGCTGTGGAGCTTCGACCCGCTCACCGGCGGGGTGGCGGTCGCCGCCGGCACCACCCACGAGGGCCTCGTCGACGGGCCGGCGGCGCAGGCGTGGTTCGCGCAGACCTCCGGGCTGGCCGTCGACGCCGCCGGTTCGCCCGGCGGGCGGCTCTGGATCGCCGACAGCGAGACCTCCTCGCTCCGCTTCGTCGAGGACGGCGAGGTGCACACCGCCGTGGGCCGCGGCCTGTTCGACTTCGGGTTCGTCGACGGTCCCGCCGACCAGGCGCTGCTCCAGCACCCGCTCGGGGTCGCGGTGCTGCCGGACGGCTCGGTTGCGGTCGCGGACACCTACAACGGGGCGGTGCGCCGCTGGGACCCGGCCGCGGGCACGCTGAGCACGCTGGCCCGCGGGCTCGCCGAGCCGAGCGGCCTGCTGCTCGACGGCGACACCCTGCTGGTCGTGGAGTCCGCCGCGCACCGGCTCACCCGGGTGCCGCTGGGCGCCGGCCTCCTCGTCGACGGGTTCGCGCACACCACCCGGCGGCCGGTCACCGAGGTGGCGCCCGGCGAGCTGGAGCTCGTGGTCTCCTTCGAGCCGCCGCCGGGGCAGAAGGTCGATGACCGGTTCGGTCCCTCCGCGCAGCTGGTGGTCGGGGCCACCCCGCCGGCGCTGCTCAAGGCCGGCGAGGGTCGCGGGACTGACCTGAGCCGCACGTTGGTGCTCGACCCGCAGGTCGGCGACGGCGTGCTGCACGTCGCCGCCCGGGCGGCCTCGTGCGACAGCGACGGCGGCGAGGGCGCGGCCTGCCACATGCACCAGCAGGACTGGGGGGTGCCGGTCCGGATCGTCGAGGGCGCGGCCACTCGGCTGGTGCTGCCGCTCTCCGGGCGGTAGGCCGGTTCCGGTTCCGGTTCCGGTTCCGCCCCGGCCGGTCGGCCCGCCCGTCCGGCGGCGGCGCACGTGTCGCAGGTCTCCTGCAGCAGGCCTCCAGCCGGTCGGAGCGACCCCGGACCGCTGCTAGACTGGGGAACAGCCAAGGCCGAGGCGCGCCCCGCGAGGGTGCACGCTTCCCGGCCTTTCTTGTCGCCCGGTGTGGTGTGCGGATCCGTCGTGATGGACCGCGCGAGACCAGTGATCGGGTGTTGCGAGGAAAACACCTGCGTCCTGCTGGCTCACCCCGTCCACACCGTGGATCGGGCCAGGTCGCGCCTGACCACCCCGATGGAGCAATGCCCCGTGTCGTCTTCTGACGCCGTACTGATCGCCCCCGACTCCCCCGAGACCGCTCCCGCCGCGGTCGAGACCGTGCTCAGCGGTCCCAGCTTCGCCGAGCTCGGCATGCACCCCGCGGTCGTCACCGCGCTCGCCAAGGGCGGGATCACCCACCCGACGCCGGTCCAGGCCGCGGTCGTCCCCGACGCCCTCGCCGGCCACGACGTGCTCGGCCGCGCGCAGACCGGCTCGGGCAAGACCCTGGCCTTCGGCCTGCCGATCCTGGCCCGCCTGGCCGGGCAGAAGAGCCGCCCCAAGCAGCCGCGTGCGCTGGTCGTCGTGCCGACCCGCGAGCTGGCCACCCAGGTGCGTCGCTCGCTCGAGCCGCTGGCGTTCGCCGCCGGGCTCCGGCTCACCACCGTGTACGGCGGCTCGCCGTACGACCGGCAGATCAAGCAGCTGCGGGCCGGCGTCGACATCGTCGTGGCCACCCCCGGTCGGCTGCAGGACCTGATCGACAAGGGCCACTGCCGCACCGACGACATCGCGATCACCGTCCTCGACGAGGCCGACCACCTGTGCGACCTCGGCTTCTACCCGGCCGTCGACGCGCTGCTGAACCAGATCCCGGCCGGCGGCCAGCGGATGCTGCTCTCCGCGACGCTGGACGGCGACGTGGACCGGCTGGTGCGCAAGCACCTGCGCGACCCGCGGCTGCACCAGCTCGACCCGGCCGCCGGTGCGGTCACCACGATGGAGCACCACGTGATGGTCGTCGGCGGCTTCCGCGACAAGATCTCCGCGGCCACCGCGCTGGTCGAGGCCAACGAGCGCTCGATCGTCTTCACCCGCACCCGTGAGGGCGCCACCGAGCTGGCCGGCGCGCTGACCGACGCCGGCATCGAGTCCGTCGACCTGCACGGCAACCTCTCGCAGCGGGTCCGCGAGCGGAACCTGCACAAGTTCTCCTCGGGCCGCGCCCGCGTGGTGGTCGCGACCGACGTCGCCGCGCGCGGCATCCACGTCGACAACGTGGGCCTGGTCGTCCACTTCGACGCCCCGAACGACCCCAAGGCGTACCTGCACCGCTCGGGTCGCACCGCCCGCGCCGGCGAGTCCGGCACGGTGGTCACGATCACCACGCCCAAGCAGGTCGACGAGATCATCCGGATGCAGTCCCGCGCCGGTGTCGAGTCGCGCCACCACGACATCCGCTCCACCCCGCGCCCGATGACCGCGGCCACGCTGGCCTCGTCCGGCGAGGTCGCCCCGCGGGCGGGTTCGGGTCGCAGCGCCGGGGCCCGTCGTCCCAGCGGCGCGGGCTACCAGGGCCGGCGCACCGAGCGGCCGGCGTACAGCCGCGGCGGGGCGGCCGGTGGCAGCAGCCGCGGCGCCGGTGCCGCATCGGGTCGTCGCTCCGGCGGCTGGTCCGAGGCCCGCTCGAGCAGCACCCGCTCCGGCGGCGGCCGGTCGAGCTGGTCGGCCTGAGCGCTGCCGCTCCCTGGCAGGGCCTGCTGACCTGACCTGACATGACGAAGGGCCGCCCCACCGTGAGGTGGGGCGGCCCTTTCGTCGTTGCGGGCGCTCGCCCGGTGGCCCGGGAGCGGCCGGCAGGGGCGTGGGTCAGCGGCCGCTCTCGTAGCGGCGCTCCTCGACGTGCGTGCTCCGCGAGCGCTGCTGGTTCATGACCAGCGCGAGGATGATCGCGAGCGCGCCGATGATCACGAAGATCCAGCCGAGCGCGAGGTCGTCGATGAAGCTGATGTCGAAGTTGACGACGCCGAGCACGAGGACGAGACCGACGAGCAGTAGCACGATTCCCAGACCGATACCCATGGTGCACTCCTTCTGTCACGGCCCGGTCGGCCGCTTCCGTTTGGCAAGGGAGGTCGTCCCTCCGTCGGAAGAAGTACCCCGCCCGGAACGCCCCGAATCCTGCGCCGCGTAAAATTTCCGGACTGCGAGGTTCAGAACGGTCCGCGCAAGCCCGAGGGGCCGCCTCGGTCTCGGAGCGGCCCCTCGGGCATACGGCGGTGCGGTCGGCGGGTCCTAGAAGGACTCCTCCGCGAGGTCCATGACCGAGAGGTCGGTGGCCTCGGCGATCGCGCGCTCGGCCGACAGCTTCGGGAGCACGTTGCGCGCGAAGAACTGCGCCGCGGCGACCTTGCCCTCGTAGAACGCCTGGTCGCGGCCGGAGTCGCCGGCCAGCTTCTCCAGCGCCACCTCGGCCCCGCGCAGCAGCAGCCACGCGCAGACCACGTCGCCGAGCGCCATCAGCAGCCGGGAGGTGTTCAGCCCGACCTTGTAGATGTTGCGGACGTCGCCGCCCTCGGCGTTCGGGTCGGCCGACATCAGCTGGTTGATCAGCGTGCCGACCATCGCCTGGGCGTCCTCGAGGCCCTGGGCGAGCAGCCCGCGCTCGACCTTCAGCCGGCCGTTGCCGGCCTCGCTGTCGAGGAACGCGGTGATCTCGCCGGCGAGGAAGCCGAGCGCCGCGGCCTGGTCCTTCACGATCTTGCGGAAGAACAGGTCCTGGCCCTGGATCGCGGTGGTGCCCTCGTAGAGGGTGTCGATCTTGGCGTCGCGGACGTACTGCTCGACCGGGTACTCCTGCAGGAAGCCGGAGCCGCCGTAGGTCTGCAGCGACTCGGTGCCGAGCAGCACCCACGACCGCTCGGAGCCGTAGCCCTTGACGATCGGCAGCAGCAGGTCGTTGACGCGCTCGGCCAGCTCGTCCTTCTCGCCGTTGAACTCCGCGACCTGCACGCGGTCCTGCCAGGAGGCGGTGTACAGCACCAGCGAGCGCATCGCCTCCGCGAACGACTTCTGCGTCATCAGCGAGCGGCGCACGTCGGGGTGGTGGGTGATCGGCACCCGCGGGGCGGTCTTGTCCGAGGCCTGGGTCAGGTCCGGGCCCTGGAGACGCTGCTTGGCGTAGTCGAGGGCGTTCAGGTAGCCGGTGGAGAGCGTCGCGATCGCCTTGGTGCCGACCATCATCCGGGCGTTCTCGATCACCTGGAACATCTGCGCGATGCCGTTGTGGACCTCGCCGAGCAGCCAGCCCTGGGCCGGCTCCCCGCCGCCGACCGCGGAGTCGCCGAAGGTGACCTCGCAGGTGTTGGACACCTTGATGCCCATCTTCTTCTCGACGTTGGTGACGTAGGCGCCGTTGCGCTCACCGGTCAGCTCGCCGGTCTCGTGGTCGAAGTGCCACTTGGGCACGATGAACAGCGACAGGCCCTTGGTGCCCGGGCCGCCGACGCCCTCGATGCCGACCGGGCGGGCGAGGACGAGGTGGACGATGTTCTCGCTCATGTCGTGCTCGGCGGAGGTGATGAAGCGTTTGACGCCCTCGATGTGCCAGGAGCCGTCGTCCTGCAGGGTGGCCTTGGTCCGGCCGGCGCCGACGTCGGAGCCGGCGTCGGGCTCGGTCAGCACCATGGTGGCGCCCCAGCCGCGCTCGACCATGTGCTCGGCGATCCGCTTGTCCCGGTCGTTGCCGTTGCGGTGCACGATCGAGGCGAAGCTCGGCCCGCAGGCGTACATCCAGACCGGGGCGTTGGCGCCCAGCACCAGCTCCCCGAGCGCCCAGTTGAGCGTCGAGGGAGCCGGCTGTCCGCCCAGCTCGGCGGGCAGCGAGAGCCGCCAGTACTCCGCGTCCATCCACGCCTTGTAGCTCTTCTTGAACGACTCCGGCATGTCCGCGGTGCTGGTCTCGACGTCGAACGTCGGCGGGTTGCGGTCGCTGTCCTCGTACGACGCGGCCAGGTCCTCGCGGGCCAGCCGGTCCACCTCGCCCAGGATCGCCTTCGCGGTGTCGGTGTCGACCTCCTCGAACGGGCCCGTGCCCAGCACCTCGTCGCGGCGCAGCACCTCGAACAGGTTGAACTCGATGTCACGCAGGTTGCTCTTGTAGTGGCTCACGGCTCCACCTTCGGGTCTGGGCTGCGAGGTGCGTGCGTGCACCTGGCCGGCTGGGCCGGGCACGTCCCGGGGGAGGACGGCCACGGAATACTCATCAGTAACAACAGTATGCTACCCGCGAGTAGGTCCGATCAAGTCCCTGGCGCAGAAGCCGTCCGAATCCCGGCCCTGGCTGTGCGTGGTTGCGGCGGCGCAGTCGGTTGCGGCACCAGGACCCCGGCCGTGCGGGATTTCGGCCTCGGCGGCCGGCCCGCGCGGGCGGCGACGGCCTCGCGTCCGGGTCGAACCACCCTTCGGACATGCAGTTGCCGCCCCGGGCCGGTGACCTCCCGCCTGAGCCGCCGGTCCTGGCTCCGCAAGTGCATGTCCGAGCGTCGCTGTCCGCCCGGTTGCTGGTCGGCCGGTGAGGTGGCCGCGCGGCGCGCGAGGTCGCCGCGGCGCCAGAACCGCGGCTGTGCTGGGTTTCGGGCGTAGGTGTGCGCCGAGGCGCGCGGGTCAGGCGGGCGGGAGCCGGTCGAGCACCTCGTCGACGCTGCGGTAGTGGTCCTCCGGCAGCGCGCAGAGCCGGTCGATGACGGGCTGCGCGGCCCAGGCGTTCATCGCGGCCCGGATCAGGTCGGTCCGGCTGGCGCCGTACTGCCCGAGCGCCTCCTCCAGGAGGGGGGTCAGGTCGGCGTGGTCGACGGACATGTGGTTTCTCCTCAGCTCCCCCGAGGTAGACGTGTGGTGCCCGAGTCACCCCCGCGACGGGAGGACCAACGGATAACTCTACCGCGACGGAAGGGTAGGCTGACTGCTGGTCTGCACAGGAGGAAACGATGCGAACGACGCGACCGCGACCTCCCAGCACGGGGGTACGACGATGAGCGGAACCCAGCCGCGCTCCGAGGAGCCCGGCCTCGTCGTCCTCTCGAACCGGCTCCCGGTCAGCCGGGTGGGCAACAAGTGGCAGACCTCGGCCGGAGGACTGGTCACCGCGCTCCTGCCGCTGGTGTCGACCCGGCCGACGAGCTGGGTGGGCTGGGACGGGGGGTCGCACAAGCTGCCCGAGAAGCTGCCCGGCACGGACGCCGGGCTGGTCGGCGTCGGGCTGAGCCGGGCCGACGTCAAGGCCTACTACGACGGGTTCTCCAACGCCACGTTGTGGCCGCTGTTCCACGACCTGGTGGGCACCCCCGAGTTCCAGCGGAGCTGGTGGGAGGCCTACCAGCGGGTCAACCGCTCCTTCGCCGAGGCCGCGCTGAAGACCGGTGAGGAGCTGAGCTCGCCGACGTACTGGGTGCAGGACTACCAGCTCATGCTTGTGCCCCAGCTGCTGCGCGCCGGCACCGACGCCCCGGTCCGCTACTTCCTGCACATCCCGTTCCCGGCGCCCGAGCTCTTCGCGCGGCTGCCCTGGCGCGACCAGCTGCTGCGCGGGCTGCTCGGCGCCGACACGGTGAGCTTCCACACCGAGCACTACCGCAGGAACTTCGTCCGGGCCTGTGCCCTGCTGCTCACCGACGTCACGGTCCGGGGCCGCGACATCGTGCTGGAGGACGGTCGGGTGGTGCACACCCAGGCGAACCCGATCTCGATCGACACCACCGACTTCGCCGAGGACGCCCGCTCCGAGGAGGTCACCGGCCGGCTGCAGCGGCTGCGCCGCCAGTTCGCCGGCCGGCGCGTGCTGCTCGGGGTGGACCGGCTCGACTACACCAAGGGCATCCCCGAGCGGCTGCTGGCCTTCGAGCGGCTGCTGGAGGACCGCGAGGACCTGCACGGCCGGGTGTGCCTGGTCCAGATCGCGGTGCCGAGCCGGGGCGACGTGGAGGAGTACCAACGGCTGCGCGACCTCGTCGACCAGCTGGTGGGCCGGATCAACGGACGCTTCACCCGGCCGGGCGAGGACGTGCCGGTGCACTACTTCCACCGCGGCGTCGCCCGCGAGGACCTGCTCGCCTACTACCTGCTCGCCGACCTGATGCTGGTCACCCCGCTCAAGGACGGCATGAACCTGGTCGCCAAGGAGTTCGTCACCGTCCAGCACGCCGCGCTGTCCGCCCGGTCCGCCACCGAGGGGGCCGGCGCGCTGGTGCTCAGCGAGTTCACCGGCGCCGCCGACGAGATGCCCCAGGCGTACCTGTGCAACCCCTTCGACCTCGACGGCGTGAGCGCGGTGATGGCCACGGCGCTGTCCGCGGCACCGGAGGAGCGCCGCCGCCGCCTCGACCTGCTGGCCCGTCGGGTGCGCCGCCACGACATCCACGCCTGGGCGGAGCGGGAGCTCGATCAGTGACCACGACGCGCGTGACCGGCCGGGCGCTCCGGTCGCGTAGCGTGAGCCGCTGCTTCTCAGCACGGGAACGGGATCGAGGCTTCATGGACGTGCCCCACATGCAGATCGGCGAGGTCGCCGAGCGCACGCAGCTGAGCCTGCGCACGATCCGCTACTACGAGGAGGTCGGGCTGGTGCCGCCGTCGGCGCGCACCACCGGCGGCTTCCGGCTCTACACCGAGACCGATGTCGCCCGGCTGATGCTGATCCGTCGCATGAAGCCGCTCGACTTCACCCTCGAGGAGATGCGCGCGGTGCTCGAGGTGCTCGACCGGCTGGAGCTCACCGAGCTCCCCGGCGAGGAGCGCGCCGGGCTGCTGGACCGCCTGGAGATGTTCCGCGAGGACGCCGACGCCCGGGTGACCGGGCTGCGCCGACAGCTCGAGACCGCCGAAGGCTTCGCGGCCGACCTGCGCCGCGAGCTGACCCGACAGAAGAGGATGGCGAGCCGCACCAGGTGACTTCCACGACCGAGACCGGCCCCGACGCACCGACCACGCCCGACGCCGCGGCGCCTGCGGAGGTCCGGGCCCGCCCCGCCGAGGTGACCCGCGAGGCGGCGCGCCGCCGTACCTTCGCGGTGATCAGCCACCCCGACGCCGGCAAGTCCACGCTCACCGAGGCGCTGGCCCTGCACGCCCGGGTGATCTCCGAGGCCGGTGCCGTGCACGGCAAGGCCGGTCGGCGCTCCACGGTGTCGGACTGGATGGAGATGGAGCGGGCGCGCGGGATCTCGATCACCTCCGCGGCGCTCCAGTTCGAGTACGACGCGCACGTGGTCAACCTGGTCGACACCCCCGGCCACGCCGACTTCTCCGAGGACACCTACCGGGTGCTCTCCGCGGTCGACGCCGCGGTGATGCTGGTCGACGCGGCCAAGGGCCTGGAGCCGCAGACGCTCAAGCTGTTCAGGGTCTGCAAGCACCGGGGCCTCCCGGTGATCACCGTGATCAACAAGTGGGACCGTCCCGGCCTCGACGCGCTCGAGCTGATGGACCAGATCCAGGAGCAGATCGGACTGCGGCCCACGCCGCTGACCTGGCCGGTCGGCATCGCCGGGGACTTCCGCGGCGTGCTCGACCGCTCCACCGGCGACCTGGTCGCCTACACCCGCACCGCGGGCGGCGCCACTCGCGCGCCCGAGGAGCACCTGCCCGCGGCCGCGGCCGCGCAGCGCGAGGGGACCGCGTGGGACGACGCCGTGGAGGAGCACGAGCTGCTCAGCGCGGACGGCGCCGACCACGACCAGGACGCGTTCCTGGCCGGAGTGACCACGCCGGTGATCTTCGCCTCGGCGATCCTGAACTTCGGCGTCGCCACCTTGCTGAACACCCTGATCGAGCTCTCCCCGCCGCCGCTGCCGTTCACCGTCGTCGATCCGGACGCGGGCAGCGCCCCGCGCGGGGCCGGTACGCCGACCGACGCGGCGGTCGCCGCTGCGGACGCGGCCACCGCCCCGGCGCGGACCCGGCCGGTCGAGGCGCCGTTCAGCGCGTTCGTGTTCAAGGTCCAGGCCGGCATGGACACCGCCCACCGCGACCGGCTCGCCTTCGCCCGGGTCTGCTCGGGCGTCTTCCACCGCGGCATGGTGGTCACGCACGCGCAGACCGGCCGGCCGTTCGCCACGAAGTACGCCCAGGCCATGTTCGGCCGGGAGCGGGCGGTGCTCGACCTGGCCTATCCGGGCGACATCATCGGCCTGGTCAACGCCAACGCGCTGACCGTCGGCGACACGATCTACCTCGACGAGCCGGTGACGTTCCCGCCGATCGCCAGCTTCGCCCCGGAGCACTTCGCGGTGGTCCGCGCGGTCGACAGCGGCCGCTACAAGCAGTTCCGGCGCGGCATCGAGCAGCTGGACAGCGAGGGCGTCGTGCAGGTGCTCCGCTCCGACCTGCGCGGGGTCCAGGCGCCGGTGCTCGCGGCCGTCGGGCCGATGCAGTTCGAGGTCGCCACGTCCCGGATGCAGGGCGAGTTCAACGCCGCCGTACGCCTGGAGGAGCTGTCCTACACCCAGGCCCGGCGCACCGACGCCGCCTCGGCCGCGGAGCTGGACCGGCTGCGCGGGGTGGAGGTGCTGCAGCGCAGCGACGGCAGCCTGCTGGCGCTCGCGCTGGACAAGTGGCGGGTGCACTCGGTGCACCGCGACCACCCGCACCTCACCCTCGAGTCGCTGGTCGCCGGGGAGGGCTGAGCCGCGTCCCCGATCGCCGCCCGACGGCCCTCGTGGATTGGTACTCTCACGTAACGTCAGGGTAGCGTGAGGTCACGTGCCCCAGGAGATCTCCGCCCCCTCGCCCACGCCCGAATCCCCCGTCACGGTCGCCCGTGCGCCGGCCGAGGACCTGAGTGTCCGCGCCGCCCTGCGGTCCCCGGCACGGCTCCGCACCGAGGTGCTCGGCGGCCTGGTCGTCGCGCTGGCCCTGATTCCCGAGGCGATCTCGTTCAGCATCATCGCCGGCGTGGACCCCCGGGTGGGCCTGTTCGCCTCGTTCACGATGGCCGTCTCGATCTCGTTCCTCGGTGGCCGGCCGGCGATGATCTCGGCCGCCACCGGGGCCGTCGCCCTGGTGATCGCGCCGGTGGCCCGGGAGCACGGCTTCGACTACTTCGTCGCGACGGTGATCCTGGCCGGGCTCTTCCAGGTCGTCCTCGGGCTGCTCGGCGTGGCCCGGCTGATGCGGTTCATCCCGCGCTCGGTGATGATCGGATTCGTCAACGCGCTGGCGATCCTGATCTTCCTTGCCCAGCTGCCGCACCTGGTGGACGTGCCGAAGGCGGTCTACCTGATGGTGGCGGTCGGGATCGCGCTGATGGTCGCGCTGCCCAAGGTGACCACGCTCGTCCCGGCCCCGCTGGTCGCGATCGTGCTGCTCACCGTGGCCACACTGTGGCTGGGCCTGTCCCTCCCGGACGTCGGCGACGAGGGCGAGCTGCCCCGAAGCCTGCCGACGCTGTTCCTCCCCGACGTCCCCCTCTCGGTCGAGACGCTGCGGATCATCGCGCCGTACTCCCTCGGGATGGCGCTGGTCGGGCTGCTGGAGTCACTGCTCACCGCCAAGCTCGTCGACGACCTCACCGACACCCGCTCGGCCAAGACCCGCGAGGCGTGGGGCCAGGGCGTCTCCAACGTGATCACCGGCCTCTTCGGCGGGATGGGCGGCTGCGCCATGATCGGCCAGACCATGATCAACGTGAAGGCCTCGGGCGCCCGGACCCGGATCTCCACGTTTCTGGCCGGCGTGTTCCTGCTGGTCCTGGTGGTCGGCTTCGGGGACGTCGTCGCGCTGATCCCCATGGCCGCGCTGGTCGCGGTGATGGTGATGGTCGCGGTAGGCACGTTCGACTGGCACAGCGTGCACCCCGCCACGCTGCGGCGGATGCCGCGCGCCGAGACCCTGGTGATGCTGACCACCGTCGTGGTGGTGGTCGCCACCCACAACCTGGCGATCGGCGTGGCCGTCGGGGTGCTCACCGCGATGGTGCTGTTCGCCCGCCGGGTCGCGCACCTCACCGACGTCAAGGACGTCGCCGTGGTCGACGAGGACACCCACGTCTACGCGGTCACCGGTGAGCTCTTCTTCGCCACCAGCAACGACCTCTACTCGCAGTTCGACTACGTGGGCGCCCCCCGCAACGTGGTGATCGACCTCTCCGGGGCACACATCTGGGACGCCTCCACGGTCGCCGCGCTGGACTCGATCACCCGCAAGTTCGAGGCCAAGGGCAAGACCGTCTCGATCGTCGGGCTCAACGACGCGAGCGCCGCGATGCACGGCCGGCTCAGCGGCCACCTGGGTGCCGGGCACGGCTGAGCCGCACGTCCGATCAGGCCTCGCCTGCCCGCGCCTGACACCCGGCGGGGAATACCCCGCTGGGTGTTACGGTTGGCATACGACATACCCCCCTGGGTATCCATGTCCGATCGAGCACGCAGCAGAAGAGGACGCCGAATGTCGCAGGCCACCCCCACCATCCCGACGGTCGACGTCGCCACGCTGGAGTCCGCGCTCAGCCGCGGAGCCACCGTGGTCGACGTGCGCGAGCCCGGCGAGTACGTCGTCGGCCACGTCCCCGGCGCGCTGCTGATCCCGATGGGGCAGCTGGCCTCGCGCACCGCGGAGCTGGACCGGGACGCCGAGGTGCACCTCATCTGCGCCACCGGCAACCGCAGCGCCGCGATGACCGACCTGCTGCGGGCGCAGGGCTTCTCCGCCTACAACGTCGCCGGCGGCACCCGCGCCTGGGAGCTCTCCGGGCGTCCACTGGTGGCCGGACGGACCCCCCACCCGGTCGGCCAGGGGGCGCACCGGCCGCAGATCCTGACCGTGGAGACCCCGACGCTGGGCGACCGCAGCTATCTGGTGCACGACGGTCAGGTCGCGTTCGTCGTCGACCCCCAGCGCGACATCGACCGGGTTTTCGAGCTCCTCGAGCGGCACTCGCTGCGGCTGACCCACGTCTTCGAGACCCACCTGCACAACGACTACGTCACCGGCGGGCTCGCCCTCGCGGAGCGCACCGGCGCGGCGTACCTCGTCAACGCCGACGACGCGGTGGCCTTCGAGCGGACCCCGGTCCGCGACGGCGACGTGGTCGCGGTCGGCGCTCGGATGCGGGTCCAGGCCCTCGCCACCCCCGGTCACACCTTCACGCACCTGTCGTTCGTGCTGCGCGACGGCGAGCCCGGCGAGCAGCTCGCGGTCTTCTCCGGGGGCTCCCTGCTGTACGGCGCCACCGGCCGCCCGGACCTGCTGGGCCCCGAGCACACCCACCAGCTGGTCCGGCTGCAGCACGCCTCCGCGCACCGGCTCGCCGCCGAGCTGCCCGACGACGCCGGGGTCTTCCCCACCCACGGGTTCGGCTCGTTCTGCTCCGCGACCCAGTCCGAGGCGACCGAGTCGACCATCGGCCAGGAGCGCCGCAGCAACCCGGTGCTCACCCAGGACGAGGAGACCTACGTCCGCGAGCTGCTCGACGGGCTCGGCGCCTTCCCCGCCTACTACGCGCACATGGGGCCCGCAAACGCCGCCGGCCCCTCTGCGCCGGACCTGTCGCCTCCCGGCCAGGCCGACCCGGCCGAGCTGCGGCGCCGCATCGAGGCGGGCGAGTGGGTCGTCGACCTCCGCAACCGCACCGTGTTCGCGGCCGGGCACGTGCCGGGCACCCTGAACTTCGGGCTCGACGGCGCGTTCGCGACGTACGTCGGCTGGCTGATCGACTGGGGCACGCCGCTGACGCTGCTCGGGGAGACCGCCGAGGACGTCGCCACCGCGCAGCGCGAGCTGGTCCGGATCGGCATCGACCGGCCGGCCGCGGCCGCCACAGGGGGACCGGAGCAGTGGACCGACGCGCCGCTGACCGGCTTCCCGACCGCGACGTTCGCCGACCTGGCGCAGGTCCGGCACCACCGGCCGGTGACGATCCTCGACGTGCGGCGTGCCGACGAGTACGCCGCCGCGCGCATCGACGGCGCGGTGAACATCCCGATCCACGAGCTCACCCGTCGCCTCGACGAGGTCCCGGCCGGAGAGCTCTGGATCCACTGCGCCGGCGGCTACCGCGCCTCGGTGGCCGCCTCGGTCCTCGACGCCGCCGGGCACCGGCTGGTCGCCGTCGACGACAGCTTCGACAACGCCCGGCTGGTCAACCTGCACCTGATCGGCCCCGAGGCGTGACCCGCGGGACCGGGATGGCCGGCGGGACCCAGGTGGCCGGGGCCGCCGTACCGGCAGGGGCCGGGCGGCTCCGATGACCGTCCTCCTGGCGATCGTCGCCGGCGCCCTGATCGGGTTGAGCCTCGGCGCCCTGGGCGGCGGCGGCTCGATCCTCGCGGTGCCGGTGCTCGTCTACGGGCTCGGCCAGACCGCGGCGCAGGCGACCACCGGGTCCCTCGTGGTGGTCGGCGCCACCGCGCTGATCGGCGCGGTGACCGCGCGGCGCGCCGGCAACGCGCTGCTGGGACGCGGGCTGGCCTTCGGTGCGGTCGCGACCGGCGGGGCGGTGGTCGGCGCGCGCGCCTCGGCGTCGGTGCCGGACGCCGTGCTGCTCGCCAGCTTCGCGGCGTTGCTGGTCGTGGTGGCCTCGCTCATGGTGGTCCGCGAGGTGCGCGGCCGCCGGGCGGGCGCCTCGACCGCCCGCCCGCTGCGGGTCGCTGTCGACGACCCGATCCTCACCTTCAGCCCGACCTTCGCCTGCCAGTGCCCGCGGGCGCTGAAGGTGCTGGTCACCGCAACCGTCGTGGGCCTGCTGACCGGGTTCCTCGGGGTGGGCGGCGGCTTCCTGGTCGTGCCGGCCCTGGTGCTGGCGCTGGGGCTGCCGATGCGCCAGGCCGCCGGCACCTCGCTGGTGGTCATCGCAGTCACCTCGGCGGTGGCGTTCACGGTGCGGGTCGGCGCCGGCGTCGCCCCCGACTGGACCCTGGTGCTGCTGCTGACCGGCGCGGCGGTGCTGTTCGGCCATGCCGGTGCGAGGCTGGCGACTCGGGTGTCCACCGCGCACCTGCAGGCGGCGTTCACCACCCTGCTGGTGCTGGTCGCCGGCTACAGCGCCTGGCAGTCGGTGCCGGCCCTGATGGCCATCTGAGACCGAAGTCCCCCGCAGCACCCACGAGAAGGAGAACCACATGTGCAGAGCAGTCAGCTGTCGCAAATGCGGCAAGACCACCTGGGCCGGTTGCGGCCAGCACGTCAGCCAGGTGATGGCCGGCGTTCCCTCGGCGGACCGGTGCGCCGGCCACTCCGGCGAGGAGGCCGGCTCCGGCGGCCTGTTCAGCCGGATCTTCCGCCGCTGACGACCGGGCGGCCGACCCGGTCGCCGTACCCCGTCGTGAGTCGGGCGTCCCGTGCTGGGGCGCCCGACTCGCCGTAAGTCGATGAAGATTGTTGACTTACTGTCTGCCTTCCTCTTATTCTACTGAACCGATAGACATACAGTAGACAAGTCGCCCGTCGAGGCGACAGGAAAGAGGGGGACGCGATGCGCAGCCTCATCGTGCTCGGTCTGGTCGGGCTGGCAGCCCAGCTCGTCGACGGGTCGCTCGGGATGGCGTACGGCGTCACGTCCTCGACGCTCCTGATCGCCACCGGCATCGCGCCGGCCGCTGCGTCGGCGGCGGTGCACTTCTCCGAGATCGGCACCACGCTGGTCTCCGGGATCAGCCACCACAAGCTCGGCAACGTCGACTGGCGGACCGTCAGCATCATCGCGGTGCCGGGTGGCATCGGGGCGTTCGCCGGCGCCACCTTCCTCTCCAGCCTCGACGGCGACACCGCGAAGCCCTGGGTGGCCGCGCTGCTGCTCAGCCTGGGCGTCTACGTGATCTACCGGTTCCTGGTGCTCGGCGGCCGCCGGCCGCAGTTCAAGGGCAAGCTCTCGGCCGGCTTCCTGGCCCCGCTCGGCGTGGTCGCCGGCCTGATGGACGCGATCGGCGGCGGCGGCTGGGGCCCGGTCGGCACCACCTCGCTGCTCTCCTCAGGCCGGCTGGAGCCGCGCAAGGTGGTCGGCTCGATCGACACCTCCGAGTTCGTGGTCGCGATCGGCGGCTCGTTGGGGTTCCTGCTCGCGCTGGGCAGCCAGGACATCCCCTGGTCGATGGCGGTCGCCCTGCTCGTCGGCGGCGTCATCGCGGCCCCGCTGGCGGCCTGGCTGGTCCGGCACCTGGCGGCCCGGGTCCTCGGCGTGGCCGCCGGTGGGCTGATCGTGCTGACCAACCTGAAGACGATCCTGGAGGCGCTCGGCGCCACTGGCACGACGGTCGCCATCGCCGCGGCGACGTTGTTCGTGGTCTGGGTGGCGCTCGTGACCTGGGCCGTCCAGCAGGAGCGGCTGGCCCGGCGGCTCGCCGCGGAGCACGCCGAGGTCGAGCCGGCGCTGGTCTGAGCGTCGCGGGCGCGCGGGTCACCCGACGGTGCGCCCGCGGCCGGTCCGGCGTCTGAGAGACTGCCCGCATGCGTGTCTCCGCCAAGTCCGACTACGCGCTGCGCGCGCTCATCGAGCTGGCCGGTCGCGACGACGGGGGCGCCGTCAGCGCCGAGGAGATCGGCAAGCAGCAGGACATCCCGCACGGGTTCCTGCAGGCGATCCTCGCGGACCTGCGCCGCTCCGGGATCGTGGTCAGCCAGCGCGGCCAGTCCGGCGGGTGGCGGCTGGCCCGCGACGCGGAGGCGGTCACCGTGGCCGACGTGATCCGCGCCGTCGACGGGCCGCTGGTCAGTGTCTACGGGCTGCGGCCGGAGGCGGTCACCTACAACGAGTCCGCCGAGGTCCTCCAGCACGTGTGGATCGCGGCGCGCAGCAGCCTGCGCGACGTCTTCGAGCAGGTGACCATCCGCTCGCTGGCGGACCGCAAGCTGCCGAAGGCGGTCACCAGCCGCACCAAGTCCGAGGACGCCTGGCAGCCGCACTGACCCGTACGCGGCCGGCACCGTGTCGGCTGCGGCACCGGTGCGCGTGGCCGCGGCGCTGCAGATGCGCCGACTCGGCAGGGTTCGGCGCTGCAGATGCGCCGACTCGGCAGGGTCCAGCGCTGCAGATGCGCCGACTCGGCGGGTCAGGCGGGTCAGGCGGTGCCGGTGGCCTGCTGCTGTTGCAGCTGGTCGCGCACCTGCCGGCGCAGCACCTTGCCGATGACCGAGCGCGGCAGCTCCTCGACGACGACGATCCGCCGCGGCACCTTGTAGGCCGCCAGCCGCTCCTTGCACGCGGCCCGCACCGCGGCCTCGTCGAAGTCGGCGCCCGGCTCGAGCACCACTGCGGCCTCGACGTCCTCGCCGCCCTGGTCGGAGGGCAGCCCGACCACCGCGGCGTCGGCGATCCCCGGCACCCGCCGCAGCGCCTCCTCGACCTCGGTCGGGTAGACGTTGAACCCGCCGGTGATGATCAGCTCCTTGATCCGGTCGACCACGGTGAAGAAGCCGTCCTCGTCCATCACCACCACGTCGCCGGTGCGGATCCAGCCACCCGGCAGCACCACGTCCGCGGTCTCCGCGGGCCGCTCCCAGTAGCCGGCGAACACCTGCGGGCCGCGGATCAGCAGCTCGCCGCGCTCGCCGGGCGCCACCGCCCGGCTGTGGTCGTCGCGGTCCACGACCAACACCTCGGTGGAGGGGAACGGCACCCCGACGGTGCCGATCCGGCGGTTCTCCGAGACCGGGTTGCCGAGTGCGACCGGTGAGGACTCGGTCATCCCGTAGCCCTCGACGAGCAGGCCGCCGCTGACCGACTCCCACAGCTGCGCGGTGCTCGCCGGCAGCGACATCGCCCCGGAGATCGCGAAGCGGACCGAGGTGAGGTCGACGCCGCGCTTCCGGGCCGCGGTGGCGAGCCGCTCGTAGATGGGCGGCACCGCCGGCAGGAACGTGGGCGCGCGCCGGCGTACGGCGTCCAGCACCATGTCCACGTCGAAGCGCGGGAACAGCACCAGGGTGGCGCCGGTGCTGAGCGCGAACGTCAGGCACAGGGTCAGTCCGTAGGCGTGGAACAGGGGCAGCACGGCATAGATGACCTCCTCGCCGTCGCGGAAGCCGGGCAGCCAGGCCCGGCCCTGCGCGGCGTTGGCCCGCAGGTTGCGGTGCGTGAGGATCGCCGCCTTGGGCCGGCCGGTGGTGCCGCCGGTGTACTGCAGCACCGCGACGTCCTCCGCGACGGGCTTGGGGTGGTCCGCCGGCAGCGGTGCGCTTTGCGCGACCAGCCGGTCCCACGACTCGATGCCGGGGGCCGGCGCGGTCATGGCGGCCCGGACCTTGCGGACGCGGGGCAGCGGCAGCCGCAACGCCCAGCGCTGCGCGCGGGGCAGCGCGCTCGGCAGCCCGACGGCGAGCACCGTCGCCTCGGTCCGACCCGCCACCTGCCGGGCGAGCGGCGCCACCTTGTCCCAGGCGACGATCACGTCGGGGCGGTGGTCGGCCAGCTGGTAGCGGAGCTCGTCGGCGGTGTAGAGCGGGTTGTGCTCCACCACGATCGCCCCGAGCCGCAGCGCGGCGTAGAACGCCACCACGTGCTGGGGGCAGTTGGGCAGGATCAGCGCGACCCGGTCACCCCGTTGGACGCCGAGCTGCCGCAGCGCCCCGGCGGCCCGGGCCACCTGCTCGCCGAGCTCCTCGTACGTCGTCGTGGCGCCGAAGAAGTCCAACGCGGGACGCGGGCCGAACCGCTGCACGGCCTCGTCGAGGAGGTCCACCAGCGACCCCGCGGGCACCTCTATGTCGAGCGGTACGCCGGGGGCGTAGCTCGCTGCCCACGGCCGGTCGGTCGGATCAGGCATGCCGTTCCTCCTGGTGGCGAGGCCGACGCTACGCCGGGGCGGCGCAGGGCGGGTGAGGCGAAGGTCCCCCGGGGCCTCTCAGATCATGGCGTGCCGGGTCACCCACTCGACCAGCGGGCGGGCCGCGCGCCAGTCCGCGCGCACCTTGTCCGCGAGCGCCGGGGTGTGGATCACCGGCTCGAAGCCGTAGGACCTGCCGACGCTGAGCGAGCGGTGCCGCAGCAGCTCGATGCGCGGGTGGTCCACGTCGTAGCCGCGCGGGCTGGTCTTGAGCCGGTCGCCGCCGACCTCCCAGCCGGCGGCGGTGAGCGCGGCCAGGAGCTTCTCCAGCTCGGAGCCGGTCCGCTCGTCGTCGATGGCGCTGCGGATCGCGGCCAGCCGCTCCCGGCCGGCGTCGTAGAAGCCGGCCCCGACCCGGACGCCGGGCGCGCTCACCTGGACGTACCAGCCGCAGGCCGGGCTGGCGGCGACGTAGGCGCCCTGGTGGGTCTTGTACGGCGTCTTGTCCTTCGCGAACCGGACGTCGCGGAACGGCCGGAACACCTTGGCGGGCCCGAACTCCTCGGCAAGCTCAGCCACCAGCGCGTCCATGGGGGCCCGCACGGCCTCGTCGTACTGCTGCTTGTGCGCGGCCCAGAACGACCGGGTGTTGTCCATCTCCAGGTCGTCGTAGAAGTCGAGCGCGGCGGCGGGGAAGCCCTGGAAGCCGGTCATCCCCGCAGCCTATCGGCGCTCCCGTGGCCTCAGTCGGCGTGCTCCACGGCCCCCGCGGCCGGCACTGCGCCGGCAGGCTCCACCTCGGTGGCCGGAGGCAGCTCGACGGTGACCGAGAGCACCGCGCCCTCGTCGACCGGCGTGACCGTCGTGGGGCCCAGCCGTCGCAGCATCGCCAGCGACGCCGGGTTGTCCGCGGCCACCCGGGTCAGCAGCCGGGTCACCCCGCGGGGGCGCTCGAGCAGCAGCTCCTCGAGCAGCGCGGTGGCCACGCCGCGGCCCCGGAACTCCTCGGCGACCGTGACCGCGACGTCCGCGGTGGTCGGGTCGTCGTCGTAGCGGATCATCCGGGCGACCCCGGCCGGCAGGCCCACGTCGGGCTCGTCGAAGACGAACCGCACCAGCGCGACGTGGTCGACGCCGTCGACGTCGTCGACGAGGTTCTGCAGCATCGCCTCGGTCAGGTGCGGCACCGCGGCCAGGAACCGGTGGAACCGGGACTCCGGGTCCAGGTTCTCGTAGCCGGCCGCGATCCGGTCGCGGTCGCCGGGCAGCAGCGCCCAGGTGAGCGCGGGAGTGCCGTCCCGCAGGCGGGTCTCGGTGGCCACGGTGGCCACGGTAACGACTGGCTGGTAGCCCCGCAGCCGATCAGCCGGGCCTTCGCCGGCGGGTCCGCGGGGCCGGGAGGGGAGACCGGGCCGGGGGAGTGGAGCGGATGACGAGACTCGAACTCGCGACATCGACCTTGGGAAGGTCGCGCTCTACCAACTGAGCTACATCCGCACGACGGCCCTCGCGGGTCCGCCGGTTGCAGATAGTACCCGACCCACGACGGCTGGTCGTCCGTTAGGTTCTCCCTGTGCTGCTCTCCGACCGCGACATCCAGGCCGAGCTCGAGGCGGGCCGTGTCGGCCTCGACCCCTACGAGCCGGTGATGATCCAGCCCTCGAGCGTCGACGTCCGCCTCGACCGGTTCTTCCGGGTCTTCGAGAACCACAAGTACCCCCATATCGACCCTGCCGCCGACCAGCCGGACCTGACCCGGATGGTCGAGCCCGAGGGTGAGGATCCGTTCATCCTGCACCCGGGCGAGTTCGTCCTCGGTTCGACGTACGAGGTGGTCTCGCTGCCCGACGACGTGGCCGCGCGACTGGAGGGGAAGTCCTCGCTCGGCCGGCTCGGCCTGCTCACGCACTCCACGGCCGGCTTCATCGACCCCGGCTTCTCCGGGCACGTGACCCTCGAGCTCTCCAACGTCGCGACGCTGCCGATCAAGCTGTGGCCGGGGATGAAGATCGGCCAGCTGTGCTTCTTCCGGCTGTCCTCCCCCTCGGAGCACCCGTACGGCTCGGAGAAGTACGGCTCGCGCTACCAGGGCCAGCGCGGCCCGACGCCGTCCCGCTCGCACCTGAACTTCCACCGCACCGAAATCTGACCCCGGCCGCCCGCCGATTACCACGGTATGTCGGAAGTTTGATGCTTCCCACGGGTTACGGCCCATGGGAAGCGTCAAACTCCCGTGGGAAGCGGTACGGCGCCGCGACCCGCCGCGACCGGCCGGGGTCAGCGGGGCAGCAGCGCGCGGAGCCGCTCGAGCGCCTGCGGTACGTCGTCGTAGGCGCTGACCTCGGGGCCGGGCAGGCCCCAGGGACCGACCGCGACGACGGGGACGCCGGTGCGGGCCGCCAGCGCGACCTCGGAGAGCGTGCCCCAGCTCGTGCCGGTGGCCGGGAGCAGCGCGAGCACCGCGTCGACGCTGCGCACCAGCAGCGCGTTGCGCAGCTCGCCGAGCCCGGTCGCGACCGCCACCGTGTGGCCCGGCGAGGCCGCCGAGCGGTCCGACCCCGGCAGCAGCGCGACCGCCGTGCCGCCGACCTCCGCCACGCCGGCGGCCGCCGCGGCCATCACCCCGCCGAGCCCTCCCGTCAGCACCACGCAGCCGTGCTCGGCCAGCAGCCGGCCGGCCAGCCGGGCCCGGTCGAGCAGCTCCGCGTCGTCGGTCTGCCCGGGCCCGACGACCGCGACGTACGGTGGCGTGCTCACCGGTCGGCCGGCGCCCGGTCCGCGAGGTGGTCGACGAGGTCCGACGGCCGCCCGACCGGCTCGAGGGTCGGCCGGCGCGCGGTCAGGCCGTCGCCCGACGACGTACCGGTCAGCCGGCGCCGCACCCACGGGGCCGCGTGCGCCCTGGCCCAGGCCAGGTCGGCGTTGCGGCGCTGGCGACGGTCCATCTCCGGCAGCGCCGCCAGGACGGGCCGCTGCAACCGGTGCGGCACGCCGAGGGTGTCGAGCACCGCGACCGCCATCCGCTGGTGTCCGGCCGCGGACATGTGCAGCCGGTCGACGTCCCACAGCCGCGGGTCGCGGTACTCCCGCAGCCGCCAGTAGTCCACGACCGTGGCGCCGTGGTCGTCGGCGACCTCGCGGACCAGCTCGTTGTAGGTCGCGACCCGGCCGCGCAGGTGCCGGAACACCGGCGCGAAGCCGAGGTCGAAGCCGGTGAAGACCAGCACGCGGGCGTCGGTCGCCGCCAGCCGTCCGATCCCCTCGTCGTAGCGGGCGACCATTGCGTCGATGTCGACCTTGGGCCGCAGGATGTCGTTGCCGCCGGCGTAGACGGTGACGAGGTCGGGGGCGAGCGCCACCGCCGGCCCGATCTGCTCGGCGAGGATCGCGTCCATCTTGCGGCCGCGGATGGCGAGGTTGGCGTAGCGGAAGTCGTCGACCTGGGTGCTCAGCACCTCGGCGACGCGGTCGGCCCAGCCGCGGACCCCGTTCGGCCGGTCCGCGTCGTGGTCGCCGACCCCTTCGGTGAAGGAGTCTCCGAGCGCGACGAATCGATGGAAGGTGCCAGACATGGCTCCATTGTCCGTCGGCGGCCGCCCGGACGTGCGTCGGGCCCGCTGCCGGTGGTGGTGCGGCAGCGGGCCCGGGCCGGGGTTCCGCCATGGCGGGGACGGGAGGTGGGTGGTCAGCCGTCGATCCGGTCGGCGAGGTGGTGCAGCCGGTCGGCGAGGGCGTGCCGCCCGCGCGGGCGGCGCATCTGGGAGACGGTGCGGCGGGAGGCGACCCGCTCGCGGATCTGCTGCTCGGCGAGGCGGTCGTAGTAGCCGGAGAACTCGGACATGGTGGTGGTTCCTCTCGGGAAGTCGTTGGTGGGGAGATGCTGGGGGCTGCTGGGGGCTGCTGGGGGCTGCTGGGGGCTGCGGGAGCTGCGGGGTCAGACCTGCTCGAGCGAGACGTTGCCGCTGACCGTCTTGGCCCGCAGCTCGATGTAGTCCTGGCCTTCCTCGGGCCGACCCGCGCCCTGCAGCGTGGAGTGCACCCGGCCGGTGAGCGAGCTGACGTCGGTCCAGACCGGGACGCCGCCGGGGACGCCGATCAGGATGTCGCCGGAGACGGCGTTGGCGCGCAGCTCGCCGCGGTGGATCCGATCGACCTGGACGTCTCCGGAGGCGGTGCTGAGTGCGATGTCCTGGTGCGCCTCGCCGACCTGGAGGTCCGCGGAGCCGGACTTGAGCTGCACCGCGCCGTGCGCCGCGCCGACCCGGATGTCCCCGGAGCCGGTGGAGAGCGACCCGGAGCCGCCGATCTCGTCGACCCGGACCTCGCCGGAGCCGCTCTTGAGCCGCAGGTCGCCGCTCACCCGGCCGAGCGTGACGTCGCCCGAGCCGGTCTCGACGAGGGCCTCGCCGGCGATCTGCTCGATCTCGACGTCTCCGGAGCCGGCGCGTACGGCGCTCTCGCCGACCCTGCCGAGGACGGTGACGTCCGCCGAGCCGACCTTGGTCTGCAGCCGGCTGTCGTGCGGCATCGAGACGTGCACGTCGAGCTCCTCGCCGCGGCCGAAGAAGCCGCTGCGGCGCGGCGGTGCGGTGATGCTGATCAGGTCGCCGTCCTGGCGGACCTCGACCTCCTCGGCGCCCTGCCCGTTGACGTCCACCACGGTCTGGGCGACGTCGTCGGTGTGCACGGTGAGGGCGCCCGAGCCGAGCTCGACGGCCAGGGTGATGGGCCCGGGGTGGTGAAGGTGTGCTCCATGACGGTGCTCCGATCTCGAGCAGGGTGTGCTCGTCCGCCCGGCCGGCGGTGCCGGTCGGATCTGGGGGTGAGGTGGGGTTCGGGTGCTGGGTCAGACCCAGCCGGTCATCCGCTTCGCGCTGCGGCCGCGGCCGGTGGGGAAGCCGGGGCCGTCGAAGAACGGCAGGCTGGAGAGGTCCAGGTCGACCTCGACCGCCGCCCGCTCCCGGGTGGCGGCGCGCACCGCGTTGACGATCCAGCTGTTGAGCGAGTGCCCGCCCTTGGCGGCGAGCTCCTCGGCCTTGTACTTCAACGACTCCGGGATCCGCAGCGTGATCCGGGCCAGGGCGCCGTCCTCGGCGTCCTCCTCGAGGTCCTCGGGCGCCGGCGGCGCCGGTGGGGCGGGAGGGGTCGGACCCTCGCCGTGCAGGGCCTGCAGCGGCATGGTGGGTACGTCGACGACGAGCTGCGGCTCGCGGCCCCGCAGCCGGAGCTCCACGGACCCGGCCGGCAGCTCGCTGGTGATCTCGGCGGCGGCCTGGGACAGCGCGTCCATCAGGGCCAGCCGCACGGCGGGGTCGAGCGCCAGCGTCAGCCGCTCGGCGGCGGCCCTGATCTCGGGGCCGCCCGCCTCGGCGGCCGCGGTGAGGTCCTGGCGGAGGCTCTCGACGAAGGGGGTGATGTCCATGTGCACCACAATGACACCACGATGACGTCATGTCAACACCAAGTGACGTCATCTATACCGGGATCTGACGCAGCCTGATGTCAGACGGCCGTCGGCGCTGCGGGCTCCAGCGGGAAGTGGCACGCGACCCGGTGGCCGCCGGGTCGCAGCGGGGCCAGCGGTGGCTCCTCCTGGGCGCAGATCTCCTGGGCGAGCGGGCACCGGGTCCGGAACCGGCAGCCGGACGGCGGAGCGGCGGCGCTGGGCAGCTCGCCGCCGAGCGGGGCCTTCTCCTTGACCCGTTCCCGTTCGGGGTCGGCGACCGGGATCGTCTCGATGAGACCGTGGGTGTAGGGGTGCAGCGGATGGTGGTACACCTCGGCCGCCGGCCCCTCCTCGACCAGCTTGCCCAGGTACATCACGCCGATCCGGTCCGCGAGGTAGCGGATCACCGACAGGTCGTGGGAGATCACCACGTAGGTCAGGTCCAGCCGGTTCTGCAGCTCGCGCATCGTGTTCAGCACCTGTGCCTGGATCGAGACGTCGAGCGCGGAGACCGGCTCGTCGGCCACCACCAGCCGCGGGTGCAGGGCCAGCGCGCGGGCCAGCCCGATCCGCTGCCGTTGGCCGCCGGAGAACTCGTGCGGGTAGCGGTCGACGGCCGACTCGGGCAGTCCGACCAGGTCGAGGAGCTCGGAGACCTGGCGGCGTTGCTCGGCGCGGTCGCCGAGTCGGTGGATCTGCAGCGGCTCCCGCAGGATCGGCCCCACCCGCATCCGCGGGTCCAGGGACGAGTACGGGTCCTGGAACATGAACTGCACCTCGCGGCGCATCACCCGCCGCTCGCGCCGGGGGAGCGCGGTCAGGTCCTTCCCGTCCACCCGGACCGTGCCAGAGGTGGGGTCGTCGAGCCCCACGACCAGGCGTCCGGTGGTGGTCTTGCCGCACCCGGACTCACCCACCAGGCCGAGCGTCTCGCCCGTGCGAACCTCGAAGCTCACGTCCGCGACCGCCGAGACGGTGCCCTGCTTGCGGCCGAACAGCGAGTGTCCGAGCGGAAAGTCCTTGACCAGGTGCTCCACCGAGAGCAGGACCGAGCGCTCCCGGGGTGCCACCTCCGGCTCGGGCAGCCGCTCGTGCACCTCGAGCCGGTGACCGGCGGACGCTTGGTGGAAGCACGCGACCTCGCGGCCGTCCGGCTGGAGGATCAGGGCGGGGTCCTCGCTGCGGCAGTCGTCCTCGGCGAAGCGGCACCGCGGCGCGAACCGGCAGGCGGGCGGCGGCTGGGTGAGGTCCGGCGGCAGCCCGGGGATGGCATAGAGCGGCTGCCGGCTCTCCGCCGCACGCTCCGGCAGCGCGCTGAAGAGCGCCTCGGTGTAGCGGTGCCGCGGCTCGCGGAAGAGCAGATCGGACGGGGCCGACTCGACCACGCGGCCGGCGTACATCACCGCCACCCGGTCCGCCCGCCCGGCGATGACGCCGAGGTCGTGGGTCACCAGGATCACCGCCATGCCGAGCTCGGCCTTCAGCCGGTCGATCAGCTCGAGGATCTGTGCCTGGATGGTGACGTCGAGGGCGGTCGTCGGCTCGTCGGCGATCAGCAGCTTGGGGTCGCAGGCGAGCGCGATCGCGATCATCACCCGCTGGCGCATCCCGCCGGAGAACTGGTGCGGGTAGTCGTCGACCCGGTCCCGCGCACGCGCGATCCCGACGAGGTCGAGCACCTCCACGGCGCGGGCCCGGGCGGCCGCCGCGCCGATCCGCCGGTGCAGCACCACGGACTCCGCGATCTGCTTGCCCACAGGGACGGTCGGGTTCAGCGAGGTCAGCGGGTCCTGGAAGATCATCGCGACGTCGTCGCCGCGCACGTGCTTCATCTCGGTCTCGTCGAGGCCGACCAGGTCCACCCCGTCGAGCACCACCTCCCCGTCGACGACGTCCCCGCCGGGCGGCAGCAGCTGCATGATCGACAGCGCGAGCATCGTCTTGCCGCACCCGGACTCGCCGACGACGCCGAGGGTCTCGCCCTGGCGCACCGTGAGGTCGACGCCGTCGACGGCGTGGACGGTGGAGCGCTTCAGCCGGATGTCGGTGCGCAGGCCGCGGATCTGCAGCAGCGGCGGCGGTACGGCGGCCGCGAGGCCGCCTGGGTGCGGGGTCGGTCCGGTCTCCATGGGGCTCACCTGCTCTGCAGCCGGACCTCGAGGGCGTCGCGCAGCGCGTCGCCCATGAAGTTGAACGCGATGGCCACCATCACGATGGCGATGCCCGGCGGGTAGAGCAGCCACCAGTAACCGCTGTTGATGTAGTTGATCGCCTGCGAGAGCATCCCGCCCCAGTCAGTCTGCGGGGGCTGGATGCCGAGGCCGAGGTAGCCCAGGAACGACAGGATCAGGATCGCGTCGGCAACGGTGAAGGTCGCGAACACCACCACCGTGCCGATCGCGTTGGGGGCGATGTGCCGCAGGATCGCCCGACGGTTGCTGCCGCCCATCATCCGCACCGCCTGGACGTACTCGCGCACGCGCAGCGACAGTGCCTCCCCGCGGATCAGCCGGGCGGCCGGCAGCCATGAGAAGGCCGCGATCAGCAGGATCATGGCGGTCTTGTCGGGGGTGAAGATCGTCGAGAGCACCAGCAGGATGAACAGCGCCGGGATCGCGAGCATCCCGTCCACCAGGCGCATCATCGTCGCGTCGACGACGCCGCCGACGTAGCCGGAGATCGCCCCGAAGGCGGTTCCCACGATGGTCGCGAGCAGGGCCGCTGCGATGCCGACCTCGAGGGACGCCTGGCCGCCGTACATCAGCCGACCGAGCTGGTCGTAGCCGTTGGGATCGGTGCCGAGCAGGTGCTCGCTGCTCGGCGGCTCGTTGGAGATCGCCAGGTTCGAGGTGGTCTGGTCGGTGTGGTAGACCAGCGGGCCCAGGTAGCAGAACAGCAGGAACGCCACCACGATGCCGAGACCGACCAGGGCCAGCCGGTTCTCGGAGAACACCTCCGCGGCGCGGCGCAGGGCGCTCCGCTGCTCGCCGTGGACCTCGCCGCCGACCGGGGTCCCGCCCGGCGGTGCGGCGGTGACGACGGGCTCGGAGCCCGGGGTGGGCGCGGCGGTCATGAGTACCTCACTCGGGGGTCCAGCACCGCGTAGCCGATGTCGGCCAGCAGGTTGCCCAGCACCGTGGCGATCCCGGTGATCAGCGTGATGCCGAGCAGCGTCGGGTAGTCGTTGATGAGGGCCTGCTGGTAGAAGAGCAGCCCCATGCCCGGGTAGTTGAACACCTGCTCGGTGACCAGCGACCCGGCCAGCAGGATCGGCAGCGACAGGCCCAGGATCGTCACCATCGGGATCAGCGAATTGCGCAGCACGTGCCGGTAGATCACCCGGCGCTGGCCGGCTCCCTTGGAGTAGGCGGTCCGGACGTAGTCCTGGACCAGGTTGTCCAGGACGGCGGAGCGCATGTAGCGGGTGAACAGCGAGACCTGGAGCAGCACGAGCGAGGCGACCGGGAGGACCAGGGCCTTGGGATCGGCGAGGATCCCGGCCACCGTCTCCGCCTGTGGCGCCTGCGCCGGGAACCAGCCCAGGTTGAGCGAGAACCACAGCACCATCAGCAGGCTGAGGAAGAAGATCGGCGTGGAGTAGAAGACGAACCCCAGGAAGGTGGCCGAGTAGTCGAACAGGCTGTTGCGGCGGACGGCCTGGGTCAGCCCGATCGGCACGGCCAGCGCCACCGAGAACACCAGCGCGAGCAGGTTGAGCACGATCGTCTTCGGCAGCTTCGCCGCGATCAGCGACGACACGCTCTGGTTGAGCTTGTAGCTGTAGCCGAGGTCCCCGTGGATCAGATGGTTGAGCCAGATCAGGTACTGCTGGAAGACCGGCTTGTCCAACCCGTTCTGCTGGTTGAAGTGCTCGAGCTGGGCCGGGGTGGCGCGCGGCCCGAGGATGGCTCGGGCCGCGCCGCCGGGGAGCATCTGCAGCAGGACGAACACGATCAGCGACACCAGCAGCATCACGATGACCGCCTGGACCGTCCGCCGCAGCAGGAACGCGGTCACTGCGTGCGGTACCAGTACTCGGGGGTCAGCGTCAGGAGCGGGTTGAAGATCACCCCGCCGACCGTCGTCGAGACCGCCTTGATGTTGTAGCTGTTGGACTGGAAGATCACCGGCAGCTGCTCCATCGTGTAGTTCTCGTAGTCGTAGAGCGGTCCGGTGCCGTTGAGCTTCTGCGAGGCGGTGATCAGCTGGTCCATCTTCGGGTCGCTGTAGCTGCCCGAGTTCGAGCCGGCTCCGGTCGCGAACAGCGACTCACCGGTCGGCAGGAAGTCGGGGGCGTAGATCCAGCCACCACCCCAGTTGGTCACCTGCCAGGCGCAGGCCGGCTCGGTGGGCTTGCACGTCACGGACTCGCCGAGCACTGAGTTGAACGGCATCTGCTTCATGTTCAGCTCGATGCCGGCCTTGGCGGCGTCGGACTTGTACTGCTGCATCTGCTGGTTGAACGGCTGCGACCCGGAGGCGTAGTCGTACTTGACCGACAGCTTGGTCCCGGACTTGACACCCGCGCCGCACTGGTCGGCTGCCGTGCCAGGCTTGGTGCAGGTCATCACGCCGCCCTGGTCGGTCCAGCCGTGGCTGGTGAGCAGGCTCTTCGCCTTGTTCGCGTCGAAGGGGTAGGGGTTTCCTGCCTGCGCCTCGGGGCTCAGCCACTGGTTGTCGGGCTTGACCGGCACAGGCGAGTAGTTCTCATAGCCGTAGCCCAACAGTGCCTTGTCGATCCCCACCGGCTGGTTCAGCGTCATCTGCAGGGCCTGCCGCACGTAGAGCTGCTTGAACGCCGGACCGAGAGTCGGGTTGTTGAAGTTGATCGGGAAGTAGTTCACCGACCAGGTGAACTCGGGAGCGAGGTAGTAGTTCGCGCCGAGCGGGTTGGTGCCCGGGACGTCGGAGTCCGCCGGCTTCTGCGGCAGGTCCTGCGGTGGGACGGTGCCGATGTCGATGGTGCTCCCGGACTTCAGCACGTTGTACTCCGCGGAGTCGCTGGTGAAGGGAAGGAACTTGACCTCGTCGAGCTTCGGCTTCGGGGAACCGGAGTAGTCCTTGTTCGGCACGAACGTGAAGTTGCCGGACGAGCTGTAGCTGCCGAGCTTCCACGGACCGTTCACGACGCTCCAGATCTTGCTGCTGGCGTAGCTCTGCTGGTCCTTGGACTGGGAGACCAGGAAGTCGTAGACCGCCTTGCACTTCGCCATGTCGGTGGTGCAGCCACCGCTCCCGGCCTTGGCCGAGGTGCTGGTCACGTCCCAGGCCATCGGCATCGGCGTCACCTGCGACAGCTCGTTGTAGGTGAACCAGTTGCTGGAGTACTTCGAGTCGAGGTCGAACTTGACCGTCTGATCGTCGATCTTGCTCACCTTGGTGACGTTGTCGGGGAACTCACCCGGCACGTAGGCCGCCCAGTTGGCCTTCTCCGCCTTGATCATGTTCATCCAGAAGATGACGTTGTCGGCGTTGACGGCCTCGCCGTTGGACCACTTCCACGGCTTGATCTTCATCGTCACCGAGGTGCCGTCGGAGGAGAACGAGGGCTTCTCGGCGACCGACAGGCCTGCGTCGAGGGTGGGCTGGTCGTTGTGCCCGCCGAACCAGTACAGCGGCCGGTACATCGGCTGCTGCAGCCACGAGATGTTGTAGACGCTGAAGAACTCCAGGCTGGCCATCGGGAAGATCCAGTTCGGCGTCACCGCCGCCGGCAGAGCCACGCTCACCGACCCGCCCGCGATCGGCGTGCCGGTGGGGCTCGGTGGCGAGCTGTTGGTGCTGGAGCTGTTGTTGGAGCTGCCACCTGAGCACGCCGCCACCACCAGAAGGCATGCCGTGAGGAGGGCGAGGAGGCCGGCGTTCCGGCCTCGGGACGGGCGTCGCACCATGGGACATCCCTTCCGAGACAAGGGGGGCGCCCTGGTGGGCGGAAGGACCCCCGGATGATTGGCTGATGCCAGCATGAACCCGGCAGCCGGGAGCGACCCATAGCGTCATCGCGCCAGCCTGAGGGGGCCCGACCGCCTTACCTGGAAGCGTTTCAGTGGCAATGTCGCGTGGACCAGAAGCCGCGTAGGGGACTGCGCGGGCCATCTCTCCCGAATCAGGAGGGCGGGGTGGAGACCCGGTGGAGGAAGTCGTCGAGCGTGTCGGCGTAGCGCCCGGGGTCGGTGTTCCAGGAGCCGACGTGGGTGGCGCCGTCGACGATCTCCAGGGCGACGAGGTCCGGGTGCGCCTCGGCCAGCCGCCGGCTGGTCGACAGCGGCACCGTGCCGTCGTCGGTGCCGTGCCAGACCAGGGCCGGCACGGTCAGCCAGGAGCTGTCGTCGAGGTAGTCCACCGCCTTCCAGTCGACGCCGTAGCGCAGCGTCGCGGTGCGCTTCGCCGTCCACGTCAGCGGACCCGGGACGTTGCCGAGCACCGGCAGCGGCGTACGGGCGGCGCCGTAGTCGACCGTGGCCCCGAAGTCGAGCATCGGGGCGTCGAGGACAGCTCCGACGACCGGTGCGTCGGGGGTCCGCTCGAGGTACGACGCCACGATCGCGCCGCCCATGCTGGCGCCGACCAGGACCACGTCGGTGGCGCCGTGCGAGGTGGCGTAGTGAACCGCCGCCGCCAGCTCGCGCCACTCCGTGCGGCCGAACCGGTAGCGCCCGGTGCCGTCGCGTCGCAGCCCCTGGTCGTTGCGGTAGGTCACGTCCAGGGACGGCAGCCCGGCGGCGACGGTGGTGCGCATCATCCGGTACATCTCCGCGCGGGTGCCGCCCTTGCCGTGCACGAGCACCGCCCAGGTCCGACCGGCCCCGTCGGCCGCGTCCCTCTGCTCGGCCAGCCAGGCCGGGAAGGTGCCGCCAACGGAGGGGATCCGCACCTCCCGCACCTGCGGTGTGTCGGACTCGTCGGGAGTGTCGGCGCCGAGCGCGAGGCGCGGGTCGTCGGGGAAGGCGTCGCGGTCCAGCCGTGCCGCGCTGCCGGCGGCGGGCCGGTCGCCGTCCAGGACCGTGAGGTCGCGGACCACGGCGCCGCCCGGGCGCCGCTGGGCCGGGCCGGTGAGCTGGCCGTAGCCGTCCTGCCAGAGCAGCCCGTACGTCGACCCGGCGGTCAGCAGGTCCAGCGCCTCCCGGTCGCGGCTGGACAGCACCACCTGCCCGGAGCCGGCGGACACGACGCGCAGCTCGAACTCACCGTCGACGTGGCGCACCTGCAGGGCGTCAGCGTTGATCTGCCCGGCGAAGTACCACCCGCCGCCGCCGAGGAACACCGCGACCGCCAGCACGGCGAGCACCGTCAGCCAGACCAGCAGGCGGCGCAGCAGCCGCCGCGGGCGGGGGCCCGGGCGGCGCTGCCCGGTCACGGCGTCGGTCGCGGTCATCGGCGGCCGCTCAGAAGAGCCGGTCGTCCTCCGGCTCCCGCTTCCGCTCGGTGGTGGGCTCGGCCACGGGCTCGGGGTCCGCGGCCGGCTCTGGCTCGACGACGGGCTCGGGGTCCGCGACCGGCTCGGGTTCCGCCACGGGCTCAGGGTCCGCGGCCGGCTCCGGCTCGGCCACGGGCGCCACGTCCTCGTGCGCTTGGGCGGCTGCGCCCACCTGGGCGGTGTCGCTGACCGTCTCCGGGGTCTGCGTGACGTCGCCGGGCTCCGGCTCGGCCTGCACCGGCTCGCGCTTGACCGAGGCGAGCAGCAGCTGCGCCACGTCGAGCACCTCGACCTCCTCGCGCGCCGAGCCGTCGGCCTGCTTGGCGGTCAGCCCGTCGGAGAGCATCACCCGGCAGAACGGGCAGCCGACCGCGATCTGGTCGGCGCCGGTCTCCACGGCCTCGGTGGTGCGGTTGAGGTTGATCCGCTCGCCGACCTTCTCCTCCATCCACATCCGGGCGCCGCCGGCGCCGCAGCAGAAGGAGCGCTCGCTGTTGCGCGGCATCTCCTTGAGCTCGGCGTTCGGGATCACCTGGAGCAGCTCGCGCGGCGGCGAGTAGACCTGGTTGTGCCGGCCGAGGAAGCACGGGTCGTGGTAGGTCAGCGTCTTCTTCGGACCGGAGGACTCCGGCACCGGCGTGAGCCGGCCCTCGCGGACCAGCCGGTTCAGCAGCTGGGTGTGGTGCACGACCTCGAGCTCGACGCCGAACTGGGAGTACTCGTTCTTCAGCGTGTTGAAGCAGTGCGCGCAGGTGGAGACGACCTTCTTGACCTTCGTCTCCTTGAACACCTCGGCGTTCTGCATGGCCAGCTGCTGGAAGACGAACTCGTTGCCGGCCCGGCGGGCCGGGTCGCCCGTGCAGGTCTCCCCGTCACCGAGGACCGCGAAGTCGACGCCCGCCATGTCCAGCAGCTCGGCCACCGCGCGGGTGGTCTTCTTTGCCCGGTCCTCGTAGGCGCCGGCGCAGCCGACCCAGAAGAGCCAGTCGACCTCGTCGAGGTCCTCGACCTCGACCCCGACCTGCTTGACCTCGAAGTCGAGGTCCTTGGCCCAGTCCATGCGCGCGTTCGGCGACATGTTCCACGGGTTGCCCTTGTTCTCCAGGCCCTTGAAGAGGCCGTTGAGCTCGGAGGGGAAGTTCGACTCGATGAGCACCTGGTAGCGGCGCATGTCGATGATGTGGTCGACGTGCTCGATGTCGACCGGGCACTGCTGGACGCAGGCGCCGCAGTTGGTGCAGTCCCACAGCACCTCGGGGTCGATGACGGCGCCGCCGCTGGGCTGCCAGGCGTAGCCCTCGGTCGCGCCGACCAGCTCTCGCTGCGCCTCGGCCTTGACGCTGTCGGGGAGGTTCTCGCGGTCCGCCTCGTCGGCCAGCAGGTACGGCGCCTTGGCGTAGGCGTGGTCGCGCAGGTTGGTGATCAGCAGCTTGGGGGAGAGCGGCTTCTCGGTGTTCCAGGCCGGGCACTGCGACTGGCAGCGGCCGCACTCGGTGCAGGTGGTGAAGTCGAGGATGCCCTTCCAGGCGAAGTCCTCGATCTTGCCGACGCCCATCGGGGCGTCCTCGTCGAGGTCCTCGATGTTCTCGAAGTCGATCGGCTTGCCGTCCACCATCATCGGCGCCAGCCCGCCGAGGGCGGTGCCGCCGTCGGCCTTGCGCTTGAACCAGATGTTGAAGAACGCCGCGAACCGGTGCCAGGCCACGCCCATGTTCGGGTTCAGCCCGAGGACGATCATCCAGGTCATGGAGATGACGATCTTGAGCATCGCCACCAGCCAGATCAGGTTGGCCAGGGTGGACGCCGTGAGACCGGTGAAGAGCTCCCCGGCCCAGAAGGTGAGCGGGAAGTGGAACGCGGTGGCCTGCTGCCCGTCGCCGCTGACGTGCTGCAGGGCGTACTCGAAGAAGCGCAGCATCAGGATGCAGATGCCGACGGTGAGGATGACCCACTCGACGAAGTAGCCCTGCCACATGGTCGAGCCGTAGAGCCGGCCCTTCTCGCCGCGCACCCGCTCCTTGGGCCGCGTGGCGCGGTAGACCATGAACGGCAGGATCGCGACGATCATCGCCCAGGCGAAGAACTCGGTGACCCACTCGAACAGGAAGAAGTGGCCGATGATCGGCAGGATGAAGTGCTCGTCGAACAGCTGGCCGTAGGCGTTGACCAGCGTCGCGAACAGCAGCCCGAAGCCGATGAACACGAACCAGTGCGCGGCCCCGACCTTGGTCCACTGGAGCATCCGGGTGTGCCCCAGGGTCTCCTTGAGCATCGTGACGGTCCGGGCGCCGGGCCGGTCGGTGCGGTGCGGGGCCGGTTGGCCGAGCCTGACGACCGCGAGGATCTGCTGGATCGCCTTGATGAACAGGGCGAGTCCCACGGCGGTGAACGCCAGGGACACCACGATGGCGAAGATCTGCATCAATGCTCCTCAGCAGCACGGGGCGAGCGGCAAGCAACGGTCGGAGCCTAGGGCCGACGTCGCGCCGCGTCATCGGGCGGGCGGTGTGAGGAGAATCCTACCAATCGGTAACTTGAGCCCTAGAACACCTGCGGCACGAAGGTCTGCTCGTGCATCGGCGACCGCACGTAGGGCAGCTCCCGCATCTGCGGCAGCTCCACCACGTCGGGGGCGACGTCCTCGTAGTCGAAGAGCGAGAGCAGGTGGCTCATGCAGTTGAGCCGGGCGGCCCGCTTGTCGTCGGAGGGCACGACGTACCACGGTGCCTGCTTGATGTCGGTGAACTCGAAGGTGGTGTCCTTGGCCATCGAGTACTTCACGTAGAGCTCGTGCTCGGCGAGGTCCATCGCGGAGAGCTTCCAGCGCTTGAGCGGGACGGCGTTGCGGGCCTCGAAGCGGCGGCGCTGCTCCTCGAAGCTCACCGAGAACCAGTACTTCACCACCACGATGCCCGAGCGGACCAGCATGCGCTCGAACTCGGGGCAGCTGCGCAGGAACTCCTCGTGCTCGGCCTCGGTGCAGAAGTCCATCACCCACTCGACGTTCGAGCGGTTGTACCAGCTGCGGTCGAACAGGACCATCTCCCCGGCTGCCGGCAGGTGCTCGGCGTACCGCTGGAAGTACCACTGGGTCCGCTCCCGCTCGGTGGGCTTGGGCAGCGCGGCGACGCGCACGATCCGGGGGCTGGTGCGCTCGGTCAGCGTCTTGATCGCGCCGCCCTTGCCCGCGGAGCCGCGGCCCTCGAAGATGACCAGCACCTTCAGGCCCTGGGACTGCACCCAGTACTGCAGCAGCGCGAGCTGCTCCTGGAGCCGGGCCACCTCGGTCTCGTAGACGGTGGCCTTCAGCTTGCCGGCCTTGGTGTAGTTCTCCGGTCGGGCTCGTCGCGACGCCGGAGCCGTGTCGTCGGCCCCGGTCGGCAGCTTGGGCGTCTTGGCTCGTTTGGCCACCTGCTCGCTCCCTCCGGCGGTACGCCGCCGCGGCGGACCACCCGGGTGCATCGTGTGCCCTGCCGGCCGCCCCGGCAACCGTTCCGGGGAGATTGACCCTCCGGGTCTCACCTCCGGGGGGTCGGACGGGCGGACCCGGTCGGGGAGCCCCCGCCCAGACGGGTGGTGAGCAGGTGGGCGGTCCGGCGGGTGTGCCCGGCGATCAGCTCGACCTCGGCCGGGTCGGGGGCGGGGTCCGAGGGCGCCGAGGGACCCGAGGGACCCGAGGGATAGGTGACCGCCACCCCGGCCGTGGGATGGCCGTTGTGGTCCAGCACCGCGGCCGCGACCGAGGCGAACCCGGGCGTGATCTCGCCGTCCTCGGCGGCGTGACCGCGCTGCCGGGTCTCGACCAGCAGCGCCCGCAGCGCGCTCGGCGAGGCCGGCCCGACGCCGTGCCGCAGCACGAAGGCATCCTTGTCGGGGTAGAGCGCCCGCAGCTGGTTCGCCGGCAGCGCCGCCAGGATCGCCCGGCCGCTCGCGGTGAGGTGGGCCGGCAGCCGGACCCCGACGTCGGTGACCAGCGGCGGCCGGCCGGGTGCCCGCTCCTCGAGCACGTAGAGCACGTCGCGCCCGTGCAGCAGCGCCAGGTGCGCGCTGTGGCCGGTGGCGTCGACCAGGGCGGCCAGCGGGCGGCGGGCCAGCCGCTGCAGCGGCTCCTGCCGCGCGTAGCCGCTGCCGACCTCGAAGGCGGCCACCCCGAGGCCGTAGCGGTGCTCGTCGGCCAGGTGGGTGACGAAGCCCTCGGCGACCATCGCGTCCACGAGGTGGTACGCCGTCGACCGGGGCAGGCCGACCGCGCGGGCGAGCCGGTCCAGCGGCACCGGCTCCGGCTGGGCGGCGAGGTAGCGCAGCACCCGCAGGGTCCGGGTCGCGGCCGGGACCTGGCTCATGGCGCGGTGGGGGCGCGGGGCGCCGGACGGTCCAGGTCGAGGCGGTCGGCCGGTAGCCCAGGCGGTCGTTGACGGCGAGCATCGCCCGGTTCTCCTGGTCGTTGCCGGTCGAGCAGCGGGTCACGCCGGCCGACGCCAGGGCGCGCAGCGTGTGTGCCTTGACGAGCGTGGCCAGGCCGTGGCCGCGGTGGTCGGGCAGGCAGCCGGTCATCGTGCTCCAGGCCCGGTCGCCGGCGACGTCGACCTGGCTGTAGGCGACGACGGTCGTCCCGGAGAGCACGGCGTGGCCGAGGCCGGCGCGGCACAGCGGGCCGTGCCAGTCCGCGGCGAGGAACTCCTCGAAGGGGACCCGCCGGGTGAGGCCGGAGGGGTCGTCGTCGGCGGTGGCGTCGAGGCAGGCCCACACCGCCCGGGCGCCGGCCTGCTCGAGGGTGGCGACCCGCAGCCCTGCCGGGGTGGCTGCCGGAGGCGCTGCGGTGCGCGGGTCGAGCGAGGAGATCCGGTGCTCGCGCTCGGGCCTGAAGCCCCAGTGCGCCGCGACGGCCAGCGAGCGCGGGTCGCCGTCCACGAGACCGGTGCACTCCTCGTCGCCGACCACCGGGAGCAGCCGGTCCAGGAGCAGCCGGCCGACGCCGCGCCCCTGGTGGTCGGGGTGGACCTGCACCAGCACGCCGGGTGCGCTGTCCGGGTGGCGGCGGACGCGCCCGATCCCGAGCACCTCGCCCTCCTCGACGACGACGTAGCGCGCCCGGGTGGAGGTGTCGTGCGCCATGTCGTGGAGGACCGACGCCTCGGTGCCGAGCAGGTAGGGGCTGGCCGCCACGCGCACCGCCGCCCAGCCCTCGGCCGCCCCGGCCGTCGCGAATCGCAGCTGCATGAACCGAGCCTAGGTCACGTCTCGGATCCGAGACAGGATCGCGCGCGGAGTCGTGGTCGCGGGGCGCCCGATGGAGTGGAATGGCGACATGGTCTCGACACGCTCAACCACGCGGGGGACAGGCGACGCCCGGCCGGGCCAGGGGAGCGCGAGCCCGGTGACGGTCGGCGTCGGTCCCCTCGACTTCACCGACGTGGTCGCGGTCGCCCGGGGCGGCGCGACGGTCGAGCTCGGGGCGGACGCGGTCGCGGCGATCCAGGCGGCCCGGACGACGGTCGAGGAGCTCGCCGCCGCGCCCACGCCGGCGTACGGCATCTCCACCGGCTTCGGCGCGCTGGCCACCCGGCACATCCCCACCGACCGGCGGGCCCAGCTGCAGCGCTCGCTGGTGCGCTCGCACGCCGCCGGCAGCGGCCCCGAGGTGGAGCGGGAGGTGGTCCGCGCGCTGATGCTGCTCCGGCTCTCCACGCTGGCGACCGGCCACACCGGCGTACGCCTGCAAACCGCGCAGACCCTGGCCGGCATGCTCAGCCACGGCATCACCCCGGTGGTCCACGAGTACGGCTCGCTCGGCTGCTCCGGTGACCTCGCCCCGCTCGCGCACTGCGCGCTGGCGCTGATCGGCGAGGGCGACGTGACGGACCGCCACGGCGTACGGCGGCCCGCGGCGGTCGCGCTCAGCGAGGCCGGCCTCGCGCCGGTCGAGCTGGAGGCCAAGGAGGGCCTCGCGCTGATCAACGGCACCGACGGGATGCTCGGCATGCTGGTGCTGGCGATCGCCGACCTGCGGATGCTGCTCAAGGCGGCCGACGTCACCGCGGCGATGTCGGTCGAGGGCCAGCTCGGCACCGACCGGGTCTTCGCCGAGGACCTGCAGGCGCTGCGGCCGCACCCCGGCCAGGCCGCGTCGGCGCGGAACCTGCGCCGGATCCTGGCGGACTCCGCCATCGTCGCCAGCCACCGCGGGCCGGACTGCACCCGGGTCCAGGACGCCTACTCGCTGCGGTGCAGCCCGCAGGTGCACGGCGGCGCCCGCGACACCGTCGACCACGCCGCGCTGGTCGCCGGCCGCGAGCTCGCCAGCGCCATCGACAACCCGGTGGTCCTCGACGGCCGCGTCGAGTCGAACGGCAACTTCCACGGGGCGCCGGTCGCCTACGTGCTGGACTTCCTGGCGATCGTGGCCGCCGACGTGGCCTCGATCAGCGAGCGCCGCACCGACCGGTTCCTGGACAAGACCCGCAGCCACGGGCTGCCGCCGTTCCTGGCCGGCGACCCCGGCGTCGACTCCGGGCTGATGATCGCGCAGTACACCCAGGCCGCGATCGTCTCCGAGCTCAAGCGCCTCGCCGCCCCGGCCTCGGTCGACTCGATCCCGTCCTCGGCGATGCAGGAGGACCACGTGTCGATGGGCTGGTCGGCCGCCCGCAAGCTCCGCCGCTCCGTGGACGGGCTGACCCGGGTGATCGCGATCGAGTACCTCACCGCGGCCCGCGCGCTGGACCTGCGGGCGCCGCTGCAGCCCTCGTCCGCCTCCGCGGCGGCCCGGGACCTGCTGCGCCGCAACGTGGAAGGGCCCGGACCCGACCGGCACCTGGCCCCGGAGATCGAGCACGCCGTCCAGGACGTCGCGTCCGGGGCGCTGGTGCGCGCCGTCGAAGAAACGATCGGAGAGCTGTCATGACGTCTGCACCCCGGGTGGTCCGGGCACCGCGCGGTCCCGAGCTGAGCTGCCGCTCCTGGCAGACCGAGGCGCCGCTGCGGATGCTGATGAACAACCTCGACCCCGACAACGCCGAGGACCCCGACCACCTGGTGGTCTACGGCGGCACCGGCAAGGCCGCCCGCTCCTGGGAGGCCTTCGACGCGATCGTCCGCACGCTGCGGACCCTCGCCGACGACGAGACGCTGCTCGTCCAGTCCGGCAAGCCGGTCGGCGTGATGCGCACCCACGAGTGGGCGCCCCGGGTGCTGATCGCCAACTCCAACCTGGTCGGCGACTGGGCGAACTGGGAGGAGTTCCGGCGCCTGGAGCACCTCGGCCTGACGATGTACGGCCAGATGACCGCCGGCTCGTGGATCTACATCGGCACCCAGGGGATCCTGCAGGGCACCTTCGAGACCTTCGCCGCGATCGCCGACAAGAGGTACGCCGGCACCCTGGCCGGGACGATCACGCTGACCGCGGGCCTGGGCGGCATGGGGGGCGCGCAGCCGCTCGCGGTCACCATGAACGACGGCGTGGCGATCTGCATCGAGTGCGACGAGTCCCGGATCCGGCGCCGCCTCGAGCACGCCTACCTCGACGTCCGCGCCGGCTCCCTCGACGAGGCGCTCGCGCTGGCCGTCGAGGCCCGCGACGCGCGGCGGCCGCTGTCCATCGGGGTGCTCGGCAACGCCGCCGACCTGGTGCCGGCGCTGCTCGAGCGGGGTGCGCCGATCGACATCGTCACCGACCAGACCTCCGCCCACGACCCGCTCTACTACCTGCCTTCCGGGGTGGCCTTCGAGGACTGGGCGGAGCTGCGCGAGAAGGACCCGGCCGGCCTGACCGAGCGGGCCCGGGAGTCGATGGCGCGCCACGTCGAGGCGATGGTCGGCTTCCAGGACGCCGGCGCCGAGGTCTTCGACTACGGCAACTCGATCCGCGACGAGGCCCGCAAGGGCGGCTTCGCCCGGGCGTTCGACTTCCCCGGGTTCGTGCCGGCCTACATCCGCCCGCTGTTCTGCGAGGGCAAGGGCCCGTTCCGGTGGGCCGCGCTCTCCGGCGACCCGGCCGACATCGCCGCCACCGACAAGGCGATCCTCGAGCTGTTCCCCGAGAACCAGCGGCTGCGGAAGTGGATCACGATGGCCGGTGAGCGGGTGCACTTCCAGGGCCTGCCGGCGCGGATCTGCTGGCTGGGCTACGGCGAGCGGCACCGGGCCGGCCTGAGGTTCAACGAGATGGTGGCCTCCGGCGAGCTGAAGGGCCCGATCGCGATCGGTCGCGACCACCTCGACGCGGGCTCGGTCGCCTCGCCGTACCGCGAGACCGAGTCGATGCTCGACGGCTCCGACGCGATCGCCGACTGGCCGCTGCTGAACGCGCTGGTGAACACCGCCTCCGGCGCCACCTGGGTCTCGATCCACCACGGCGGCGGCGTCGGCATGGGCCGGTCGATCCACGCCGGGCAGGTGACCGTCGCCGACGGCACCGACCTCGCCGCGCAGAAGATCGAGCGGGTGCTCAGCAACGATCCGGGCATGGGCGTGATCCGGCACGTCGACGCCGGCTACGAGCGGGCCGCCGAGGTGGCCGCGGAGCGCGGCGTCCGGATCCCGATGCAGGAGAGTTGAGGCCCCGGGGTGCGGGGGATGCGGCGCGGGCGTCCGGTCCGGCCGGGGCCGCCGGTGCCTGCCGGGTCAGCGCCGGCGCCACCAGCGGCGACGGGGCTCGTCCCGGCCGGTTCCGTCCCCGGTGTCGGAGCGGGCGGCCGCCGCGGCGACCTCCGCGGCACGGCGCCGACGCTCCACCCGGCGCTCGCGCCACGCCACCGCCTCGGCCTCCGGGTCACGGGTCTGCGTGACGACCGGCGGCCCGCCGAGCAGCTGCCGCCGGGCCTCCACGACGCGCCTGTTGAAGTCCTCGACGGCGCGCCGTACCTCCTGCTCGGTGGCCAGCCGGTCCAGCGTCGCGTCCAGCTCCGCGTCCTCCTTGCGCAGCCCGAGGGCCGGGGGCAGCACGCCGGTGATCTTCTCCCGCTCGATGAGCCGCTTCACCCACCAGTCCGGGTCGTGCTGGTCGGGCAGCTGCAGCGGCTTGCCGGCGCCCGGGAGGTTGTCGAACTCGCCGCGGGCCATCGCGGCCCGCACCTGTCGGTCCACCCACAGGGTCTGCTGCTCGATCCGGTGCCGGGGGGCGTCGTCGTCGGGGTCGGCGTCGTCCCCGTCGTCGTGGGCGGCAGGGGGCGGCGTACCCATCGCCCGGGCCACCGCGGCCTCCCGCAGCCGCCGCTCCTCGTCGCGCTCCCGGTCGCGCATCGCCCTCACCCCGCCGTCGTCTCACCTGTCCCGCGAACACCAGGGTATGCAGGATGTTCGACGCTTCCCATGGGCCGCAACCCGTGGGAAGCGTCAGAACACCACGGGACCATGGTGTTCGGGGGCGGGCGCAGGCGGCGCCCGGGCTACCAGGAGCCGCGGTGCACGACCTCCTCGGCCGGCCGGCGGGCCCGCCGCTTCGGGGAGCCGGCCGCCCCGGGGTCGGTGACCCGGTGGCCGACGGTGACCGCACCGATCGGGGTGTACGCCGCCGGCACGCCGAACGTCTCGCGGAACGCGGCGATCCGGTCCGGCGGCACCCCGAAGAAGCAGGCGCCGAGCCCCTCGTCGACGGCGGTCTGCAGGATCAGCAGCGAGGCCATCCCGGTGTCGATGTCCCAGTAGGGCACCGGCCAACGCGCCTCGTCGCGGTCCGTCCAGCCCTTGTCGTCCTGCGCGTACCGGTCGAGGTAGACCTGCTTGCACGACAGCGGCACGATGATCACCGGCGCGGTCCGCATGCCGCGCAGCCACGAGTCCGGCTCCCCGGCGCCCGGTGCGGTGGTCGCCGCCCAGAAGCGCTCCACGTCGGCAGCGGTGTCCAGCACCAGGAAGGCCCAGCCCTGGCTGAACCCCGCGCTCGGTGCGCGTACGGCGTTGTCGAGCATCCTGTCCACGACGGCCGGATCGACCGGTCGGTCCGGGTCGTAGCTGCGGATCATCCGGCGACGACGCACCACCTCTTGGAACTCCATGGAGCGCATCTTGTCTGACTTCGAGGCCATGTGGCGTGAGCTGCTGCCGATCGGCCGGTCCGCGGCGACCGGCGGCTACTTCCGCACCCCGTGGACGGCCGCCGAGCGGGAGTGCGTCGCCTGGTTCCACGAGCAGGCGGCCGCCCGCGGCCTGCGCCTGCAGGGCGACCGGCTCGGCAACACGATCGCCTGGTGGGACGCGGCCCCGGCGGACCCGGGCAGCCCGGCGGCCGGGCCGGCCGGCAGCGGGGTGGTGACCGGATCGCACCTGGACTCGGTGCTCGACGGCGGCGCCTTCGACGGGCCGCTCGGGGTGGTCTCGGCGTTCGCCGCGCTGGACGCGCTCCGCGACCGGGGCGTCACCCCTGCCCGGCCGGTCGGCGTGGCGCTCTTCCTCGAGGAGGAGGGGTCGCGGTTCGGCCAGGCCTGCCTGGGCTCCCGGCTCGCCACCGGCGCGACCACCTGGGAGCAGGCGGCGGGGTTGCAGGACCGGGACGGGGTCTGGTTCCTCGACGCGCTGGAGCGCGCCGGCGCCCCGGCCGGCGCCCCGGCCGGCAGCGCGGCCGGCCCGGCGAACCTGCTCGACCGGGTCGGCTGCTTCGTCGAGCTGCACGTCGAGCAGGGCCGCGACCTCGTCGACCGGGACGCCGCGGTCGGGGTGGCCAGCGCGATCTGGCCGCACGGGCGCTACCGCTTCGACTTCGCGGGCGAGGCCAACCACGCCGGCACCACCCGGATGGAGGACCGCCGCGACCCGATGCTCACCTACGCGACGACCGCGCTGGCCGCGAACAAGCAGGCCCGGCTCTTCGGGCAGCGGGCGACGTTCGGCCGGGTCGACGTGCACCCCAACGGCACCAACGCCGTCCCCTCCCGCGTCACCGCCTGGCTCGACGCCCGGGCCGAGTCGGCGGACCGGCTCGACGCGCTGGTCGCCGAGGTCGGCCGGCTGGGCCAGGAGTGGGCCGGGCGCGACGGCACCACGCTGGAGGTCGCCGCGGAGTCGGTGTCGGGCGAGGTGCGCTTCGACGCCGGCCTGGCGCAGCGGCTGGCCGGGCCGCGGGACTGGCCGGTGATCGCGACGATGGCCGGCCACGACGCCGGGGTGCTGTCCGCGGCGGGCGTCCCGACCGCGATGCTGTTCGTCCGGAACCCGACCGGTGTCTCGCACAGCCCGGCCGAGCACGCCGAAGCCGCGGACTGTCTCGCCGGCGTGGCGGCGCTCGCCGACGTGCTCGAGCAGCTGGTGGCGCCGGAGGCGGCCGACGGTGCCTGAGACCTACTGGCTGGAGCGGGCCTGGCTGGGGGCCGCGGACCCGGGTCCCGCCGGCGCACACGTGACCGGCAGCGGCGGCAGTGGCGACACCGTGGACGGCGTCCTGGTCGCGGTCGAGGAGGGCCGGTTCGTCCGCGTCGAGACCGGCGTCGCGGCACCGCCCGGCGCGCACCGGCTGGCCGGGCTCACCGTCCCGGGCCTGGCCAACTGCCACAGCCACGCCTTCCACCGGGCGCTGCGGGGCCGGACCCAGCGTGAGCGCGGCACGTTCTGGAGCTGGCGCGAGCAGATGTACGCCCTCGCCGACCGGCTCGACCCGGACCGCTACTACGACCTCGCCCGGGCGACGTACCGCGAGATGCTCGCCGCCGGGTTCACCAGCGTGGGGGAGTTCCACTACCTGCACCACGGCCGCGGCGGCCGGCCGTACGACGAGCCGAACGCGATGGGCGTCGCGCTCGTCGAGGCCGCCCGCGACGTGGGGATCCGGATCGCGCTGCTGGACGCGTGCTACCTCGGCTCCGGCATCGGTACGCCGGCCGACGGCGTGCAGCAGCGTTTCTCCGACGGTGACGCGGAGGGCTGGGCGAGCCGGCTGGAGCGGCTGGAGCACGCCGGCGGCGAGGAGGTCGTCGTGGGCGCGGCGATCCACTCGGTCCGGGCCGTGCCGCGCGACCAGATCCACCTGGTGGCGGACTGGGCCGACGCGCACCGGGCCCCGCTGCACGCGCACCTCTCCGAGCAGGTGGCCGAGAACGTCGCCTGCCTGGCGGCCTACGGCGAGACCCCCACCGGGGTGCTGGAGGAGGCCGGGGCGCTGGGACCGCGCAGCACCGTGGTGCACGCCACCCACCTGACCGACGCCGACGTCGCGCTGCTCGGGGACAGCCGCAGCCATGTCTGCTTCTGCGCCACCACCGAGCGCGACCTCGCCGATGGCATCGGGCCGTCGCGGCTGCTGCACGAGGCCGGCGCCCTCCTGACGATCGGCAGCGACAGCCACGCCGTGGTGGACCCGTTCGAGGAGATGCGGGCCGTCGAGCTCGACGAGCGGCTCGCCTCCCAGGAACGCGGCCACTGGTCGGCGGCCGAGCTGCTCACCGCGGCCTCCGCGGCCGGGCACCGCTCGCTCGGCTTCCCCGACGCCGGCCGGATCGCGGTCGGCGCCCCGGCCGACCTGGTCACCCTCGACCTGCTCTCGCCGCGGACCGCGGGCACCGGTGGCTCCGCCGAGACCGCGGTGTTCGCCGCCGGCGCGGCCGACGTCGTGCACGTGGTCGCGCAGGGCAGGGTGGTCCTCGAGCCGGGGCAGCAGCGCGACGTCGGTGCCGCGCTGGACCGGGCCGTGCGCGCGGTGTGGGAGGACTGAGGGATGCCAGCAAACCCGAGCGTCCCCGGCGGCTCTCCCGACCCCGCAGGCCCGACGCTGCTGCTCACCGGCATCGGCGAGCTCACCACCCACGACCCCGCGCACGGCCCGCTGCCGCTGCGGGACGCGGCGCTGCTGCTCGAGGACGGCCGCGTCGCCTGGACCGGTCCGGCCCGGCAGGCTCCCGCGGCCGACACCGCCTACGACGTCGGCGGCCGGGCCGTCATCCCGGGCTTCGTCGACTCGCACAGCCACCTGGTCTTCGCCGGTGACCGGGCGGAGGAGTTCGCGGCCCGGATGACCGGGACGCCGTACTCCGCCGGCGGCATCCGGACCACGGTGGCAGCGACCCGGGCCGCCACCGACGAGCAGCTCGCCGCGAACCTGGCCCGGCTGGTGGGCGAGATGCGCCGGCAGGGCACCACCACCGTGGAGGTCAAGAGCGGCTACGGCCTCACCGTCCGCGACGAGGCCCGCTCGCTGGCGCTGGCCCGGCAGGTGACCCCGGAGACCACCTTCCTCGGCGCGCACGTGGTCCCCGAGGGCAGCACGGCCGAGGAGTACGTCGAGCTGGTGACCGGGCCGATGCTCGACGCCTGCGCCCCGCACGCCCGGTGGATCGACGTCTTCTGCGACCGGGGCGCCTTCGACGCCGACCAGGCGCGCACCGTCCTCGCGGCCGGGGCGGCCCGCGGCCTGCGCGGGCGGCTGCACGCCAACCAGCTCGGTCCCGGCCCGGGCGTCCGGCTGGCCTGCGAGCTCGGGCTGGCCGCCGTGGACCACTGCACCTACCTGTCCGCCGCGGACGTCGACGCGCTGGCCGGCTCCGGCACGATGGCCACCCTGCTGCCCGGCGTGGAGTTCTCGACCCGCTCGCCGTACCCGGACGCGCGGCGGCTGCTCGACGCCGGGGTCCGCGTAGCGCTGGCCACCGACTGCAACCCCGGCTCCTGCTACACCTCCTCGATGCCGCTGTGCATCGCGCTGGCGGTCCGGGAGATGCGGATGAGCCCGGCGGAGGCGCTTGCCGCGGCGACGCTGGGTGGCGCCGCGGCGCTGGACCGCGACGACGTCGGGCACCTGCGCCCGGGCGCGCGCGCCGACCTCGCGGTGCTGGAGGCGCCGTCCTACCTCCACCTCGCCTACCGGCCCGGGGTGCCGCTGGTCAGCGAGACCTTCGTGCGGGGACGGCCCGCGGGAGCCGCCGGCAGCTGACCCGGGCGCCCCGTCACCGCACTCGGAGCGAGCGGGCACCCGGCCTAAGGCACCCCAGCGCCGGCGGCCGCGGAGATAGGGAGTTCTCCCGATGTGCGGCCCCACCTCAGGGACGCAGGATCGAGTCATCAGATCCTGAGAGGAAAGGTCATGAAGATGTCCGAGATCGCCGCCGCAGGGTTCCAGCCGTTCTGGTCCGCCGAGATCCAGTACCGCCAGGAGCGCGCCCGTCGCGACTACCACCAGCGCCCGCTCGGCCCGCGCGGTCGCAGGCACTGGCTGCCGCGCCGGCCCGGCCTGAAGCTGCCCGGGCAGCGCCGCCGGCCGCTCGCCGTCGCGTGAGTGCCGGCCTGCTCACCCCGACCGGGGAGATCCCGTCCCCCCTGTCGGTGGTGAGCGCCATGATGGGCTCCGTGGCTCCCTACGCCGACACCGACCTCCGCGTCCCGATCCTCGGGCGCGACCGTGAGCTCGCCCAGCTCACCGATCTGCTCGGGGTCGACGAGGGGCCGCGGTCCCGGGCCGTGCTGCTGGCCGGCGACGCCGGGGTCGGCAAGACCCGGCTGCTCACCGAGCTGCTCGACCGCGCCGCCGTGGCCGGGTGGCGCACCGCCGTCGGCCACTGCCTCGACTTCGGTGACAGCGCGCTGCCCTACCTTCCGTTCTCCGAGCTGTTCGGCCGGCTGGCGCAGCAGCAGCCCGAGACGGTCCGCGCCCTCGCCGGCTCCTACCCCGCGCTCGACCACCTGCAGCCCGGTCGCCGGTTGCTCTCGGGGAGCGGCACCGCACCGGGCGAGGGGATCGCCCGGGGCGACCTGTTCGCCGCCGTCCACGGCGCGCTGGAGCAGCTGGCCGAGGAGACGCCGCTGCTCGTCGTGCTCGAGGACGTCCACTGGGCCGACCGGTCCACCCGCGACCTGCTCACCTACCTGTTCACCCGGCCGTTCCTGACCCCCGTCGCGGTGGTCGCCTCCTACCGCTCCGATGACCTGCACCGGCGGCACCCGCTGCGCGCCGCGGTCGCCGAGTGGGCCCGGCTGCCCGGCGTGCAGCGGCTGCAGCTGCCGCCGCTCGGCGACGACGACGTACGCCGCCTGCTGCGGACCCTGCACGGCGGCGACCTCGACCCCGCCGCGTTGCGCGCCATCGTCGACCGCGCCGAGGGCAACGCGTTCTTCGCCGAGGAGCTGCTCAACGCCGAGCTCGGCGACTGCGGTCCGCAGGGGCTGCCCGAGGACCTCGCCGACCTGCTGCTGGTGCGGCTGGACCGGCTGGAGGAAGAGAGCCGCGAGGTGATCCGCGCGGCCGCGGTCGCCGGCCGCCGGGTGTCGCACGCGCTGCTCAGCACCGTGGTCGGCCTCGACGGGCCGACCCTGGACCGGGCGCTGCGCGGCGCGGTGGAGTCGCACGTGCTGGTCCGGGTCGGCGACGACGGCTACGCGTTCCGGCACGCGCTGCTCGCCGAGGCCGTCTACGACGACCTGCTCCCCGGCGAGCGGGTCCGGCTGCACGCCACCTACGCGGACGCGATCGCCTCGCACCGGGTGGCCGGCACCGCCGCCGAGCTCGCCCGGCACGCCCGCGCCGCCCACGACCTCGACACCGCCCTGCGCGCCGGCATCGAGGCCGGTGACGACGCGATGTCGGTGGGCGGGCCCGACGAGGCGGCCCGCCACTACGAGAGCGCGCTGGAGCTGCTGGTGGACCCCGGGCGCTCGCTGCCCGAGGGCGTCGACCGGGTCTCCCTGGTGATCCGGGCCGGTGACGCCGTGACCGCCTCCGGGCACCCGACGCGCGCCCGCAAGCTCATCGAGGAGCACCTGCTCCGGCTCCCGGCCGACGCGCCGGCCCTGCACCGGGCGCGGCTGCTGATGGCGGCCGCCGCGGCGATCCTGCTCACCGAGTGGAGCGAGGACGCGCTTCCCTTCACCACCGAGGCGCTCGAGCTCGTGCCGGCCGAGCCGACGCCGCTGCGGGCCCGGCTGCTGGCGGTCCACGCCGGGGCGCAGCTGCAGCGCGACCACCACGCCGAGGCCGCGCAGTTCGCCTCCGAGGCGCTGTCCCTGGCGCAGAAGCTCGACCTGCCCACCGTGGTCGCCGACGCGACCACCACGCTGGCCGGGGTCGACCAGCTCACCGGCGACCCGGACAGCGCGATCCGCGCCCTGACCGGCATCGTCGACCAGGCCCGCGAGACCCACGACACGCTCTCGGAGATGCGCGGCCTCTACCTGCTCGGCGGCGTCCACCTCGAGCGCGGCCGGCTCGACGAGGCCCGCACCACCTTCCGGCTGGCGGCCGAGGTGGCCCGGGACGCCGGGCGGCCCTGGGCGCCCTACGGCTTCGACGCCCGGCTGCTCGAGGCGCTCACCTGCTACCAGGTCGGCGACTGGGACGGCGTGGGCGACGTCGTGGACCGGGAGGCACCCGGTCCGCCGGTCGCCGAGGCGCTGCTGGACGCAGTCGCTCTCGCGGTCGCCGCTGGCCGGGGCGAGGCCGTCGCGCTGGAGCAGCTGCCTCGCCTGCAGGCCATGTGGGACCGCGACGGGGTGCTGGCGATCACCAGCGGCGGCGCGGCGATCGACCTGCTGGGCGACGCCGGTCGGCTGGAGGACGCCCTGGTCCTGCACGACGAGCTGATCGGCACGGTCTCGCGGATCTGGAACGAGCACTTCCAGGCCCGGATCCGGATCGTCGCGCTGCTCCTGGGGCAGCTGGCGTCGGCCGCCGCCGCGGGCACCGCCGACCGGTCCCGGCTGCTGGCACCGGTCCCGGACCTCCTCGTGGCGGTGGAGCGGGTGCAGGAACGCGTGCGCACCCTGCGCCACCCGTTCGGGCCCGAGGGCCGCGCCTGGGTGGCCCGGGTGCACGCCGAGCACCTGCGGCTGCGCTGGCTGACCGGCGTCGAGCCGCCCGCCGAGGACGAGCTGGTGGCGGCGTGGCGGGCGGCGGTCGCGGCGTTCGCCGAGCTCGGCCACGTCTTCGAGACCGCCCGCTCCCAGGCCCGGCTGGGCGCCGTGCTCGCCGCAGCCGGAGACACCGACGCCGCCCGGCCGCTGCTCGCCGAGGCCCGGGCGAGCGCCGGGCGGCTGGGGGCGGCCCCGCTCCTCGCCGAGCTGCGCCGGTTCGGCCCGTCCGGCCTCCGGGACCGGTCGCCGGGCGCGAGCGGCCCCGCGGCGCTGACCGCCCGGGAGCGGGAGATCCTCACGCTGGTCGCGGCCGGGCGCAGCAACGGCGAGATCGCGCGGCAGCTGTTCATCAGCGCCAAGACGGTCAGCGTGCACGTGTCGAACATCCTGGCCAAGCTCGGTGCCGCCGGCCGCACCGAGGCCGCGGCGATCGCCCGCCGCGACGGCCTGCTGCCCTGAAGCCGCCCGGCGCACCGGACCGTCGTACCCCGGGTCCGGGAAACCGGTGGCCCGCCGGCCCGGGCGACGGCACACTTCTCCGGCGTGACCCTTCGAGAGCGGCTGCGCGGGATGCGGCTGGACACCACCCCGCTGCGGGAGTCCCGGGACTTCCGGCTGCTGTTCGTCGCCGGCACGGTCTTCTACTTCGGGGCGATGGTCTCCTACGTCGCGATCCCCTACCAGCTCTACACGGAGACCGGCTCGAACTTCGCCGTCGGCGCGCTGGGCATCGTGGAGCTGGTGCCGCTGCTGTTCTTCGGGCTGTACGGCGGCGCGCTGGCCGACCACGTCGATCGCCGCCGGATGCTGATCTGGACCGCCGTCGCCCAGGTGGTCCTGACCGGGGTGCTCGCCGCCAACGCCTTCGCCGAGGACCCGCAGGTGTGGCTGATCTACGTGGTCGGCGGCCTGCACGCCGCGGCGAGCGCGATGCAGCGCCCGTCGAAGGAGGCGCTCGAGCCGCGCACCGTCCGCCACGACCAGATCGCCGCCGCCAACGCACTGTCCTCGTTCGGGATGCAGATCGGCCTGCTGGTCGGGCCCGCCGTCGGTGGCCTGCTGGTCGCCTCGGTCGGCATCGGCTGGTGCTTCGTGGTCGACGTGAGCGGGCTGCTGGTCGCCACCACGCTGTTCGTGGTGCTGCGGCCCTACCCGCACGCGGGGGAGACCACCCCGCCCAGCCTGCAGGGGATCGGCGAGGGGATCCGGTACGCCGTGGGCCGGCGCGACCTCCTCGGCACCTACCTGGTCGACATCGCGGCCATGCTGATGGCGATGCCGGTGGTGCTGTTCCCGGCGCTGGCCGCCGACGTCTTCGCCCGCCCGGAGCTGCTCGGGATGCTCTACTCCGCCGAGACGGTCGGGGCGATCGCCGCGACCGCCACCTCCGGGTGGGCCTCGCGGGTGCACCACCACGGCCGGGCGGTGGTGATCGCCGCGCTCTGCTACGGCGCCGCCATCGCGCTGATGGGGGTGGCGCCGAACCTCTACGTCGCGGCCGTGCTGCTGGCCTGCGCCGGCGCGGCGGACATGGTCAGCGGGATCTTCCGCTCGACGATCTGGAACCAGACCATCCCCGACGGCATGCGGGGCCGGCTGGCCGGCATCGAGATGCTCTCCTACTCCGTCGGCCCGCTCGGCGGCCAGACCCGGGCCGGCCTGGTGGCGGACGCCTGGTCGGTCCGTGCGTCGATCACCAGCGGGGGCATCCTCTGCGTGGTGGGGGTGGCGGCCACCGCCGCGTGGCTGCGCGACTTCTGGTCCTACGACTCCCGCACCGACGAGCACGCGGTGGCCGAGCGGGCCGCCCGGGAGGCCGCGGCGCAGCCGCCGCAGCCCTGAGGCGCGCGGGGGTTCCGACGGTTGCCGGCATACCCGTAGTATGTGAAGCGCGCTCTAGTCGAGGAGGCTCGCGGTGTCGGTGACCGACGCACGGCTCCGGGCGATGCGCCCGCGCGACGTCCGCGGCGTGGTCGGGGACGCGACGCTGCCGCCCGGGCCGCGCTGGCCGTCGGTGCTGCAGAGCATCGCGCTGATCCGGTTCCGGCACCGGTTCGTGCCCGCGATGCACCAGCGCTACGGCGACGTGTTCACCGTCCGGATCATGCCGAAGGGCTCGGCGCTGGTGCTGTTCGCGCGCCCGGAGCACGCCCGGGAGATCTTCGCCGGCGACCCCGAGGTCTTCCACGCCGGCAAGGGCAACGCCATCCTCGGCCCGATCATGGGCGAGCACTCGCTGCTGCTCCAGGACTCCGCGGAGCACAAGCGCGCCCGCAAGCTGCTGATGCCCGCCTTCAACGGCGCCGCCCTGCACGGCTACGAGCGGCTCGTCACCGGGATCGCGCGCTCCGAGGTGGCGCGCTGGCAGCCCGGAGTCGTTCCGCTCGCTGGACCGGATGAACGCGCTCACCCTCGAGGTGATCCTGCGCGTCGTCTTCGGCGTCACCGACGAGGCCCGGCTGGAGGCGCTGCGGCCGCGCGTGCGGCAGACCGTCGACATCAGCCCGGCGGTGCTGTTCGGCTGGGGCTATCCGTGGCTGCAGCGGATCGGCCCGTGGCGCCGGACCGTGCGGAACCAGCGCGAGCTCGACCGGCTGATGTACGCCGAGATCGCCGAGCGCCGCCGCGCCACCGACCTCGCGCAGCGCACCGACGTGCTGTCGCGACTGCTCTGCGTCGGAGCGGAGCAGGGCGAGCAGCCGCTGACCGACGCCGAGCTGCGCGACCAGCTGGTCACCCTGCTGCTGGCCGGCCACGAGACGACCGCGACCGCACTCTCCTGGACGCTCTACGAGCTCGGCCGCGACGAGGGCCTGCTCGCCCGGGCCCGGGCGGCCGCCGACGCCGACGGGCCCGAGGGCGGCCAGTTCCTCGAGGCGGTCCTCAAGGAGTCGCTGCGGCTGCACCCGGTGATCCCGATGGTGGCGCGGCACCTGATGGCACCGGTCACGATCGGCGGCATCGACCTGCCACGCGGCGCCACCGTCGCGCCCTCGATCCTCCTCGGCCACGCCCGGCCCGAGAGCCACCCGGAGCCGCAGCGGTTCCGGCCCGAGCGGTTCCTCGAGGGGGAGGTCGCCCCGCACACCTGGATCCCCTTCGGGGGCGGGGTGCGCCGCTGCATCGGCGCCGGCTTCTCGCTGATGGAGGGGGTCACGGTGCTGCGCGAGGTGCTGACGACGTACGACGTGAGCACCGAGGGGGTGGCCGACCGGCCCAAGGTCCGCAACATCACCAGCGTGCCCCGCGGTGGCGCCCGGATCCGGGTCCGCCCACGGGAGCCGCGCGGCCCGGGCCGCTCCGTCCGCTGACCTCTCGTCCGCGGAGTCCCTTCGGGTCGGTTTGACCCGCTGTGGGCGATGGCGTGTGACGGCGGAGGTGCAACTGCGTCACGATTGCGCAACACGACAGTGGCGATCCTTGACTCCGGGACCGCAGGGGACGACGTTGTGCACTCGGTGCATGTGGGTGCACCTGCTCGGCCCGGTCATGAGGAGTCTGCACGCGTGAGCACGCCGCTGGAGGTCGAGCCCGGCTCGAACGTCGCCGATCCCGAGGCCGTCGCCCGGGCCGGCGGCGCCATCGAGGGGCGCTCGCTGGGCCAGATCGCCTGGCGCCGGTTGAAGAAGGACAAGGTCGCGCTCGCCGGCGCGGCGTTCCTGGTCTTCCTGGTCCTGGTGGCGATCTTCGCGCCGCTCATCGTCAAGCTGCTCGGCTCGCCGCCGAACCAGTTCAACCAGGACCTGATCGACACCACCGGCGGCACCCTGCTGCCGATCGGCAAGTTCGGCGGGATGAGCTGGGACCACCTGATGGGCGTCGAGCCGGTCAACGGCCGCGACATCTTCAGCCGGGTCGTCTACGGCTCCCGGATCTCGCTGTTGATCGCCTTCCTCGCGACCCTGGTGTCGGTGGCCATCGGCACGACGATGGGGGTGATCGCCGGCTTCTTCGGCGGCTCGGTCGACGCGATCATCAGCCGGTTGATGGACATGTTCCTGGCGTTCCCGCTCCTGGTCTTCGCGATCGCGCTGGCCGGGGTCTTCCCCGACAACGCCTTCGGGCTCAAGGGCAACACCCTGCGGATCGTCCTGCTGATCTTCATCATCGGCTTCTTCAACTGGCCCTACATCGGCCGGATCGTGCGCGGACAGGCGCTGTCGCTGCGACAGCGGGAGTTCGTCGACGCAGCCCGCAGCCTGGGGGCGAGGCGGCCCTACATCCTGTTCACCGAGCTGCTGCCGAACCTGGTCGCGCCGATCCTGGTCTACGCCACGCTGCTGATCCCGACCAACATCCTGTTCGAGGCGGCGCTGTCCTTCCTCGGGGTGGGCGTCCGACCGCCGACGGCGACCTGGGGCGGGATGCTCTCCGACGCGGTGACCTTCTACACGACTCCGCACTTCATGCTCTGGCCCGGCCTGGCGATCTTCGCCACCGTCCTGGCCTTCAACCTGTTCGGCGACGGGCTGCGTGACGCGCTCGATCCCCGAACCCGCTGAGGAACAGCTGCTCCACCCATCAAGAGAAGGGCGTACTGCCGATGAGGAACAAGCGCTGGAGGGCTCTCGCAGCCCTCACGGCGGCCGCAGCACTCACGTTGAGTGCCTGTGGCGGCGGTTCCGGTGACGACGGGACCAACGGGGACGGCGCGAGTGGCGCGACCCCGGCGTTCAACGCTGCCCTGGACGGGGTCTACAACCCGTCCGACAAGAAGGGCGGCGTCATCAAGATGGCGAACTCCAGCGACTGGGACACCCTCGATCCCGGCGAGACCTACTACGGGTTCTCCTGGAACTTCGCGCGTCTCTACGGCCGCTCGCTGCTGATGTTCCGCGCCGCCCCCGGCGACGCGAGCAACGAGCTCGTCCCCGACCTCGCCGAGGACCTCGGCAAGCCCACCGACGGTGGCAAGACCTGGACCTACACGATCCGCAAGGGCGTCAAGTTCCAGGACGGCAGCGAGGTCAAGGCTTCCGACGTGAAGTACGCCGTCCTCCGGTCGACCGACAAGGAGACGTTCCCCAACGGGCCGGCCTACTTCGAGCAGTTCCTCGACCTGCCCGAGGGCTACCAGGGTCCCTACAAGACGCCGGACATGAACACCGACCAGGCGATCACGACCCCGGACGACTACACGATCGTCTTCCACCTCAAGCAGCCGTTCGCCGGCTTCGACTACCTCGCGCAGCTGACCCAGACCATGCCGGTGCCGCAGGCCAAGGACACCGGTGCTGAGTACCGCAACGTGATCCAGTCGACCGGTCCCTACATGTTCGACCAGCTCGAGCCGGGCAAGCGCTTCACGATGGTGCGCAACCCCGAGTGGGACCAGGCCACCGACCCGAACCGCAAGGCGCTGCCGGACGGCTACGACGTGTCGCTGAACGTCAACGCCGACGACATCGACCAGCGGCTGCAGACCGGTGACCTCCACGTCGACGTGGCCGGCACCGGTGTCCAGCCGGCCGCGATGAGCCAGGTGCTCACCGACCCGGAGAAGAAGAAGAACGTCGACAACCCGACGATCGCCCGGCTCTGGTACACCTCGATCAACCCGACGGTGAAGCCGCTGGACAACATCGAGTGCCGCAAGGCGATCATGTACGGGATGGACCACAAGTCCTACCAGACCGCCTACGGCGGCGAGTTCGCCGGCGGCGAGATGGCGACGACGATCATGCCGCCGCAGATCCCCGGCTACGAGAAGTTCGACCTCTACCCCGCAGGGGAGAGCGGTGACCTCGACGCGGCCAAGGCGGCGCTGGAGAAGTGCGGCCAGCCGGACGGCTTCGACATCTCCATGGGCTTCCGCTCCGACCGTCCCAAGGAGGAGGCCACGGCCGAGGCGTTCCAGCAGGCGCTGAAGCGGGTCGGCATCAACCTGACCCTGAAGGGCTACCCGACCGCGACGTACTTCTCCGAGCAGTGCGGACTGCCGCCCTTCGTGGTGAAGAACGACCTCGGCCTGTGCACCAACGGCTGGGGCGCGGACTGGAACGACGGCTTCGGGTTCCTCTCGCAGATCGTGGACAGCCGGGTGATCCGGGAGACCGGCGGCTCCTCGAACACCAGCGTGCGGATTCCCGAGGTCGACAAGATGCTCGACGAAGCAGTCGTCGAGCTCGACCAGGCCAAGCGCGAGGCGGACTGGGCCGCGATCGACAAGCGCGTGATGGAGGAGGCCGTGATCTACCCGGGTGTGGACGCCAAGAGCGTGCTGCTGCGGGGCCAGGGCCTGACGAACGTGTTCGTCAACAACTCCTACGGCATGTACGACTACATGGAGCTCGGGCTGGAGTAACAGCCCTTCCCACGCCGTACACGCACAGCACCACAGCACCACAGCAGGTACGTCCACAGGTGCCCGGTCGGGGGGAGACCCCCGACCGGGCACCACTGCCGGAGAACCGAGTGATCACCTACCTCATCAGGCGGCTCATCGCAGCCGCCGCGCTGCTGTTCGTCGTCAGCGTCATCACCTTCTCGATCTTCTACCTGGTGCCCCGGCTCGCCGGCGCGTCACCGGAGTCGCTCGCGACCCGGTACGTCGGCCGTGCCGCCACCGAGGACACGGTCAAGCTGACCGCCGAGCGACTCGGCTTCTACGACCCCATCTACGTCCAGTACGGCAACTGGGCCAAGGGCCTGGTCGCTGGCGCGGAGTACGACATGGGCGCGCAGACGGTGGAGTGCCCGGCGCCGTGCCTGGGCTACTCGTTCCTGACCCGGCAGGCGGTCTTCCCCGAGCTGGTGGACCGCGCGCCGGTGACGTTCTCGCTGGCGATCGGGGCCGCGATCATCTGGGTGGTCTTCGGCGTCTCCGTCGGTGTGCTCTCGGCCCTGAAGAGACGCTCGTTCTTCGACCGCGCCGCCATGACCGTGGCGCTCGCCGGCGTCTCCATGCCGATCTTCTGGACCGGTCTGATGGCGCTGGCCATCTTCAGCTACAAGCTCAACATCACCGCCCCCGGCGGTTCCTACACGCCGTTCCTGACCAACCCCGGGGAGTGGGCCTACGACCTGCTGCTGCCGTGGATCACGCTGGCGCTGCTCTTCTCCGCGCAGTACGCCCGGCTGACCCGGGCAGGCATGCTGGAGACCATGAACGAGGACTACATCCGCACGGCGCGGTCCAAGGGCCTCAAGGAGCACCGGGTGGTGATCAAGCACGGCCTGCGCGGCGCGCTCACGCCGATCCTGACGATCTTCGGCCTCGACTTCGGCCTGCTCATCGGCGGCGCCGTCCTCACCGAGCGGGTCTTCAACCTCAACGGCCTGGGCAACTACGCCGTCCAGGGCATCTTCGCCAACGACCTTCCCAAGATCCTGGGTGTCACCCTCGTGGCCGCCCTGTTCGTGGTCCTCGCCAACCTGGTCGTCGACCTCATGTACGCCGTCGTCGACCCGAGGGTGCGAGCCCGATGACGCAGACAAGGCCCTCCATGCTCGACGAGTCCTCCTCCCGACCGGACGCCGGCACCGGACCGTTCCTCGACGTCCGGGACCTGCAGGTGCACTTCCCGACCGACGACGGGCTGGTCAAGTCGGTGGACGGCCTGTCCTTCCACGTCGAGCGCGGCAAGACGCTCGGCATCGTCGGCGAGTCCGGCTCCGGCAAGAGCGTCACCAGCATGTCGGTGATGGGCCTGCACAAGGCCGGCACCGCCGAGATCTCCGGCCAGATCCTCCTCGACGGGGAGAACCTGGTGACCGCTTCCCCGGACGCCGTACGGCGGTTGCGGGGCAAGCGGATGGCGATGATCTTCCAGGACCCGCTCTCGGCGATGCACCCGTACTACTCGGTCGGCAACCAGATCATCGAGGCCTACCGGATCCACAACGACGTCTCCAAGGCGGCGGCGCGCAAGCACGCCATCGAGATGCTGGACCGGGTCGGCATCCCGGAGCCGGACAGCCGGGTCGACGCCTACCCCCACCAGTACTCCGGCGGCATGCGGCAGCGGGCGATGATCGCGATGGCGCTCTCCTGCGACCCGGACCTGCTGATCGCCGACGAGCCGACCACCGCGCTCGACGTCACCGTGCAGGCGCAGATCCTCGACCTGATCCGCGACCTGCAGAAGGAGTTCAACTCCGCGGTCATCATCATCACCCACGACCTCGGGGTGGTCGCCGAGCTCGCCGACGACATCCTGGTGATGTACGCCGGCCGCGCGGCCGAGTACGGCACCGCCGAGCAGATCTTCAACGAGCCGGAGCATCCCTACACCTGGGGGCTGCTCTCCTCGATGCCACGCTTCGACCGGGTCCGCTCCGAGCGGCTGCAGCCGATCCCGGGGTCGCCGCCCAGCCTGATCAACGTGCCGAGCGGCTGCGCCTTCCACCCCCGCTGCGTCTTCTCCGAGCGCACCGGCGGACTCTCCGAGACCGTCCGGCCCGAGCTCGAGGACACCGGGAACGGCCACAAGGTGGCGTGTCACCTGCCGATCCTCGAGCGCCACAGGATCTGGCGCGACGAGATCCAGCCGAAGCTCTAGAGACCACGAGGACCGAACCGATGACTGCCACCGAACCCGCGGCCGCGAAGGTGACGCGCGACAAGCGCAGCGCCCCCGAGCTCTTGTCCGTGACCGGCCTGGTGAAGCACTTCCCGATCCGCAAGGGCCTCCTGCAGCGTCAGGTCGGCGCCGTCCAGGCGGTCGACGGGATCGACTTCACCGTGCGGCAGGGCGAGACCCTCTCCCTGGTCGGCGAGTCCGGCTGCGGCAAGAGCACCACCGGCCGCCTGATCACCCGGCTCGAGGAGCCGACCGCCGGCACGATCGTGTTCGAGGGGCGCGACATCACCCACCTCGGCGACGGCCCGATGCGGCCGCTGCGGCGCGACGTGCAGATGATCTTCCAGGACCCCTACTCCTCCCTGAACCCGCGGCACACGGTCGGCAAGATCGTCAGCGCGCCGTACAAGCTGCAGAAGGTCACCCCGCCCGGGGGGTCAAGAAGACGGTGCAGGAGCTGCTCGAGCTGGTCGGCCTGAGCCCCGAGCACTACAACCGCTACCCGCACGAGTTCTCCGGCGGTCAGCGGCAGCGGATCGGGATCGCCCGGACCCTGGCCCTCAAGCCGAAGCTGATCGTGGCCGACGAGCCGGTCTCGGCGCTCGACGTCTCGATCCAGGCCCAGGTGGTGAACCTGCTCGAGGACCTCCAGGAGGAGCTCAACCTCACCTACGTGATGATCGCCCACGACCTCTCGGTGGTCCGGCACGTCTCGGACCGGGTGGCGGTGATGTACCTCGGCACGATCGTCGAGCTCGCCGACCGTGACGACCTCTACACCCATCCGATGCACCCGTACACCGTGGCGCTGATGTCCGCGGTGCCGATCCCGGACACGAAGCGGCGTCACGAGCGGGAGCGGATCCGCCTCCAGGGCGACGTGCCCTCGCCGATCAACCCGCCGCCGGCGTGCCGCTTCCACACCCGCTGCTGGAAGGTGCAGGACATCTGCCGCGTCGAGACGCCGCCGCTCGTCGAGCTCGCGCCCCGCCACCAGGTCGCCTGCCACTTCCCGGAGAACGCCCCGGACCCGCGCGGTCCGGCGGTCGGGGCGGCGGCACCCGCACCGTCCTGACCCGGCCGCCGGGTCAGTGGCGTGGCGGCGCGGTGGTGCGTCGTACGACGAGCCGCGTCGGCACCGTGAGCACCGCCGGCTCGAACGCCGGGCCGTGCTCGATGGCCTGCAGGAGCAGCTGCGCGGCCACCCGGCCCTGCTCGTGCACCGGTTGCGCCACCGTGGAGAGCTCGAAGAACTCGGCCATCTCGTGGTCGTCGATGCCGATCACGGAGACGTCCTCGGGCACCCGGAGCCCGGTCTCCCGGACGGCGTGCACCGCCCCGATCGCCATCTCGTCCGAGGCCGCGAAGATCGCGGTGGGTCGCGGGGTCGTGGCCAGCAGCAACCGGGTGGCGGCGAGACCGCCGCGGACGGTGAAGTCGCCGGTGACCTCCCAGGCGGGATTCCGGCGCAGGCGTGCCGCGGCCATGGCCTCGCGGTAGCCCCGGAGCCGGTCCAGCGGTGCGGAGAAGTCCAGCTGGCCCTCGAGGTCACCGCCGATGTAGCCGATCCGGCGGTGGCCGAGGTCGACCAGGTGCTGCACCGCGGTGCGGGCCGTGGCGAGGTCGTCGATGCTCACGCTGGAGAAGCCCGGGACGACCGCGCCGACCGTGGCGACGGGCCGGTCCAGGCGGTTCAGCGAGGCGATCTCCTCGGCGCTCGGGGTCAGGCTCAGGATCAGCACCGCGTCGACCCGCTTGCGCAGCAGGTGGGTCTGGAACACCCGGTGCCGCGCTTGCTGGTCACCGGCGAGGTTGTAGAGCAGCAGGTCGTAGCCGCGCTCGCGCAGCAGCTCCTCCGCGCCGTGCACCACCGAGCCGTAGAACCACCGGGTCACGAACGGCACGACCACCCCGACGGCGCGGGTCTGCCCGCTGACCAGGCCGGCGGCGGCGGGCGAGGCGACGTAGTCGAGCCGCTCGGCAGCCTTGAGCACCCGCAGGCGGGTGTCCTCGGAGACCCGCGGCAGCCCCCGCAACGCACGTGAGACCGTCGCGGTCGACATGCCGACCTCGCGTGCGACGTCCTTGATGCTGGTCATGGACACCTGCTCGCCGACCCGTCGCGGGCCGCCGTACGGTATCGGCCATGACTTCTCATCTGCCTGATGGATCCCGACTCGCCTTCGGCACCGCCACCGCGTCCTACCAGATCGAGGGAGCCGCCACGGCAGACGGGAAGGGCCCGTCGATCTGGGACACCTTCACCGCCGTGCCCGGCACGATCGTGGACGGAAGCGACGGCACGGCGGCGTGCGACTCCTACGTCCGCTACGAGGAGGACGCCGACCTGGTCAAGGGTCTCGGCGTCGACTACTACCGCTTCTCCTTCGCCTGGCCGCGGATCATGCCGACCGGGTCCGGCGCCGTCGAGCCGCGCGGCCTGGCCTACTACGACCGGGTGGTCGACGCCTTGCTGGAGCGCCAGATCACGCCGATGGCGACGCTCTACCACTGGGACCTGCCGCAGGCGCTGCAGGACGCTGACGGCTGGCTGAACCGCGACACCGCGGAGCGCTTCGCCGACTACGCCATGGTGCTCCACGAGCACTTCGCCGACCGGGTGCACCTGTGGGCCACCCACAACGAGCCGTGGTGCGCGGCCTACCTCGGCTACGGGTCCGGCCGGCACGCTCCCGGCCGCCGTGACGGAGGCGGCGCGCACCGCGCGGCCCACCACCTGATGCTCGGCCACGGGCTCGCGGCCGGCCGCATGCACGAGGCCGGTGCGGACGCAGTCGGCATCGTGCTGAACCTCTCGCCGGTGTGGCCGGAGCGGCCGGAGGCGGCCGAGGCCGCCGACGGGGTGGACGCCATCCGCAACCGGGTCTGGCTGGACCCGCTGGTCGACGGGGCGTACGACGAGAACCTGCTGCGGATCGCCCCGGTGCTCCGCGACCCCGACGTGGTCCGTGACGGCGACCTGGAGCTGATCCGCGGCTCGGCGGACTGGGTGGGCGTCAACTACTACACCCCCGCCCGGGTGGACGTCCCCGACGAGGGACAGTCCGCGGTGCAGAGCTACGACGACGCGGGCGACGCCGAGGTCGACGCGTTCCCCGGCGTGGAGAACCTCACCTTCACGCCGCGCGACCCGCGCACCGACATCGGCTGGGAGATCGAGCCCGGTGGGCTCGAGGAGCTCCTCGTGACGACCCACGAGCGCACCGGCCTTCCCTTGATCGTCACCGAGAACGGTGCGGCCTTCCCTGACACCGAGCGGACCCCGGACGGGACCGTGGACGACCAGGACCGGATCGACTACGTGCGGAGCCACATCGAGGCCGTCGACCGGGCCCGCGAGGCCGGCGCGGACGTCCGCGCCTACGTGCTGTGGACCCTGCTCGACAACTTCGAGTGGGCCGAGGGCTACACCAAGACGTTCGGCATCGTGCACGTCGACCGCACCGACCTGAGCAGGACGCCCAAGCGCTCCTACGAGTGGTACTCGAAGCTGGTCCACGACCGCACCTCGTGAGTCGGGCTGGGTGCCCGCCCTCCCCACTCGGGGAGGGCGGGAACCGTCTCTAGCCCTTGACGCTACCGGCCAGCAGGCCGCGGACGAAGTACCGCTGCCCGGCGACGAAGACCACCAGCGGCACGATCAGTGAGACGAACGCACCGGCGGCGAGCAGGTGCCAGTCCTCGCCGCGGCTGCCGGACAGCTCCGCGAGACGCACCGTCAGCGGGGAGACGTCCAGGCTGCCGCCACCGAAGACCAGGGCCACCAGCAGGTCGTTCCAGACCCAGAGGAACTGGAAGATGGCGAACGCGGCGATCGCCGGGGTCATCAGCGGGAGCATGATCCGGGTGAAGATCTTGACGTGCCCGGCGCCGTCGACGCGGGCCGCCTCGATGAGCTCGGCCGGGATCTCCTTCATGAAGTTGTGAAGGAGGTAGATCGCCAGCGGCAGCGCGAAGATCGAGTGCGAGAGCCAGATCGTGTAGAAGCCGCCGCCGGGTGCATCGCCGCCGGCGAGCTGCGGGAGGCCGAACGGCGGGTCGACGTACAGCTTCAGCAGCGGGATCATCGTCACCTGGATGGGGACGATCTGCAGCGCGAACACCGCCACGAACAGGGTGTCGCGGCCCGGGAAGCGCATCCAGGCGAAGGCGTAGGCGGCCATGGTCGCGAGCGTGATCGGGATGATCACCCCCGGGATCGTGATGACGGCGGTGTTGACGAAGTACGTGCCCAGGTTGACGTTGCCGCCCTGGAGCACCGCGTCGTAGTTCTCGAGGGTGAACTCGGGGTTGGTGAACCAGGTCCACCAGCCCGAGGACTGCACCGATGCCTGCGGCCGGAACGAGGAGATCAGCAGACCGAGGGTCGGGACGGTCCAGACCACGGCGATGATGATGGCCGCGAACGAGGCCCACGGGGAGGACAGCCGCTGGTGGGCCTCCTCCGCCGCCTCGGCGGCCCGCCGCCGCGTCTTGCCGTCGACGTTGGTGGTCGGCATCTGGGGGGTGGTGGTGGTCATTGTGCCTCCAGCCGGCGCATCTGACGGATGTTGTAGATCACGATCGGCAGCACGAGGACGAAGAGCAGCACTGCGAGGGCGGCGCCGAGCCCGTTGTTGAACGAGCGGAAGCTCTGCACGTAGAACTCGTAGGCCAGCACGCTGGTCTTGAAGTTGCCGCCGGTCGCGGTCCGGACGATGTCGAAGACCTTCAGCGTGGTGATGCTGATCGCGGTGAGGACCACGATCAGTGACGGCCTGATGCTCGGAACGGTGATGTAGCGGAACATCCGGACTCCGCTGACGCCGTCGAGCTTCGCGGCCTCGACGATGTCGTCGGGGATCGCCTTGATGGAGGCCGACAGGATCGTCATCGCGAAGCCGGCCTGCACCCAGATCAGGATGACCACCAAGAAGATGGTGTTCCACGGGTCGGTGAGCAGGAACCGGTAGGTGTCGAAGCCCAACGACTTCAGGATCTGGTTCGCGAGGCCGATCTGGTCGTTCTCGGTGGAGCGGTAGTCGTAGACGAACTTCCAGATCAGCGAGGCGCCCACCAGGGAGATCGCCATCGGCAGGAAGATCAGCGCCTTGGCGAACTTCTCGAACCGGCTGCGGTCGATCAGGATCGCGTAGACGAGACCGATGAAGGTGGCGAGGATCGGGGTGAGGATCACCCACAGCGCCGTGTTGCGCAGCACGGTGAGCTGGTCACCGTTGGTGAAGATGGTCTGGTAGTTCTCGAATCCCACGAACCCGGTCGAGGCTGCATTGCGGAAGGACTCGTACATGGTGCGGACGGCCGGGTAGAGCAGGCCGATCCCGATCATGAGGACCGCGGGCAGCAAGAACGCCACGGTCTGCAGGGACTCGCCCCGTTTGGACTTCAGCCGGTCGGCAATGACCAGGACCACGGCCATCACCCCGACGAACAATGCGATCACGATGACCAGCTGGACGAGCTTCTCGCCTGTCGACATCCAGGTGCCTCCTGATAGGACAACGGAGCGGGTGCGCCGAGGGTGGCCACCGGGGGGTGGCCGAGGGCGGGGCGCGTACGGCGTACCGGCCCGGCCCGGGACGCGGCCGGACCCCGTGGGGCCCGGCCGCGTCGTGAGGTCAGCTGCTAGGCCAGCTGCTCTCGATGCCGTCGAGCGTGTCCTGCGTGCTCTGACCGGTGATCCACGCGGTCATCTCCTTCCAGAAGGAGCCGGCGCCCACGGCGCCGGGCATCTGGTCCGAACCGTCGAAGCGGAACACCGCGTCGGGGTCCTGGAGCGTCTCGGCCGAGAGGCGGTCGATCGGGCTGGCCAGGTTGTCGACCTCGAGCCCCTTGTTGGCGCTCACCCAGCCGCCGGCCGGCGTGGCCTTGGCCTTCTCGTTGGCCCAGACGTCGCTGGAGAGGTAGACCTGCAGAGCCTGGGTTGCCGGCTCGTCGTTGAAGGCCGCGACGAACTCACCGCCACCGAGGACCGGGTTGCCGAACTCCTCGCTCATCGGCGGCAGGTAGAAGGCGAACACGTCGCCGTCCTCGGCGACCTTGGTGCCCTCCGGCCAGTTGGCCGCGTAGAAGCTCGCCTGGCGGTGCATCGCGCACTCGTCCTTCAGGATCGGCAGACCGGCGTCCTGGAAGGTGGTCGTGGCGATCGACTTCACGTCGCCGAGGCCGCCGTTGACGTAGTCGTCGTTCTTGAGGATGGCACCGACCTTGTCGAGCGAGTCGACGATCTTGGGGTCGTTGAACGGGATCTCGTGGTTGACCCACTGGTCGTAGACGTCCGGGCCGGCGGCACGGAGGACGACGTCCTCCAGCCAGTCGGTGGCCGGCCAGCCGGTGGCCTCGCCCGAGCCGATGCCCGCGCACCAGGGCTTCATCTTGCCCTCTTGGACGATCTTGTCCGACAGGGCGATCATCTCGTCCCAGGTCTTCGGGATCTCCCAGCCGTTGTCCTTGAAGGTCTGCGGGGAGTACCAGACGAACGACTTCACGTTGGCGCCCAGCGGGGCGGCGTAGAACGTGCCGTCGACGGTGCCGTAGGACTTCCAGTCCTCGCCGAAGAAGTCGTCGACGTTCTTCGCGACGGCGTCCGGCGGGGCGACGACCTTGCCGGTGTCGGTGACCAGGGTGTTGAGCAGGCCCGGCTGCGGGACGTAGGCGATGTCCGGCGGGTTGCCGCTGCGGACCCGGACGACGAGCTGCGCCTCGAACTCGGCGGAGCCCTCGTAGTTGACCTTGGCTCCGGTGCACTCGGTGAAGAGCTTGTAGGAGTCCTCGTGCGCCTGCTGCTCGGGCGGCAGGATCGAGGTGTAGACGTTGACCTCCTTGCCGGTGAGGTCACCGAACCCGGTCAGCTGCTCGCACTCGGCCTTGCCCTCGCCGGGCGACGTGCCACCGGCGGTGTTGGTCTTGCCGGTGGCCTCGCTCGAGTCGTCGCCACCGCAGGCGGCGAGCGTCAGGCCGGCACTCAGCAGGATGGCGACGGACGCCACACCCCGGCGTGCCTTGGGTGATCGCATATGCATGTGCTCCTCTTCTTGCCGTGGACGCCGGACCGGGCTGCGGTCAGAACGCACCCCCCGTCCCGGTTGTTACCTGATGTAAACGTTTACGCAATCCGGGGTCAACAATCGCGGTGGTCACGGTTCCGTAACGACGAAGAGCCGCGAGGGGCGCGCCGACGGAGGGGTCACGACCCCGTCACGATTGGCGGCCCGCCCCGCTGCAGGGCGCGGGGACCGCCGCGCCGCGCGTTTACAGATGTGACGCGGGGCACTACGGTCGGGAGACCTGTCTACTCCATTTACACGGATCGTCCGGCACGTTCCTGCCGGTGAAGGGAGTCACCTCACCATGGCCACTGTCACCTTCGACAACGCCACCCGTCTCTACCCCGGAGCCGAGCGCCCCGCGGTGGACAAGCTCAACATCGAGATCGGCGACGGGGAGTTCCTCGTCCTGGTCGGCCCCTCCGGCTGCGGCAAGTCCACCTCGCTGCGCATGCTCGCCGGGCTCGAGGACGTCAACGAGGGTGCCATCCGGATCGGTGACCGCGACGTCACCAACCTGGCGCCCAAGGACCGCGACATCGCGATGGTCTTCCAGAACTACGCGCTCTACCCGCACATGACCGTCGCGGACAACATGGGCTTCGCGCTGAAGATCGCCGGTGAGTCCAAGGACAAGATCGCCGAGCGGGTCCGCGAGGCCGCGAAGATCCTCGACCTCGAGGAGTACCTCGAGCGCAAGCCGAAGGCGCTCTCCGGCGGTCAGCGCCAGCGGGTCGCGATGGGCCGGGCGATCGTCCGCTCGCCCCAGGTCTTCCTCATGGACGAGCCGCTGTCGAACCTCGACGCGAAGCTCCGGGTGCAGACGCGCAGCCAGATCGCGGCCCTGCAGCGTCGGCTCGGGGTCACCACCGTCTACGTGACCCACGACCAGGTCGAGGCCATGACGATGGGCGACCGGGTCGCCGTCCTCAAGGACGGGATCCTCCAGCAGGTCGACTCCCCCGCAACATGTACGACAACCCGCACAACGTCTTCGTGGCCGGCTTCATCGGCTCGCCGGCGATGAACCTGTTCCAGGTCAGCGTCTCCGGCGGCAGCATGGAGTTCGGTGCGCTGCACCTGCCGATCCCGCGCGAGACGGCGGAGGAGGTCGGCAAGGCCGGGCAGAAGGTCACCGTGGGCGTCCGCCCGAGGACATGGAGCTCGTCGGGGACGGCGCCGGACTGCGGACGACGGTCAACCTGGTCGAGGAGCTGGGCGCGGACGCCTACGTCTTCGGCACCGCGGACCTCAACGGACAGGACCACGAGATCATCGCCCGCGTCGACGGGCGTCGCCCTCCGACCAAGGGCGAGACCGTGCACTTCGCGCCCAAGCAGGGTCACATCCACCTGTTCTCCACCGCGACCGGCGAGCGCCTGCCGGTCTGATCCACCCGTGGCGTCGTCGCGCTGACGCCCGTACGCCGTCGCCCCGCGACCGAGGTCCGCACCGGACCGAGGTCGCGGGGTGCTGTGGTCCCCGGGGCGGGCCTGGTGGAGGGGCACGTTTCGACGATGCGAGGTCGGTGCAGGATGATCGACCTATGGCACCCACCCCGAGGACACGCACTGGACCCGTCAGGTCCTGGTCGGTCTCGCCGCGCTCGTCGTGGTGTCGTTGCTGGTCGGGGGAGTCGTCGGCCTGGTGGCGCTCGGCGCCGCCAAGGTGAGCGGCGTCGGCGAGGGCGGGAGCCAGACCGCCTCCGCGCCGCCCAGCCTCTACATGCCGACCGCCGAGCCGACCACCACGCCGCAGGGGTTCCCGGACCCACCCGGCCGGTCTGCCCCGGAGCCGTCCGCGACGCCGTCCGCGACGCCGACGGAGAAGCCGACGAAGAAGCCCAAGCCGCAGATCAGCCTGCAGGCGTTCCCGCTCCAGGCGAGCAACGGGGAGCGGATCAACCTCACCGGCACCTACCCCGGTGGCGACGGGGTCTCGCTCCAGATCCAGCGGTTCGAGGACGGCGCCTGGGCGGTCTTCCCGGTCTCCGCGAACGTGAACGGCGGGGTGTTCGCCACCTACATCTACTCCGGGCGCAGCGGCGAGAACCGGTTCCGGGTCGTCGACCCCGGCTCCGGCAAGGCGTCGAACCCCGTGACCATCGCGATCAGCTGACCGCGGCCGGACAGGCCGGGGAGTGGGAACACGGCGGCCCCCGCGTGCGTTGTCGCCTGTGTGAGAAGTTGAGTTGAACCGGCTCAACTTGTTTGACACACTTGCGGAGCGGCCTGATCGCCGCCCCCGAACCGAGAACGCACACATCGCCCCGCGACCCCCGCGGGGGTCGCACTATGGAGGTCACACATGGCTCGCGCCGTCGGAATCGATCTGGGCACGACGAACTCCGTCGTCGCCGTCCTGGAGGGTGGAGAACCCACCGTCATCGCCAACGCGGAGGGTGCTCGTACGACGCCGTCCGTCGTCGCCTTCGCCAAGAACGGCGAGGTGCTCGTCGGAGAGGTCGCCAAGCGCCAGGCCGTGACCAACGTCGACCGCACCATCCGGTCGGTCAAGCGGCACATGGGCACCGACTGGAAGACCCAGATCGACGACAAGTCGTTCACCTCCCAGCAGATCTCCGCGTTCGTGCTGCAGAAGCTCAAGCGGGACGCCGAGGCCTACCTCGGCGAGACCGTGACCGACGCCGTCATCACGGTGCCGGCGTACTTCTCCGACGCCCAGCGGCAGGCCACCAAGGAGGCCGGCGAGATCGCCGGGCTGACGGTGAGCCGGATCGTCAACGAGCCGACCGCGGCGGCCCTCGCCTACGGCCTGGACAAGGAGACCGACCAGACCATCCTCGTCTTCGACCTCGGCGGCGGCACCTTCGACGTGTCGCTGCTCGAGATCGGTGACGGCGTCGTCGAGGTCAAGGCGACCTCCGGTGACAACCACCTCGGCGGTGACGACTGGGACAGCCGCCTCGTCGAGTGGATGGTCAAGAAGTTCAAGGACAACAACGGTGTCGACCTCGGTGCGGACAAGATCGCGCGACAGCGCCTCCAGGAGGCGGCCGAGAAGGCCAAGATCGAGCTGTCCTCCTCGAGCGAGACCACGATCCACCTGCCCTACATCACCCACTCGGAGTCCGGCCCGCTGCACTTCGAGGAGAAGGTCAGCCGCAGCGAGTTCCAGCGGATGACCCAGGACCTGCTCGACCGCACCAAGTCGCCGTTCAAGCAGGTCATCAAGGACGCGGGGATCGACGTCTCCAAGATCGACCACGTCATCCTGGTCGGCGGGTCCACCCGGATGCCGGCCGTGGCCGAGGTCGTCAAGGAGCTCACCAACGGCAAGGAGCCCAACAAGGGCGTCAACCCCGACGAGGTCGTCGCGGTGGGCGCCGCCCTCCAGGCCGGCGTGCTCAAGGGTGAGGTCAAGGACGTCCTGCTGCTCGACGTGACCCCGCTGAGCCTGGGCATCGAGACCAAGGGCGGCGTGATGACGCGGCTGATCGATCGCAACACCACGATCCCGACCAAGCGCTCCGAGGTCTTCACCACCGCCGACGACAACCAGCCGTCGGTGATGATCCAGGTCTACCAGGGCGAGCGCCAGATGGCGGCGCAGAACCAGCCCCTCGGCAACTTCGAGCTGACCGGCCTGCCGCCGGCCCCGCGCGGCGTCCCGCAGATCGAGGTCACCTTCGACATCGACGCCAACGGCATCGTGCACGTCTCCGCCAAGGACCGGGGCACCGGCCGCGAGCAGTCGATGACGATCACCGGTGGCTCGGCGCTGTCCAAGGACGACATCGACAAGATGGTCAAGGACGCCGAGCAGTACGCCGAGGAGGACCGGCTGCGCAAGGAGGCCGTGGAGACCCGCAACCAGGCCGACGGGGTCGTCTACTCCACCGAGAAGTTCCTCTCCGAGAACGGCGACAAGATCCCCGAGGACGTCCGGACCGAGGTCCAGGGCGACGTGGACGCGCTGAAGTCGGCGCTCGAGGGCGAGGACGTCTCGGCGATCTCGGCGGCACTGGACAAGCTCAACCAGTCCAGCCAGAAGATGGGGGCCGCGATGTACGCCGCCGGTGAGGCCGACGCGGCCGCCGCGGGCGGCACCTCCGGCACCGGTGACGCCGACGAGGACGTCGTCGACGCCGAGATCATCGACGAGGAGCCGGGCGACGCCGGCGAGGGTGGCACCAAGTGACCCACGACCACACCACGTCCACGTCCGACGCGACGACGCCGGCCGACCGCCCCGACGGGGCGGCGGCCGACGCCGCGGCGGCGACCCGGGAGCCGCAGGAGGCTGCGGCCCCCGGGGCCGCCGGGTACGCCGAGGAGGAGCTGGCCGGTCACGCCGGGTCGCCGGACAGCCCGGGAGACGTCGCCGAGGAGTCCTCGACCGACCTGCTGGCCGACCTGGCCGGCGCCCAGTCCCGGGTCGCGGCACTGACCGAGGACCTGCAGCGTCTGCAGGCGGAGTACGTCAACTACAAGCGCCGGGTCGACCGCGACCGCGAGCTGGTGCTGGAGAACGCCCGCTTCTCGGTGCTCGCGGCGCTGCTGCCGGTCCTCGACGACGTCGACCGGGCGCGCGAGCACGGCGAGCTCGAGGGCGGCTTCAAGGCGGTGGCGGAGTCGCTGGAGCGGATCGTCGCGGCCCAGGGGCTGACCAAGTTCGGCGCCCCCGGGGACGAGTTCGACCCGCGGTTCCACGAGGCACTGATGCACGCGCACTCGGCCGAGGTCACCACCACGACCTGCCGCGACGTCGTCTCGGCCGGCTACCAGATCGGCGAGCGGGTCGTCCGCCCTGCGCGGGTCACCGTCGTCGACCCCGAGCCGGCCGGCGACTGATCACGACCGGGCCGTGCCCGCCCCGCCGCCACCGGCGGGGTGAGCACGGCCACCGACACCCACGGGAGGAGGGCACATGACGAGCTCGGACTGGGCCACCAAGGACTTCTACAAGGTCCTCGGTGTCAGCAAGGACGCGTCGGCCGACGACATCAAGAAGGCCTACCGCAAGCTCGCTCGTGCCAACCACCCGGACTCGCACCCGGGCGACAAGGCCGCCGAGGACCGGTTCAAGGCGGTCGCCGAGGCCTACGACGTCATCGGGGACACCGAGAAGCGCAAGAAGTACGACGAGATGCGCGACGCCTTCGCCGGCGGGTTCGGTCCCTTCGGGGCACCGGGCCGCGGCGGGACGACGGGCGGCACCACGTTCGACGTCAACGACCTGTTCGGCGCCGGCACCTCGGGAGGCGGCTTCGGCGACCTGTTCGGCACCATGTTCGGCGGTGGCGGCGGAGCCCGCACCACGAGGACCGCGACCCCCCGCCGCGGTGCCGACCTGGAGGCCGAGGCCACGATCGGCTTCGTCGACTCCATCGACGGGGTGACCGTCTCGCTGCGGCTCTCCTCCGACGCCCCCTGCCCGGACTGCTCCGGCACCGGCGCCCGGTCGGGCACGATGCCGCGGGTCTGCCCCGACTGCGAGGGCGTCGGCATGCGGGCAGCCTCGGTCGGTGGCGCGTTCACCATGAACGAGACCTGCCGCACCTGCGGTGGTCGCGGGCTCGTGGTGGACGACCCGTGCCCCACCTGCCACGGCTCCGGGCGCGGACTGTCGAACCGGACCGTCTCGGCGCGGATCCCCGCCGGCGTGAAGGACGGCCAGCGGATCCGGCTCCGCGGCAAGGGCGCCAGCGGCGAGCGCGGCGGCCCGGCCGGGGACCTGATCGTCACCGTGCACGTCAGCCCGCACCGGCTGTTCAAGCGCAAGGGCGACAACCTCACCCTGACCGTGCCGATCGCCTTCCACGAGGCGGCCCTCGGAGCCGAGGTCAAGGTCCCGACGCTGGGTGAGGCTCCGGTGACGGTGCGGATCCCGCCGGGGACACCGAGCGGGCGCACCTTCCGGGTGCGCGGCAAGGGCGTGCCCGGCAAGGACGCGCGCGGAGTCCAGCGCACCGGTGACCTGCTGGTCACCGTCGAGGTGCAGGTGCCCGCGGCGCTGTCGCCGGAGGCGCGGGCGGCGGTGGAGGCCTACCGTGACACCGTCGGCGCCGGCGACCTGCGGGCCAACCTGTTCGCGGAGGGAGCGGGCCGATGAGCCGGCAGCGGCCGGGATTCGCGGCACAGCCGTCACCGGACACCCCCGTCTACGTGATCAGCGTGGCCGCCGAGCTCACCGGGCTGCACCCCCAGACGCTCCGCTCCTACGACCGGCTCGGGCTGGTCCGACCCGGCCGCACCGGCGGGGGCGGCCGACGCTACTCCTGGCGCGACATCGAGCTGCTCCGCGAGGTCGCGCAGCTCACCGCCGCCGGCATCGGGCTCGAGGGCGTCAAGCGGATCCTCGAGCTGGAGCACCAGGTCGACGCGTTGCGCCGCCGCGTCGTCGAGCTGGAGGAGGAGCTCGCCGGCAGCGAGCTCGCCCTCCGCGCCAACCTCCGGACCACCGGCGTCAAGAACCTGCCGGCGGTCCCGGTCTCCTCGGCCGGACAGTCCGTGACGGTCTGGCGCCGAGGCCGCTACTGACCCGCCCGACGCCGACCGCGCCGACCCCGCGGTCCCCGACCCGCACCGCCCGCACGACCCGCTCGACCAGCAGGACCAGACCTTCCGTCACCCGCACGACTAGCAGGACCAGCAGACCTTCCGTCACCCGCAGGGGGCACAGCACATGGACGCATCGAAGTTCACCACCCGGAGCCAGCAGGCCATCCAGGACGCCATCACCCGGGCCGCCACCTCCGGCCACGCCCAGGTCGAGGCGGTCCACCTGCTCGCCGCGCTGCTCGCGCAGCCCGAGTCGATCACCGGCCCGCTGCTCGAGGCCGCGGGCGTCGCCCCGGCACAGGTGGTGGCGGCCGTCGACGCCGAGCTGGGTCGCCTCCCCGCCGCCGCGGGCGCGACGGTGGGCGCACCGTCGTACTCCCGCGCGGCCCTGCAGGCGCTGACCACCGCCAACGACATCGCCGCGGAGATGAAGGACGACTACGTCTCCACCGAGCACCTGCTGATCGCGCTCGCCACCGTCGCGAGCCCGGCCGCCACGGTCCTGACCGAGCGTGGCGCCACCCCCGACGCGCTCCGCGGCGCCCTCACCGGGGTCCGCGGCTCGCAGCGGGTCACCAGCCAGGACCCCGAGGGCACCTACCAGGCGCTGGAGAAGTACGCCGTCGACCTGACCGCCGCCGCCCGCGAGGGCAAGCTGGACCCGGTCATCGGCCGCGACGCCGAGATCCGCCGGCTGGTGCAGGTGCTCTCCCGGCGCACCAAGAACAACCCGGTGCTCATCGGCGAGCCGGGCGTCGGCAAGACCGCCGTCGTCGAGGGGCTCGCCCAGCGGGTCGTCGACGGCGACGTGCCGGACTCGCTGAAGGGCCGCCGGGTGCTCTCGCTGGACCTCGCCGCGATGGTGGCCGGCGCGAAGTACCGCGGCGAGTTCGAGGAGCGGCTCAAGGCCGTCCTGCAGGAGATCAAGGACTCCGAGGGCCAGATCATCACCTTCATCGACGAGCTGCACACGGTCGTCGGGGCCGGCGCCGGCGGCGACTCCTCGATGGACGCCGGCAACATGCTCAAGCCGATGCTGGCCCGCGGCGAGCTGCGGATGATCGGCGCGACCACGCTCGACGAGTACCGCGAGCGGATCGAGAAGGACCCCGCGCTCGAGCGGCGCTTCCAGCAGGTCTTCGTCGGCGAGCCCTCGGTGGAGGACACCGTGGCGATCCTGCGCGGCCTGCAGGAGAAGTACGAAGCCCACCACGGCGTGAAGATCACCGACCAGGCGCTGGTGGCCGCCGCGATGCTCTCCGACCGCTACATCAGCGGACGGCAGCTGCCCGACAAGGCCATCGACCTCGTCGACGAGGCGGCGTCGCGGCTGCGGATGGAGATCGAGTCCTCACCGGTCGAGATCGACGAGCTGCGCCGGGCGGTGGACCGGATGCGGATGGAGCAGCTGGCCCTCGAGCGGGAGACCGACGAGGCCTCCAAGGACCGGCTGGGGAAGCTGCGGGCCGACCTCGCCGACCGCGAGGAGGAGCTGCGCGGGCTGGAGGCCCGGTGGGAGCTCGAGAAGGCCGCGCTGGAGGGCTCCGGCGAGCTGCGCAAGCAGATCGACCAGCTGCGCATCGAGGCCGACCGCTACCAGCGCGAGGGGGACCTGGCCCAGGCCAGCGAGATCCTCTACGGCCGGATCCCCGAGCTCGAGAAGCGGATCGGTGCCGCCGAGGACGCCGAGGTGATCGAGAACCCGATGGTCCGCGAGTCCGTGGGGCCCGAGGAGATCGCCGACGTGGTCGAGGCCTGGACCGGCATCCCCACCGGCCGGCTGCTCGAGGGGGAGACCGCCAAGCTGCTGCGCATGGAGGAGGTCCTCGGCGAGCGGCTGATCGGCCAGAAGGCGGCGGTCGCCGCGGTCTCCGACGCCGTACGCCGCTCCCGGGCCGGCATCTCCGACCCGAACCGACCGACCGGGTCGTTCCTGTTCCTCGGCCCGACCGGCGTCGGCAAGACCGAGCTGGCCAAGTCGCTCGCCGACTTCCTGTTCGAGGACGAGCGGGCGATCGTGCGCATCGACATGAGCGAGTACTCCGAGAAGCACAGCGTGGCGCGGCTGGTGGGCGCCCCGCCCGGCTACGTCGGCTACGAGGACGGCGGCCAGCTGACCGAGGCGGTCCGCCGGCGCCCGTACAGCGTGGTGCTCCTCGACGAGGTGGAGAAGGCGCACCCGGAGGTCTTCGACATCCTGCTGCAGGTGCTCGACGACGGCCGGCTGACCGACGGCCAGGGCCGCACCGTCGACTTCCGCAACGTGGTGCTGATCCTCACCTCGAACCTCGGCTCGATGTTCCTCGTCGACCCGACGATCGACGAGGAGAAGAAGCGCGACTCCGTGATGGCCGTGGTGCGGCAGTCGTTCAAGCCGGAGTTCCTGAACCGGCTCGACGAGATCGTCATGTTCGACTCGCTCAGCCCCGACGAGCTCACGCACATCGTGGACCTGCAGATCGCCGAGCTCGGCCGGCGCCTCGCCGCCCGCCGGATCACGGTCGAGGTCTCGGAGGCCGCCCACCGGTGGCTCGCGCTGACCGGCTACGACCCGGCGTACGGCGCCCGGCCGCTGCGCCGGCTGGTGCAGACCGCCATCGGCGACCAGCTCGCCCGGATGCTGCTCGCCGGGCAGGTGCTCGACGGCTCCACGGTCCGGGTGGACCTCGACGAGGCCGGCGACACCCTCCGGCTGACCCCGGTCGGGGCGACGTCGGGGTGACGCCGGGGTGACGTCGTGACCGGCACCGCCTGGTCGGCGTGGTGGAATGGGCCGCATGGCTGAGTCGAACCTTCCGCGTCCCCGCCAGGTCACGATGGCGGCGGGGATCGGCCTGGTGGCGAGCCTGCTGCTCGTCGTCTCGCTGTTCGACGCCCTCACCCGGCTCCGCTCGGTCGAGATGCGCGCCGCGATCGATGACTTCCTCGCCCGCGAGCCGGGCAGCGGCCTCGGCCTCGACGCCGACGCCGTGGCCTCGGTGCTGCGGGCACTGGTCTTCCTCGACGGGGCGCTCGCCGCGACCGCCGCGGTGCTGGCCGTCTACGTCTTCCAGCGCCACCGCGCCGCCCGGATCGGGTTCTCGGTCGCCGCCGGGCTGCTGCTGCTGACCTCGCCGGTCACCGGCGGTGCGCTCGCGCTGCTCGTGGCGTTCGCCGCCACGTTGCTGTGGGGTCGCCCCGCGCGGGACTGGTTCGCCGGCCGCGCCCCACAGCCGTTGGACGCCGCGACCGGGTCCCGGTCAGAGGACGGCGCTGCGGACGGGTCCGACCACGGTCGCCAGCCGTCCGCCGACGCCTGGCCGCCGCCCCGGCCGCCGGTGCCGGCCGACCAGTGGCCGCCGGTCCAGGCCCGGCCGGTGTCCCGGTCGGGGGAGGAGTCCTCGCCCGAGGTGCGGCAGCCGCCGCCGGCCGCCCAGCCCTTCGGTCAGCGGCCCGAGGAGCAGTCCGCGCCGGTGACGTCGCCGTCCGGCTGGCCGCCGCCGGGCGCCCGTCCGAGCCCCGCTGGTGCCACGTCGTCCGCACCGACCGCGACCGGCCGCCCGGGCAGCGTGGTCGCCGCCACCGTGCTGACCTTCGTCGCCGCCGGCCTGACCGCGCTCCTGTTCGCCGTGGTCGTGGCCGGGCTGGTGCTCGCCAAGGACACCGTCGTCGACGTCATCGAGCAGAACCCCGAAGTCGCCCGGATGGACCTGAACACCCAGGACGTGCTCGCCGCCCTGTGGGTGCTCAGCGCGCTGATCCTCTTCTGGTGCCTCGCCGCGATGGCGCTGGCCTTCCTGACCTTCCGCCGGGTCGGCTGGGCCCGTCTGCTGCTGGTGGTCTCCGCGGTCGCCTCCGGGCTGCTCGGGCTGGTCGCGTTCCCGGTCGGCCTGGTCGTCACCGCGCTCGCCGCCGCGACCGTCTGGCTGCTGCTCGGGCGGGCGTCGAACGCCTGGTTCGCCGGGGGCGGCACCTCCGGCCCGCCGTACCCTCCGCCGCCGGCCTCCCCGACCCCCGGACAGCAGCCGCAGCCGTACGGGCAGCAGCCGCAGCCGCCGTACGGGCAGCAGCCGCAGCCGCCGTACGGGCAGCAGCCGCCCGCGCCGGAGCAGCAGCCGCAGGGCGGTCCGCAGCGTCCGCAGGGCAAGCCGCCCGTCTGGTGAGCCGTCCCGGCTGACCCGACTGACCCGACTGACCCGGCCGGCACTGCGGGGTGTCGCCGCTCAGCAGCAGGCGGGCGCGGTGGGTGTGGACGTCGCCGTCGGACGCTCGCTCTCTGCCGTCGCGCTCGTGGTGCAGCAGGTCCCGTCGCCGCCGACCCCCGAGAGCTCCTGGGCGGTGAGGCCCTCGAGCTCGGGCTGCGCGTCCTGCAGGACGGTGTAGACCTCCCAGGGCTCCTCGCCCGGGCCGGTCACCCAGACCTTGTCCTGCACGGCGTAGCAGCAGGTGGTGCTCGCCTCAGTGCGCGTGATCAGGCCGGCCTCGGCAAGCCGGTGGGTGGCGGCGCCGACCAGGTCGGTGCTCTCGACCTCGACCCCGAGGTGGTCCATCCGGGTCTGCTCGCCGGCGGTCCCCTCGAGCAGCACCAGCTTCAGGGGCGGCTCGGTGATCGCGAAGTTGGCGTAGCCGGGGCGCCGCTTGGCAGGAGCGGTGTCGAAGAGCCGGGAGTAGAACCCGACGGCGGCCTCGAGGTCGGGGACCCGGAGGGCGAGCTGGACGCGTGACATGGCTGCTTCCTTTCTGGTCGCGGGATGGTCCCGCGAGACATCGATAGTCATCTATCTCTGAGATTGCCACGCATATAGATGAGTGTCAACATAGATATGTGTCGAACTCTCGTACGTCGCTGCCGCTGCTGACCGAGGACCCGCTCGCCTGCTGCACCCCGCTCTCACGGGAGCCGCTGAGCGAGGAGCAGGCCGCCCGGGTGGCCCCACTGCTCAAGGCGCTCGCCGACCCGGTGCGGCTGAGACTCATGTCGATGGTGCTCTCGCACGCCGGAGGTGAGGCCTGCGTGTGCGACCTGACGCCGGCCTTCGACCTGTCCCAGCCGACCATCAGCCACCATCTGAAGGTGCTGCACGAGGCCGGGCTGCTCGACCGGGAGAAGCGCGGCGTGTGGGTCTACTACCAGGCCCGTCCGGAGGCGATGGCAGCGATGTCGACCCTGTTCAACGCCCCCGGTGTCCCCGCCGCGGAGCAGCTGCGATGAGCGACACCGTCCACGAGTACGCCCACGCCAAGGAGGCGCCGGTCCTGCGGCGGCTCTCCACTCTGGACCGGTTCCTGCCGCTGTGGATCGGCGCTGCGATGCTGGCGGGTCTCGTGCTGGGCCGGCTGCTGCCGGGGCTCGACGACGCCCTCTCCGCGGTCGAGGTCGGCTCGATCTCGCTGCCGATCGCGCTCGGCCTGCTGGTGATGATGTACCCGGTGCTGGCCAAGGTCCGCTATGACGAGCTCGGCCACGTCACCGCCGACCGGCGGCTGCTGGTCAGCTCGGTGATCCTGAACTGGCTGGTCGGCCCGGCGCTGATGTTCGCGCTGGCCTGGCTGCTGCTGCCCGACCTGCCGGAGTACCGCACCGGGCTGATCATCGTCGGCCTGGCCCGCTGCATCGCGATGGTGCTGATCTGGAACGACCTGGCCTGCGGCGACCGGGAGGCGGCCGCGATCCTGGTGGCCCTCAACGCGGTCTTCCAGATCGTCGCCTTCGCCGCGCTGGGCTGGTTCTACCTCGAGCTGCTCCCCGGCTGGCTCGGCCTGGACGGCGCCGCGCTCGAGGTGTCGGTGGGCGAGATCGCGCTCAACGTGCTGGTCTTCCTGGGCGTTCCGCTGGTCGCGGGCTACCTCACCCGGACGATCGGGGAGCGTGCCCGTGGCCGTGAGTGGTACGAGACCCGGCTGCTGCCCCGCATCGGTCCGGCCGCCTTGTACGGCCTGCTGTTCACCGTGGTGATCCTGTTCGCCCTGCAGGGCGACACCATCACCAGCAGGCCCCTCGACGTCGCCCGGATCGCGCTCCCGCTGCTCGCCTACTTCGCCCTGATGTGGACGGGCTCCTTCGCCCTCGGGCACCGGCTGCGGATGAGCTACGAGCGGTCCACGACGCTGGCCTTCACCGCGGCCGGCAACAACTTCGAGCTCGCGATCGCCGTGGCGATCGGGGTGTTCGGCGTGACCAGCGGTCAGGCACTCGCCGGGGTCGTCGGCCCGCTGATCGAGGTGCCGGTCCTCGTCGGGCTGGTGTACGTCGCGCTCTGGGCCCGGCGCTTCTTCCCGCAGCAGGGGGTCCGGGTGACTCCCGGCCCACCTCCCCCCGTCGAGCGGGCGGGTTCCTCGCACCCCCGACCCGGAAGGACATCCCCGTGAGCACGGTCCCCGAGGTTCTCTTCGTCTGCGTGCACAACGCCGGCCGCTCCCAGATGGCCGCTGCCCTGCTCGAGCACCATGCGCAGGGGCGGGTGCACGTTCGCTCCGCCGGCTCCGAACCGTCCGACCGGGTGAACCCGGCGGTCGTCGAGGTGATGGCGGAGCTCGGCCTCGACGTCTCCCGCCGGTTCCCCACGAAGCTGGCGACCGAGGACGTCGCAGCCTCCGACGTGGTCATCACGATGGGCTGCGGCGACGCCTGCCCGATCTTCCCCGGCAAGCGCTACGAGGACTGGGTGCTGACCGATCCGGCCGGCAGGGGCGCCGCGGAGGTGCGGGAGATCCGCGACGACATCGACCGCCGGGTGCGGGCGCTGCTCGAGGAGCTGACGGGCGGCTGAGCCGCCCCGGCGTCAGGCCCGGTGCTCGACGAGCACCAGGGCGAGGTCGTCGTTGACCCGGCGGCCCGCGTGGTCGATCACCTGGCGCAGCAGCCCGTCGAGCGCCTCGTGGAGGCTACCCTTCTGCAGGGCCGCCGCGTGGTCGACGAGAGGGAAGAAGGCCCCACGGCCATTGCGGGCCTCGACCAGCCCGTCGGTGTAGAGCAGGATCCGGGAGCCTTCGGGCCACGGCCACGTGACGGCCGCCGGCCTCGGGGCCAGGCCGAGCGGCGGCTCCGGCTCGCCGGTGTCGACCAGGATGCCGTCCCGCGTCGTGGTGACGAGCAGCGGCGGGTGGTGTCCGCAGTTCACCAGGGTCACGGTGTGGTCCTCGTGAAACTCCGCGAGCACGGCGGTGACGAAGTCCTCCTCGCCCGCGACGGCCCGCACGACCTCGTCCATGTCGCGGGCGACTGCGGTCAGCGTCGGCCGGCTGAACGCCGACCGGCGGAAGCCACCGAGGACGGTGCCGGCCATCAGCACGGCGTCCAGACCCTTGCCGCGGACATCGCCCACCACGACGCGGACCCCGAACGGGCTGGCGGCCACCTCGTAGAGGTCGCCACCCACCAGCGCCTCCTGGGTGGCCGAGACGTAGCGCGCCGCGAAACCCACCGAGCCGACGGCCTCGGGCATGCCCCGCAGCAGTGCGCGCTGGGCGGTCTCCGCGATCACCGTCATGTGCCGCAGCGCCCGCTCGCGCCTGGTCCGGATGGTCGCCGACACGATCGCCAGCGCGCTGAGCGTGAGCGTCAGAAGCAGCCTGATCTCGAAGTCGAGGGTCGTGAAGTTCTGGTTCCAGAGGCCGGACACCGCCGAGAGTGCGATCGAGAGCCCTGCGACGACAGCGGTGCGGCGCACCGTGGTGATCGCGCCGGCGAGAACGGCGGCGATCGCGTAGGCGCCGCTGATCACCACGTCGGGGCCGAGGACCACGTCGACCGTGACGATCACGGCGAGCACGACCAGCGGAGCGGTCAGGTCGGAGAGCCGCGACCAGCCTCGCGTGGCCATGCGCGACTCCTAGCCTCGTCAAGCCCCCGCCGGATCGACCCTAACCTCCGGTCCGGGCCCGGCGTGGGCTTCCCGGGCAACGCTCAGGCTCTGCCGGCCGCGGCCGAGCCTGCTCAGGCGTGCAGGTCGGCGGCCCGCAGCCGGCGTACCCCTTCCTCGACCACCGAGCGCTCCTTGCAGAACGCCCAGCGGACCTTGTGCCGGCCCTCCTCCTGGTCGTCGTAGAACGCCTGGGCGGGGATTGCCACCACGCCGGCCCGCTCGGGCAGCGCCAGGCAGAACGCCCGCGCGTCGCGATGACCGTAGCGGCGCACGTCGGTGGTGACGAAATAGGTCGACTCGGGCAGGTACACGTCCAGGTCGAGCTCGCCGAGCCCGGCGCAGAGCAGGTCGCGCTTCTTCTGCAGGTCAGCCGCGAGCGAGGCGTAGAAGCCGGACTCGTGCTCCAGCGCCCAGGCGACCGCGGGCTGCAACGGCGCGGCGTTGGTGAAGGTCAGCCACTGCTTGGCGGCGCTGACGCTGGCCACGAGGTCGGCCGGACCGGTGGCCCAGCCCACCTTCCAGCCGGTGAACGAGAACGTCTTGCCGGCGCTGGACAGGCTCACCGTGCGCTCGGCCATCCCGGGCAGCGTGCACAGCGGCACGTGCCGGCGACCGTCGAAGACCAGGTGCTCGTAGACCTCGTCGGTGACCACGACCAGGTCGTGCTCCACGGCCACCCGCGCGACCGCCGCCAGCTCCTCGGGCGTGAGCACTGAGCCGGTCGGGTTGTGCGGGGTGTTCAGCAGGATCACCGTGGTCCGGTCGGTGACCGCCGCCCGGAGCTCCTCGGCGTCGAGCCGGAAGTGGGGTGCCCGCAGGGTCACCGGCCGGCGTACCCCTCCGGCCATCGCGATGGTGGCGACGTAGGAGTCGTAGAACGGCTCGAGCACCACCACCTCGTCGCCGGGGTTCACCAGGGCCAGGATCGCGGCGGCGATGCCCTCGGTCGCGCCGGCGGTGACCACGACCTCGGTGTCCGGGTCGAGCTCGATGCCGTAGTGCCGCTGCTGGTGGGCGGCGACGGCGGCGCGCAGCTCCGGCGTCCCCTGGCCGGGCGCGTACTGGTTGCGGCCGTTCCGCAGCGCCTCCACCGCGCGGGCCACCACCTCCGGCGGTCCGTCCACGTCGGGGAAGCCCTGCCCCAGGTTGAGCGCCCCGGTCCGGACCGCGAGCGCGGACATCTCCGCGAAGATCGTCGGGGGAATCCCGCGGAGGCGCTGGGCGGTGCGGGTGCTGGGAACCGGCATGTCCCCGACTCTAGGTGGTCGGCTGCGGCTCGCTCCGGACGTAGGCGACAATCGGGACATGGCTGCGAGCAGACGTCGGGGGGTCGCGTTCTGGGTCGGCACGGGCCTCGTCGTCGCCGGGCTGGCGATGCTCGGCTACGTCGGCTGGCAGTTCTTCGGCACCAACATCGTCAGTGAGCGGCGGCAGCGCGACGCCGTCGAGCGCCTCCAGCGCGACTGGCGCGAGCCGACCGTCGGGCAGGCGGTCGACGCCGGCAACGGTTCGCGGGACGGGACGAGCGGCGGTACGGCGGAGCCGGTCCGGCTGGGCGACGCGCTCGCGCTGATCCGGATCCCGCGCTTCGGCGACGGCTACGTGATGCCGGTCTTCCAGGGCGTCGAGGACGACGTGCTGGCCCGCGGCTTCGGACACTTCGAGGACGCCGCCGGCCCGGGGGAGAAGGGCAACTTCGCGCTGGCGGCGCACCGGGTCACCCACGGGGAGCCGCTGCGCGACATGCCCTCGCTGCGCCCCGGTGACGAGGTGCTGGTGGAGACCCGCGACGCGGTCTTCACCTACGAGCTCGACACCGACCCCCGCGACCTCGTGGTGGCCTTCCGCGACACCTGGGTGGTCGACCCCCGTCCGCAGAACCCCGACCCGGACGGCGTACGACCTCCCGACCAGCCCCGGCTGATCACGCTCACGACCTGCTCCGAGCTGTTCCACACCGACAACCGGATGATCGCCTTCGGCCATCTGGTGTCCACGCGCGCCAAGTGAACGCAGCCGCCTAGGGTGGTCGCATGAGCGCGCGCGACGTCCTGCTGGACCAGATCACCCGCAAGGCCGTGGTGCACGGCAAGGTCACCCTCTCCTCCGGCAAGGAGGCCGACTACTACGTCGACCTGCGCCGGATCACCCTCGACGGCCAGGCGGCGCCGCACGTGGGGACGGTGATGCTCGACCTGACCGAGGACTGGCAGTACGACGCCGTGGGCGGTCTCACGCTGGGCGCCGACCCGGTCGCGGTGGCCATGGTGCACGCGGCCGCCGCGCGGGGCCGTGAGCTCGACGCGTTCGTGGTCCGCAAGGTCGGCAAGGCCCACGGCCTGCAGCGCCGCATCGAGGGCCCCGACGTCGCGGGCAAGCGGGTGCTGGCCGTCGACGACACCTCCACCACCGGCGGATCGGTGCTGACCGCGGTCGAGGCGCTGCGCGAGGCCGGCGCCGAGGTGGTCGGCGTCGCCGTGATCCTCGACCGGGACACCGGGGCCCGGGAGGCGGTCAAGGAGGCCGGCTGCGAGTACCGCTGGGCCTTCGACGCGGAGGACCTCGGGCTGTGAGCCGTCGCGAGATCTTCGTCGAGGCCGCCGACGTGGCGTTGCCGCTGGTCGAGCACGAGCTGGTGGCCAAGCGCTGGACCGAGCCCAGCGCGCTGCCGCGGATGAGCGTCGGCGCGCTGGCCACGCACCTGGCGGGTCAGGTCGTCTCGGCGCACGCCGCCCTCGCCGCTCCCTCGGCCGCCTCCCGGGAGACCCCGCTGCCGGTGCTGGAGCACTACCAGCGCTCGAAGTGGGTGACGGCGGCTCTCGACGACGAGGCCAACGTGAACATCCGCGAAGGCGCGGAGCACACCGCCGAGGAGGGCCGTGACGCCGTCGTCGAGCGCCTCCAGCGCTCCCTGGCCTCGCTGCGCGCGTGGTCCGGCGACACCCCGCCGACCGTCCGGATGCCGTGGTGGGAGTGGTCGCTGTCGATGGACGACTTCCTGCTCACCCGGATGCTCGAGGTGGTCGTGCACAGCGACGACCTCGCGGTCAGCCTCGACGTGCCGACGCCGGAGTTCCCGCGCGCGGTGGTGCGTCCGGTGCTGACGCTGCTCACCACGCTGGCGGTGCGTCGGCACGGGCAGCCGGCGGTGCTGCGGGCGCTCACCCGCTCGGAGCGGGCGCCGGCCTCGCTGGCGGTGTTCTGAGCAGCCTGCTTCCTCGACCCGAGGCCCGGGGTCCGGCCAGCGTCCCGGTGGATGCGGCGGACCTGCCCGGTCAGTCGTCGGTGAGCTCTGCCAGCTTGGCGGCGGCGCGCTCGCGCAGCACCTCGACGGCCACCGGGACGACGGCCACGAGCACGAAGGCGAGCAGCATGACCTCGACGTTGTGCTTCACGAACGGGATCGAGCCCAGGTAGTAGCCGAGCAGCGTCACCCCGACGGCCCACAGCGTCCCGCCGATCGCGGAGTAGGTGATGAACCGCTGGAAGCTCATCGACCCGACGCCGGCGATGACCGTGATGAAGGTGCGCACCACCGGCACGAATCGGGCCAGCACGATCGCCCGGCTGCCGTACTTCTCGAAGAAGTTCCGGGACTTGTCGACGTAGGCCTGCTTGAAGATCCGGGAGTCCTCCCGGTTGAAGACCCGCGGCCCCGCCTGCACCCCGATGCCGTAGCCGCAGGCGTTGCCGGCGACCGCTGCGACGGCGAGCACCGCGCAGCACAGCCACAGCGGGTAGGAGATCTGGTCCTCGGCGAGCAGCAGCCCCACCGTGAAGAGCAGCGAGTCGCCGGGTAGGAAGAAGCCGATCAGCAACCCGCACTCGGCGAAGATGATCGCGGCCGCGCCCCACAACGCGTAGTCGCCGAACTGGTCGAGGATCTTCTCCGGGTCCAGCCAGTCCAGGCCCAGCAGCAGGGGCGTCAGGCTCGTCACAGCAGAACCCTAGTGGCTCGAGGCTGCTTGCCCGACCGGGTGGACCCTGCCGGACCGGGGCCGGTTGGGTCATGGCCGCCGGCCCCGGCGGTCCCTGCCCCGAACCGGGCGAACCCTGGCCGGACCGGACGGACCCTGCCGGACCGTGCCGGACCCTGGCCGGACCGGGCGGACCCTGCCCGACCGTTCCGGACCCTGCCGGACCGGGGCCGGTTGGGTCATGGCCGCCGGACCGGCCGCGGTGGCACGCTGGACCATCGAGAGGAGAGCGCCATGCCGCAGCTGCCCCGGATCCGCAGGTCCTGGCTCGGACCGATGCTCGTGGTGGCCCTGGCGCTCATCGGGCTGAGCGCCGGCGCCGTAGCGTCGCTGGAGACCGGCACGGTCGGCTCGTTCTGGAAAGGGTTGTGGTGGGCCACCTCGCTGATGACCACGGTCGGCTTCATCGGCGAGCAGCCGGAGACGGTGGCCGGTGCGCTGGTCTCCGTCGCGTTGATGCTCTCCGGCTTCGTGCTCCTGGCCTGGGTGAGTGCGGCCCTGGCCTCGCTGTTCGTGAAGGAGGACACGGACCCGTTCGAGGCGGGCGAGCGTCGGGCCGACGAGGAGATCCTGGCCCAGCTGAGGCTGCTCTCGGACCGGATGGCCGAGCTCGAGTCCCGGCTGGGCCGCCGCGACGACAGCTGACCCCCACCCGCCGAGTCGCGCATCTGCAGCGCCAGGACCTGCCGAGTCGGCGCGTCTGCAGCGCCGGGACCTGCCGAGTCGGCGCGTCTGCAGCCTCAGGGCCTGCCGAGTCGGCGCGTTTGCAGCCTGACGGACGCCGATTCGGTCGGCGGTGACGGGGTGACCTCGGCGAGCAACGTCAGCGCACATTGCGCGCTCGTTGCTGCTCCCGAGCAGGGTTTGCGGCAACAACAGGGCACCCTGCGCGCTGGTTGCTGCGAGTCCTGAAGGCACGAGACCGCGCCTGGCCACGGGTGGCGCCTCCTGCTTCCCGCGATGCCGCAGTCGCGGCCGATGGTGTGGGCCCCTTCGATGCGGCTGCCGAGCGGTGAGTCAGAGCTCGACATCACAGCTGGTCGCCCGGACGCGCTGCGGATGCGCCGACTCGGCGGGGTGGAAGGCTGCGGATGCGCCGACTCGGCGGGGTGCAGGGCTGCGGTTGCGCCGACTCGGCGGGGTGCAGGGCTGCGGATGCGCCGACTCGGCGGGGTGGAGGGCTGCAGATGCGCCGACTCGGCGGGGTGTGGGGTGGGGTGGGGCTCAGTGCGGCGCGGGCGGCAGCGCGTCGGAGGACTCGAGCACGCCCATCCCGGTGATCCGCAGCAGGTCGGCGACCACCGAGCGCATCTGCGCCAGGATCGACTCCGCGGACAGGTCGGGGCTGCGCTCGAGCCGGCCGGTGCCGGCGGCGACCGCCAGCAGCGCGGGCTGCGCCGCGATCGGCATCCGGTCCGCCTCGAGCTCGGTCGCCACGGCGTCGGCGGCGTCGGCGAGCTCGGCGCAGACCACCACGTAGCCGGGCGGGACCGGCTCCTGCCGGTGGGCGGCGACGGCGGCCCGACGTACCAGCACCCGGGTGTTGCGCAGCGCGAGGTCGAGAGGCTCCACCAGCTCGGCCATCCGCCGCAGCGGCTCCCGGTGCCGCACCCGGAACGGTGAGGACGCGACCACGGAGAGTCCCTCGTCGGCGGCGTCCTGGAGCTCGCGCACCAGCGACTCGGTGCTCCGGGCGTCGGCGAGCAGCACCAGCGCCCGCTCCACGTCACCGTCGACCATCACCTCGGAGGCGCTGCGCAGCAGCTGGGCGGTCTTGCGTACGACGACGGCGGCCTGCTCGCGCGGTCGGCGCAGCGGCGCCCGCGGCACCATGGTCGCGGCCACCAGGGCCACGGCGCCGCCGACCAGCGCGTCGGTCCAGCGGGTGAAGCCGGCGCCCGGGTCCGGCACCAGCGTCGTCACCACGATCGACTGGACCGCCGCCTGGGTGACGAACAGCCGGCTGGCGTCGAGCAGGAACGCCGTCGACATCGCGATCGCGACGACCAGCGCCAGCTGCCAGGCGCCCGACCCGGCCACCGTGACGAAGAGGTCGGCGACGAAGACCCCGATGGCCACGCCGAGCGTCACCTCCGCGACCCGGCGCAACCGCTGCCCGTAGGAGGTGCCGAGGCTGACCACCGCCGCGATCGGGGCGAAGAACGGGGTGGCGTGCCCCAGGACCTCCGAGGCCACGAAGTACGCCGCCGCGGCGGCGAGCGCGCACTGCACGATGTGCCAGGTGTTCTGCCGCAGCCGGGCGAGCCGTTGCCGGGCTGAGGACCGGCCGCGCTCGAGCGCCCGGTCGAGGGGGGTGGTGGTGACGTCCACGGTCACAGGCTCGCAGAACGCCGACCGGGCTGCCGGGTCTGCTCAGTGGGTGGCGGCGCGGCGGTGGCGCCACCACTCGAGCACCATCGGCAGCACCGAGACCGCGACGATCACCAGCACCGCGCCCTCGATGTTGTGCTGCAGGAAGTCGATGCCGCCGAGGAAGTATCCGAGCAGGGTGATCCCGGTGGCCCACAGGACCGCGCCCACGAGCGACCAGGTGAAGAAGTGCCGGCGCTCCATCCGGCCGATCCCGGCGGTGACCGTGATGAAGGTGCGGACCACCGGCACGAACCGGCCCAGGACGAGCGCCCGGGCGCCGTACCGCTCGAAGAAGTCGTGGGTCTGCTCGAAGTACTTCCTCTTGAGGAACCGGCCGTCGCGCTGGGCGAGCGGCTCACCGATCGCGCGGCCGATCTCGTAGCCGACCACGTTGCCGAGGAACGCGGCGGCGCTGAGCACCGCGCACGCCACCACGATGTTCATCGGGATGCCGGCCTCGCCGCTCTCGGACCGGTGCACGAACAGGCCGACGCTGAACAGCAGCGAGTCGCCGGGCAGGATCGGGAACAGCAGGCCGCACTCGATGAAGACGATCCCGACCGCGACCCAGAACATCTGCGAGCCGAACTGCTCCAGGAGCCACTCGGGGTCCATCCAGTTCAGGCCGAGGAGCAGCATCGAGGGGTCGAGGGCCTGGAGGGCGGTCACGTCGAGAACCCTAACCGGGGGGCGGCTGCACATCGGCAGCGCCGCCCGGGGCGGCACGTCGAGGTGAGCGGCGCCCGGCCCCGGCGCCTAGCATCGTCGCCGTGGACGAAGAGCCGGACGACGCCGCGGAGCCCGGGCGGCGCGCGCCGTACGACCCGATGCCGCACGGTCCCGCCGAGGTCGGCGTCGGGCCGTGGGAGGGGGAGTGGCCCCGGGGCGAAAAGTACGACGCGCAGCTGCTCGCCGAGGGCGACCGGAGGAACGTGGTCGACCGGTACCGCTACTGGACGATGGCGGCGATCGTCGCCGACCTCGACGCCCGCCGCCACGACTTCCACGTCGCGATCGAGAACTGGCAGCACGACTTCAACATCGGCACCATCGTCCGGACCGCCAACGCGTTCCTGGCCCGCGAGGTGCACATCGTCGGCAACCGGAGGTGGAACCGGCGCGGGGCGATGGTGACCGACCGCTACCAGCACGTGCGCCACCACGCCGGCGTCGAGGAGCTGGCCGGCTACCTGCACGCGCAGGGGGTCGTCCTGCTCGGCGTGGACAACCTGCCCGGGTCGCGGCCGATCGAGTCGCTGGAGCTGCCGCGGGCGGTCTGCCTGCTCTTCGGCCAGGAGGGTCCGGGCCTGTCGCCGGCGGCGCACGAGGTGTGCGACGGGACGTTCTCGATCGCGCAGTTCGGCTCCACCCGGTCGATCAACGCCTCCGCGGCCGCGGCGATCGCGATGCACACCTGGGTCCGTCAGCACGCCGACCTCGACGGCGACCACTCCTGGCGGGGCTGAGCCGGTCCCGCTCGGCCGCCGACCGCGGAGAGCGGCCGGGACCGCTCAGCACTCGATGGAGAACAGCGGCTCGGACGCCTCGACGTGCTCGCCCCACTCCTGCAGGGGCACCGCCGGGTAGGGGCAGTCCAGCACCACCACGGCGCACATCGCGGACCGTCCGGTGCGCTCGACCTCGGCCGGGTCCCAGGACACGATCGCCTGACCGGCGTGCACCCACTGGTGCTCGGCAGCCAGCGAGGTGAAGCCGTCGCCGTGCAGCTGGACGGTGTCGATGCCGAGGTGCACCAGCACGGCCGGGCCGCGGTCGCTGACCACCAGGTAGGCGTGCGGGAAGACCTTGCTCAGCGTGCCGTCGATCGGTGAGACCGCCGACTGCCGGCCCGGCAGCGGCACGATCGCGGCGCCCGGCCCGACCAGCCCGGTGGCGAACACCGGGTCCGGCATCTCGCTGACCGCCTGCCGTTGGCCGGCCACCGGGGAGAGGACGTCCACCATCAGAGCAGGTCTTCGATCGCGCTGGCGACCGTGTCGGCCTCGGGGCCGAGGACCACCTGGACCACCTTGCCCGAGCGCATGATGCCGTGCGCCCCTGCGGAGCGGAGCAGCGACTCGTCCACCAGGGCGGCGTCGTGCAGGGCACTGCGGAGCCGGGTGATGCAGGCCTCGATCTCTACGATGTTGGCCCGGCCACCCAGCCCGGCGAGGATCTGCTCGGCCTGGCTCATGGTGGAATCTAACCACTCGACGGCCAGGTCGGCGGCGCCTGAGTGGCGGACCGGCCGGAGACCCGGAGGACAGGAGCGCGGATGGGGACCGATCAGCCGGTCGCGGCAGCCGGTGCCGGCGCGCGCGACCGGCCCGGGCTCGACGTGCTGCAACGGCTGGGGCGCAGCCTGATGCTGCCCATCGCCGCGCTGCCGGTCGCCGCGCTGCTGCTGCGGCTGGGACAGCCGGACATGCTCGGCGCCGGTGAGTCCGGTCTGGCGCTGGCCTCCCGCTGGCCGTGGCTCGAGCCGGTGGCGACCGTCCTGGCGGCGGCCGGCGGGGCGCTGTTCAGCAACCTGGCGCTGCTGTTCGCCGTCGGTGTGGCGGTCGGGTTCGCGCGTCGCTCCGACGGCTCGACGGCGGTCGCGGCCGTGGTGGGCTACCTGACCTTCGACGCGGTCACCACCGCGATGTCGCCCTACGTGCTGGATCCGGCGACCGCCTCCTCGTCGGTCATCGACTACGAGGTGTTCGGCGGCATCGTCATCGGCCTGGTGTCGGCGGTGCTGTGGGAGCGCTACCGGCGCATCGAGCTGCCGACGTACCTCGCGTTCTTCGGCGGGCGCCGCTTCGTCCCGATCATCACCGCGCTCGCCTCGCTGCTGGTCGGGGTGCTGATGGCGTTCCTCTACCCGGCCTTCGACCGCGGCCTCACCGCCCTGGGCGAGTGGCTGGTCGGCAACCACGTGCTCGGGGCCGGCGTCTACGGCTTCGCGAACCGGATGCTGGTGCCGTTCGGGCTGCACCACCTGATCAACTCGGTGCCCTGGTTCGTGGTCGGCTCCTACGAGACCGCGGGGGGCGACGTCGTGCGCGGCGACGTCACCCGCTTCCTCAGCGGCGACCCGAGCGCCGGCGCCTACATGACCGGCTTCTTCCCGATCATGATGTTCGCGCTGCCGGCGGCGGCGCTGGCGATCTACCACGAGGCGGCCCCCGCGCGGCGCCGGCTGGTCAAGGGCGTGATGCTCTCCGGGGCGCTGACCTCCTTCCTCACCGGGATCACCGAGCCGCTCGAGTTCGCGTTCATGTTCGTCGCCTGGCCGCTGTTCGTGCTGCACGCGGTGCTCACCGGGACCGCGCTGGCGCTGGTGAACGCGCTCGGCATCAAGGACGGCTTCGCGTTCTCCGCCGGCGCCATCGACTACGCCCTGAACTTCACCGCGGCCACCCGACCGCTGCTGCTGATCCCGGTCGGGCTGGGGTACGCCGCCCTCTACTACCTGCTGTTCCGGGTGGCCATCCGCCGCCTCGACCTGCGCACCCCGGGCCGGGAGCGGTCCCGCGACGAGTCCGAGGCCAGCCGCTGAGCATCTTGGCGGGAGAGGTCGTCGACGTCCTAGAGTGAGACTGGCCGCAGCACGACGAGTCGGACGACACAGGAGACTGACATGCCCATCGCGACGCCCGAGATCTACGCGCAGATGCTCGACAAGGCCAAGAGCGAGTCCTTCGCCTACCCGGCCATCAACGTCAGCTCGTCCCAGACGCTCAACGCCGCCCTGAAGGGCTTCGCGGACGCCGGCAGCGACGGGATCATCCAGGTCTCCACCGGCGGCGCGGACTACCTCTCCGGCCCCAGCATCAAGAACATGGTGACCGGCTCGGTGGCCTTCGCGACCTACGCGGCGGAGGTGGCGAAGAACTACCCGGTGAACGTCGCCCTGCACACCGACCACTGCCCCAAGGACAAGCTCGACGGGTTCGTCCGGCCGCTGCTCGACCTCTCGATCGAGCGGGTCAAGAACGGCCAGCACCCGCTGTTCCAGTCGCACATGTGGGACGGCTCGGCGGTGCCGCTCGAGGAGAACCTGAAGATCGCCGAGGAGCTGCTGGCCAAGGCCGCGTCGGCGCACATCGTCCTGGAGATCGAGGTCGGCGTGGTCGGCGGCGAGGAGGACGGCGTCGAGGGCGGCGCGGGCGACAAGCTCTACAGCACCGCCGAGGACGCGCTGGCCACCGTGGAGGCGCTGGGCACCGGCGAGAACGGCCGCTACCTGACCGCGCTGACCTTCGGCAACGTGCACGGCGTCTACAAGCCCGGCAACGTCAAGCTCCGCCCCGAGATCCTCAAGCAGGCCCAGGACGCGGTCGTCGCCAAGCTCGGCCTTGAGGCCGGCTCGAAGCCGTTCGACCTGGTCTTCCACGGCGGCTCCGGCTCGCTGGCGGAGGAGATCGCGGCGGCCGTCGACTACGGCGTCATCAAGATGAACGTCGACACCGACACCCAGTACGCCTTCACCCGGCCGATCGCGGGGCACATGTTCAGCCACTACGACGGCGTCCTGAAGATCGACGGCGAGGTCGGCAACAAGAAGAGCTACGACCCGCGCGCCTGGGGCAAGGCCGGCGAGGCCGGGATGGCCGCCCGGGTCGCGGTGGCCTGCGAGAACCTCCGGTCCACCGGCACCTCGCTGGGCGCCTGAGCCGCCGTCGGTCGGTGGGGCCCGGGGCCGTCCGGCGCCGGGCCCGCCGGCAGGGCGCACAATGGGCGCCATGACCTTCCAGGACCTGATGGCCGGCCCGCCCCCGACGTACCTCCCCGAGGACCCCGCCGCCGCCGAGCTCGCCGACGGCGCCGCAGCCGCGGACGTCGTACGTCGTCACCCGGAGTCGCCGCAGGCCTGGGCCACCCTGGCCGAGGCGGCGCTCGCCGACGACGCCACCGACGACGTGACCGCGTACGCCTACGCCCGGGTCGGCTACCACCGCAGCCTGGACCAGCTGCGCCGCAACGGCTGGAAGGGCCACGGGCCGGTGCCGTGGGAGCACGAGCCGAACCGCGGCTTCCTGCGCGCGCTGGCCGCCCTGGCCACCGCTGCCGGCCGGATCGGCGAGACCCCGGAGGAGCAGCGCTGCCGGGACTTCCTGCGCGACAGCAGCGCCGAGGCCGCCGACGCGCTCCTCGGCTGAGCCGCGCCGGGCGGGGCTGACCCGCCGGCGCGTGCGGGCCGGTCCCGGACCCCGCAGACGCAGCGAAGCGCCGGAATCGTCCCCTGCTGCGATTCCGGCGCTTCGATGGTCGGCCTGACCCGGGAAACCTTCGTGTCCCCCGACAGGTTCCCGGGCGGCCTGTACAGAAGACTGTCAGGAGTGTCGGGAAGTGGCCTGGCCGCTTGTTGCCACTGGCACTATGCTGCCACAATGACCACTCCGCCGGTTCCCCTGCAGGCCGCTGACGTGCTCACCACCCCCGGGTTCACGGTGTTCGACGAGCAGGCCTACCGGGTGCTGCTGCGCGACGCTCCGCTGGACGTCGCCGACGTCCCCGCCCTGCTCGACCTGTCGGAGGACGAGGCCGCCGAGGTGCTGGTCCGGCTGAGCGCGGTCGGCCTGGTCGACGTCCGGGACGGCACCGTCGTCGCCGCGGCCCCCGGAGCGGCCCTGCACCGGGTGATCGGCGACGAGACCCGCCGCCTCGAGCGGGCCCGCGACCAGCTGGAGACGCTGCGCCGGCTGATCCCCACGCTCGAGGCGGAGTACCGCGCCGCCCAGGAGCCGCGCCGCGTCGACGAGCGGCTCCGGACCATCCCGGCCGGCGAGGTCCTGGTGACGCTGCGCAGCCTGGCGGCCTCGACCGGCGGGGACCTGCTCTGGCTGCGGCCCGACCAGTGGCGGTTCGCCGACGGCCCGCTGGCGGACCGCTGGGTCGAGGACCTGCTCTCGGAGGGGCGACGCTCGCGGGTGATCTACCCCGCCCGGGTGCTCGAGGAGGCGCCGGACATCGTGCGCCGCCGCGCCGACCACGGCGAGCACGTCCGGGTGCTGGCGGACCTGCCGGGACGGCTCGCGGTGATCGGTGACTCCGCGGCGATGCTCCCGCGGCGCTTCGACCAGCCCGACGACCTGGTCCTGGTCATCGAGCAGCCCGCGCTGGTGCAGGCCCTGACGATGTTCTTCGAGAGCCTCTGGGACATGGCGCTGGTGGTGCCCGGCATCGGCGACCAGATCGACACCAAGGCCTCGAGCGCCCAGCGACTGCTGCTCGACCAGCTCACCCGGGGAGCCAAGGACGAGCAGATCGCCCGGACCCTGGGGCTGAGCCTGCGCACGGTGCGGCGCCGGATCGCCGAGGTGATGGACGAGCTGGGGGCGGCGTCACGGTTCCAGGCCGGCGTGGAGGCGGTCCGCCGCGGCTGGCTCTGAGCCGTCGACGCCCCGGGGCCGGGGCCTGGGTCAGTCGTTGCGGACCGGGAGCGGCATCCGGAACGCCGCGGGCTCGACGTGCCAGGTGCGCTTGCGCTCCGGACCGTAGAGCTCGCCGTCGGCGCTGCAGTAGAACTGCTCGCCGGCCACGGAGACGGTGCTGCCACGGACGTAGAGCACGTCCTCGTGCTCCACGTGGCGGCCGACCCGCAGCAGCGCGGCGTAGCCGAACCGGGAGAGCGGCCCGACCGCGAACGAGACCATCACGTCGAGCTTGCCGTCCCCGGTGACCGCGTGCGGGGTGATCTCGGTGCCGCCGCCGATGGTGGAGCCGTTGCCGATCGCCACCTGGACCAGATGCCGGTCCAGGTCGGCGACCACCTCGCCGTCGACCTCCACCCGGAAGCGGTAGAACGGCGGCCGGACGGCGGCGGTGAACGCCCCGACGACGTACCCGGCGCGACCCAGCCACTTCCACGACTTGGCGTTGTGGCTGGCCTGCGCGCCGACACCGACGTGCACGTTGTTGACCACGATCTCTCCGACGCAGTCGACGATCAGGTCGACCGGCATCACCTCCCCGGAGACGACCACCTCGGCCGCCTCGGCCGGGTCCAGCGGGATCCCGACCCCGCGGGCGAAGTCGTTGCCGGTGCCCAGCGGGAGCAGCCCGACCACCGCGTCGGCGAGCTCGTGACGGCGGTGCAGCGCGGCGACCACGGCGTGCAGGCTGCCGTCCCCGCCGGCCACGACGACCCGGCGGCCGCCCCGGCGGTGCAGGACGCCGTCCAGCTCGCCCTGGTCCTGGGTCTCGGCGACCTCGACGTCGGCGTGCGCGCGCAGCACGTGCAGGGCCTCCTCGAGCCGCTCGGCCTCGTTGCTGCCGGCTCCGGAGTTGGTGATCAGAAGGAGGGGGTCCACGTCGCGGACACTACTCGCAGGCGGACCGGGCTCCGGACGAGGCCGGAGCCGACCCCGGCGTCAGTGGTAACGTGCTGCCGCAAGAGCCCCGATGCTGTTGCATGCGGGGCTCCGTCGTTTCAGGGCCCGTCCGACCGCGTGCGCCGGGGCCGACCTCCCCCTCCCGGGCGAGCCCGCGCAGAAACCGCGGCGTCCGTCCGGTCAGCGAGAGAAGGTGTGAGATGCCCGCCATCGTGGTGCTCGGTGCCCAGTGGGGCGACGAGGGGAAGGGCAAGGCGACCGACCTGCTCGGCTCCTCCCCCCTCGATTATTGCGTGAGGACGTCAGGGGGAAACAACGCCGGTCACACCATCGTGGTGAACGGCGAGAAGTTCGACACCCACCTGCTTCCCTCCACGATCCTGAACCCGGACTGCGTGCCGGTGATCGCCAACGGCGTGGTGGTGGACCCGGCGGCGCTGTTCAGCGAGATCGACGGCTTCGCGGCCCGCGGCGTGCACGTGGACAACCTGGTGGTCTCCGCCAACGCGCACCTGATCACCAGCTACCACACCACGCTGGACAAGGTCACCGAGCGGTTCCTCGGCAAGAACCTGATCGGCACCACCGGCCGCGGCATCGGCCCGACGTACGCCGACAAGATCAGCCGCTCGGGGATCCGGGTCGCCGACCTGTTCGACGAGAAGATCCTTCGCCAGAAGATCGAGGCCGCGCTCGACTTCAAGAACCAGGTGCTGGCCAAGGTCTACAACCGCCGCGCGATCGACGCCGACCAGGTGGTCGAGGAGCTGCTCTCCTTCGTCGACCGGCTGCGGCCGATGGTCGCCGACACCAGCCTGCTGCTCAACCGGGCGCTCGACGACGGCAAGACGGTGCTCTTCGAGGGCGCCCAGGCCACGATGCTCGACGTCGACCACGGCACCTACCCGTTCGTGACCTCGTCCTCGCCGGTCAGCGGCGGCGTCTGCACCGGTGCCGGTGTCGGTCCGACCCGGATCGACCGGGTGATCGGCGTGATCAAGGCCTACACCACCCGGGTCGGCTCGGGACCGTTCCCGACCGAGCTGCACGACGAGGACGGCGAGAAGCTGCGCACCGTCGGCGGCGAGTTCGGCGTCACCACCGGCCGGCCGCGCCGCTGCGGCTGGTACGACGCGGTGATCGCGCGGTACGCCGCCCGGGTCAACGGGCTCACCGAGTTCTGCCTCACCAAGCTCGACGTGCTCGGCGACTGGGAGCGGATCCCGGTGTGCGTGGGCTACGAGATAGACGGCGTCCGGCACGACGAGATGCCGATGACCCAGTCGGAGTTCCACCACGCCAAGCCCGTCTACGAGTTCTTCGACGGCTGGAACAGCGACATCTCCGGCGCCCGCAGCTTCGAGGACCTGCCGAAGAACGCGCAGATCTACGTCCGCGCCCTCGAGGAGATGTCCGGCGCGCCGTTCTGGGCGGTCGGCGTCGGCCCGAGCCGCGAGCAGACCGTGGTCCTGCGGTGACCCGGACCGGACACGGGAAGGCCGTGGCGTGAAGGCGCTGGTCGTCGGGGCCGGCGGCCGGGAGCACGCGCTGGCCCTGGCGCTCTCGCGCGACCCCTCGGTCGAGGAGGTGCACGCGGCCCCGGGCAACCCCGGGATCGCCGCGGTCGCGACCCTGCACGAGGTCGACGCGCTCGACGGCGCCGCGGTCAGCGCGCTCGCCCGCGACCTCGGCGTCGACCTGGTCGTGGTCGGGCCGGAGGCGCCGCTCGTGGCCGGGGTGGCCGACGCCGTACGCGCCGCCGGGATCGCCTGCTTCGGCCCCTCCCGCGCGGCGGCCGCGCTCGAGGGCTCCAAGGCGTTCGCCAAGGAGGTGATGGCCGCCGCCGGCGTACCCACCGCCCGGGCGCACGTGTGCACCACCGCGGCCCAGGTCGCGGCCGCCCTCGACGACTTCGGGGCGCCGTACGTCGTGAAGGACGACGGCCTCGCCGCCGGCAAGGGCGTCGTGGTGACCTCGGACCGCGACGAGGCGCTGGCGCACGCGGCCGGCTGCGGGCGGGTGCTGGTGGAGGAGTACCTCGACGGCCCGGAGGTCTCGCTGTTCGCGATCACCGACGGCCGCACGGTGCTGCCGATGCTGCCGGCCCAGGACTTCAAGCGGGCCCTCGACGGCGACGCCGGGCCGAACACCGGCGGCATGGGCGCCTACACGCCGCTGCCCTGGGCGCCGGCCGACCTGGTCGCGGAGGTCACCGAGAAGGTGCTGGCGCCGACCGTCGAGGAGATGGCCCGCCGCGGCACCCCGTTCGCCGGCCTGCTGTACGCCGGCCTCGCGCTGACCTCGCGCGGCACCCGGGTGGTGGAGTTCAACGCCCGCTTCGGCGACCCCGAGACCCAGCCGCTGCTCGCGCTGCTCGACTCCCCGGTCGGGGAGCTGCTGCGGGCGGCCGCCGAGGGCCGGCTCGACGAGGTCGGGCCGCTGCGGTGGCGCGAGGGGGCCGCGGTGGCCGTCGTGCTGGCCGCCCACGACTACCCGGCCGCACCGCGCACCGGGGACCGGATCGAGGGCATCGCGGCAGCCGAGGCGCTCGACGGCGTCGACGTGCTGCAGGCCGGCACGGCGCTCCGCGACGGGGCGCTCGTCACCGCCGGCGGCCGGGTCCTCGCGGTCACCGCCACCGGCTCCTCCGTCGCCGAGGCACGGGCCCGCGCGTACGACGGGGTCGCGCGGATCCGCATCGACGGCGCCCACCACCGCACCGACATCGCAGCTGGGATCTGACATGAGCCTTCCGAACGTCCTCGCCAACCGGTACGCCGGAGCCGACCTGGTCGCGATCTGGTCCCCGAGCACAAGATCGTGCTGGAGCGGCAGCTGTGGATCGCGGTGCTCGAGGCCCAGAAGGACCTCGGCATCGACGTGCCCGACGGCGTCGTCGAGGACTACCGCCGGGTCGTGGACGTGGTGGACCTCGAGTCGATCGCCGCCCGCGAGCGCGTCACCCGCCACGACGTGAAGGCGCGGATCGAGGAGTTCTGCGCCCTCGCCGGCCACGAGCACATCCACAAGGGGATGACCTCGCGCGACCTCACCGAGAACGTCGAGCAGCTGCAGGTGCGGGCCTCGCTGCTGCTGGTGCGGGACCGGGTCGTCGCGACGCTGGCCCGGCTCGGGCGGCTCGCCGCCGAGCACGAGTCGCTGGTGATGGCCGGCCGGTCGCACAACGTGGCAGCGCAGGCCACCACGCTGGGCAAGCGGTTCGCGACCGTGGCCGACGAGATGCTGGTCGGGCTCGAGCGGCTCGAGGAGCTGATCGCCCGCTACCCGCTGCGCGGCATCAAGGGGCCGGTCGGCACCGCCCAGGACATGCTCGACCTGCTCGACGGCGACGCCGCCGCGCTCGCCGAGCTCGAGCAGCGGGTCGCCGCGCACCTCGGCTTCGAGCGGGTGCTCACCTCGGTCGGGCAGGTCTACCCGCGCTCGCTGGACTTCGACGTGGTCGCCGCGCTGGTCCAGGTCGTGGCCGGGCCCTCGAACCTCGCCACCACGATCCGGCTGATGGCCGGCATCGAGCTGGTCACCGAAGGGTTCAAGGAGGGCCAGGTCGTCTCCTCCGCGATGCCGCACAAGATGAACACCCGCTCCTGCGAGCGGGTGAACGGCCTCGCGGTGGTGCTCCGGGGGTACCTGTCGATGGTCAGCGAGCTGGCCGGCGACCAGTGGAACGAGGGCGACGTCTCCTGCTCGGTGGTCCGCCGGATCGCGCTGCCGGACGCCTTCTTCGCCACCGACGGGCTGTTCCAGACGTTCCTCACCGTGCTCGACGAGTTCGGCGCCTTCCCCGCGGTGATCCAGCGCGAGCTGGACCGGTACCTGCCGTTCCTGGCGACCACCAAGGTGCTGATGGCGGCGGTCCGCAACGGCGTCGGCCGCGAGACCGCCCACGAGGCCATCAAGGAGGCGGCCGTCGGGGTGGCGCTGGCGATGCGGCAGGGGCAGGCCGAGAACGACGTCTTCGACCGGCTGGCCGCCGACCCGCGGCTCGGGCTGACCGCCGACCAGCTCGCCACCCTCGTCGCGGACCCGATCACCTTCACCGGTGCCGCGGTCGACCAGGTGCAGGCCGTCGTACGGCGGATCGCGATCGTCATGAAGGCCTACCCCGAGGCCGCGGCGTACGCCCCCGACGCCATCCTCTGACCCCCCCCACCACCCGCCCGCCCACCCCGCCGAGTCGGCGCATCTGCAGCGTCGGGCCCCGCCGAGTCGGCGCGTCTGCAGCCTTGGGCCCCGCCGAGTCGGCGCATCTGCAGCGTTGGCCCCCGCCGAGTCGGCGCATCCGCAGCGTCGGACCCCGCCGAGTCGGCGCGTCTGCCGCGTCGGACCGAGTTCGATTGCGTGTCTGCGACGTTCTCGGCTGGGCAACGAGGACGCACGATGCGCGAGCGTTGCTGCTTTTGACCGGGTAGTCGGCAACGAGGACGCACGATGCGCGCTCGTTGCTGCTTTTGACCGGGTAGTCGGCAACGACGGCGCATGGTGCGCGCTCGTTGCTGAGCTGTGCCGACGGCCCAGGGTCGGGGAGCGGCCAGCCTCATGCGCAGCTGTCATCGTGGCCCGTGCGCCGCCTCCAGAGGCGGTTGTCGAGCTCCCCCCGGAACACCAGCCCCGACCCGGCGTACAGGCTGCAGATGCGCCGACTCGGCACAGCCCTCCCGTCGAGTCGGCGCATCTGCAGCGCAGGATCTTGCTGACCCGGCTAGCCTGCGATTCGTGAGCACGCCGCGCCTGGTCCCGATCTCCAGCGACCACGTTCCCGGGATCGAGCAGTTGCTCACAGACCCGGACGCCCTGCGGTTCACCCCGATCCCGGACCCGCCGCCCGCCGGCTTCGCGCGTGAGTGGTTCGAGCGCTATCAGGCCGGCGAGGCCGACGGAACGCGTCGCATGTGGGCGGTGCTCGACGAGGACGAGACCTTCCTCGGTCTCGGTGTGGCGCCCAGGATCGACACGATGACCCGCACCGTCGAGCTCGGCTACATGATCCTGCCCGAGGCGCGTGGTCGTGGCGTCGCGACCTCCGTCCTGCGGCAGCTGACCGACTGGGCGCTCGGCGAGCAGGGGATGTTGCGCATCCAGCTGTTGATCAGCGCCGGCAACCATGGCTCGAAGGGGGTCGCCGCGCGCTGCGGTTACCTGTACGAGGGGACGATGCGCTCGACGCACCTCAAGCAGGACCGGCGAGATGACACCGACCTGTGGTCACTGCTCCCGACGGATCCGCGGCCGAACGGCTGAGCTCAGCCGACCTGGAAGCGATCCGCCCCGGACGGTACGTCGTCGTGCACGTCCACCCGGTCCACGGCGGCGTGGCCCGGTCCGTGACGGCACCACTCGACCAGCGCCTCGACGGCGGACGGCGGACCCTCGAAGCAGGCGGCCACCGTGCCGTCGTTCTCGTTGCGGACCCAGCCGGTCACGCCCAGCCGGTGCGCCTCCCGCTGGCAGTAGAACCGGAAGCCGACCCCTTGCACCAGCCCGTGGATCCTCAGGCGGCGGGCGATCAGCTCTCGGGACATGCCGTCCAGATTGCCATGTTCAGCGTCCCGCTGCCCGGTGGGCGGGGCTGCAGATGCGCCGACTCGGCAGGGGTCAGGAGCGGGGCGGGTCCACGTTGACGGTCGGCGTGCCGCCACCGGCGCGCGCGATCACCGCGACCGACGGCTCGTCGGTGGGGTTGCTCTCCCGGTGCACCGTGAACGCCGGTACGTGCACGAAGTCGCCGGCGGCCGCGTCGACGTACCCCTCGCCGCCCTCGAACTCGAGCCGCAGCACGCCGGAGACGACGTACAGGCTGGTCTCGTTGCGGTCGTGGTGGTGCCAGCCGGACACGGCGCCCGGCGCGGTCTCGACGCGGCCGGCCCACAGCTCGGGCCGCTCGAAGGCACGGGTGCGCTGCATGCCTGGGGTGGGATCGGCCGGCTCCAGCTCGCCGGCTCGGATGACGCGGACGGGTTCGCTCACGGCCCCAGTCTGCCCTCTCGGAGCGGCGCGTGTCAGCCGAGGTCGCGCTGGCTGTCGAGGCGCAGGTCCCGCACTGCCAGCACCAGGGTGAGCGCCAGCAGCACCAGCGCCGAGCCGAGCGCCACCCGCAGCGCCGTGCCGGTGTCGTCGGTGTGGCCGAGCGTGACCTGGTACGCCGTCATCAGCAGCGCCGCGCCGAGTGCCGAGCCGATCCGCTGGCCGGTCTGCAGCGCACCCCCCGCGGCTCCGCCCATGCTCGGCGGCACCTCGGCCAGGGTGAGCGTGAAGTTCGGGGAGACCACGCCGCCGCCGCCGAGGCCGGCGAGCAGCAGTGGCGCCACCAGCAGCGGCCACATCAGCCGGTCGCCCTGGTCGGGGGTCAGCAGCGCGACGAGGAGCAGGCCGACGATCACGACGCTGACCGCCAGCACGGTGACCTTGCGGCCGATGCGGGAGACCAGCCGGCCGGCCGGGGTCGCGGTCAGCGCGGAGCCGAGCGCGAACGGCGTCAGCAGCAGCCCGGTGGCCAGCGCGCTGTAGCCCAGCCCGTCCTGGAGGTAGACCGAGAGCACCAGGAACACCCCGGTGAACCCGGTGAAGTACAGCGTGCCGACGGCGATCCCGGAGGCGTAGCCCGGCGCCCGGCGCAGCAGGCTGACGTCGAGCAGCGGCTGCTCGCCGCGGGCGACGAGCCGCCGCTCCCAGCGCGCGAAGGCCACCAGGAACACCGGCGCGAGCACCAGCAGGGCGAGGACCGGCGAGGCGGCCTCCATGCCGCTGATCAGCGGTAGCAGGATGCTGAGCACCGCGCCGCCGAGCAGGGCCGCGCCGACCAGGTCGAGCCGGGACGCCCGCTGCTCCTCCACCGAGACGGTCGGTCCCGGCACCAGCCGGGCGATGAAGAACAGCGCGAGCACCCCGATCGGCACGTTGACCAGGAAGATCGCCCGCCAGCCCAGGTCGTCGCCGAGCGCGGAGATGATCAGGCCGCCGAGGACGGGCCCGGTGGCCGCGGACACCGAGACGGTGAGCCCGAAGTACCCGAAGGCGCGGCCGCGCTCGGGGCCGCGGAACAGCTCCTGGATCAGCCCGGAGTTCTGCGGGGTGAGCAGCCCGGCGGCCACGCCCTGGACCAGCCGGGCGGCGACCACGAGCTCCTCGTTGGGGGCCAGCCCGACCGCGGCGCTGGAGATGACGAAGCCGGTCAGCCCGATCAGCATCATCCGCCGCCGGCCGTAGGTGTCGCCGAGCCGGCCGCCGGAGACCAGGGTCAGGCCGAAGGTCAGCGCGTAGCCGGAGATGATCCACTGCACCGCGCCCGCGGAGGCGCCGAGCCCCTGCCGGATCGAGGGCAGCGCCACGTTCACGATCGTCACGTCGAGCAGCGCCATGAAGCCGATCACCAGGGTGACCGCGAGGATCCGCCAGCGACGCGGGTCCGGCTCGTCCGGCGACGGGCCCTGCGCGGAACGGTCCTCGGGGCGTACGTCGGTCACCGGTCCAGCATCCCCGCCGCCTCCAAGCCCGAAGCACCGCTCACCGGCCGGCAGCCGCCGCTCACCGATCGAGCCGCGGGCGGCGGGCCCGGTGCGGGTCGCTAGGGTGGCGCGCATGCGAGGCATCCCGCTGCACGCGCCCGAGCTCCCCGGAGCGACCCACGTGCACTCGGGGAAGGTGCGCGACCTCTACCGGCTCGCCGACGGCCGGCTGCTGATGGTGGCCAGCGACCGGATCTCGGCGTTCGACTTCGTGCTCGACACGACCATCCCGGACAAGGGCGCGATCCTCACCCGGATGTCGCTGTGGTGGTTCGACCGGCTCGCCGACCTCGTGCCGCACCACGTCCTGTCCACCGACGTGCCCGAGCAGGTGGCGGGCCGCGCGGTGGTCTGCGAGGAGCTGGCGATGTTCCCGGTCGAGTGCGTGGTCCGCGGCTACCTGACCGGGTCGGGGCTGCTGGACTACCGCAGCACCGGCGAGGTCTGCGGGATCGCGCTGCCGGACGGCCTCGAGGACGGCAGCCGGCTGCCGCAGCCGATCTTCACCCCCGCCACGAAGGCGGAGCTCGGCGAGCACGACGAGAACGTCTCGTACGACGCCGTGGCCGGCGTCGTGGGCGCGGACGTGGCCGTCCGGCTGCGCGAGCTGACCCTGGCCGTCTACGCCCGCGCCGAGCGGCTGGCCCGGGAGCGGGGGATCCTGCTGGCCGACACGAAGCTCGAGTTCGGGGCGCGCGCCGACGGCACGATCGTCCTCGGCGACGAGGTGCTCACCCCGGACTCGTCGCGGTTCTGGCCCGCGGACGACTGGCACCCCGGCCGGCCGCAGCCGTCGTACGACAAGCAGATCGTCCGGAACTGGCTGACCTCCGCCGAGTCGGGCTGGGACCGCACCTCGGGGAGCCGCCCCCGCCGCTGCCCGACGAGGTGGTGGAGCGGACCAGGTCGCGCTACATCGAGGCCTACGAGCGGCTGACCGGCCTCACCTTCTGACCGGTCCGGACGGCTCGCGCCGATTCGCGGGGACCGGGTCGGGCGCCGATTCGCGGAGACGGTGGCCGCGGTTGGTGACCGGCCAGTAGGTTGACGCCAGACCCGAGGCCGTAGGAGGAACGCATGCTCAACCTGTCCGTGCTTCTCGAAGACAGTGCCCGCCGCCACCCCGACCGTGACGCCGTGGTGCTCGGTGAGACCCGGCTGTCCTACGCGCAGGTGGACGCGATGTCCTCCCAGGTGGCGAACCTGCTGGTCTCCCGCGGGATCGTGCCGGGCGACAAGGTGGCGCTGTCGTGCCCGAACCTGCCCTACTTCCCGGTGATCTACAACGGGATCCTCAAGGCGGGTGCGGTCGTCGTGCCGCTCAACGTGCTGCTCAAGGGCCGCGAGATCGCCTACCACCTCGCGGACGCCGACGCGAAGGCGTACTTCTGCTTCCAGGGCACCCCGGACCTGCCGATGGGCACCGACGGCAAGGCGGGCTTCGACCAGGCCGAGGGCTGCGAGCACTTCTTCCTGGTGATGGCCGACCCGTCGGCGGAGGCCTCGATCGAGGGTGTCGAGACGCTCGGCCGGGCCCTCGCCGGGCAGGCGCCGTCCTTCGAGTCGGTGGTGACCGCCGAGACCGACACCGCGGTGATCCTCTACACCAGCGGCACCACCGGCCAGCCGAAGGGCGCCGAGCTCTCCCACTCGAACCTGGTGCTCAACGCGCTGACCTCGAACCGGCTCTTCGGCACCGACGCCACCCGGCACGAACGGCACCTGGTCACGCTGCCGCTGTTCCACTCCTTCGGCTCGAGCGTGCAGATGAACGCCGGCTTCTCGATCGGGGCGACCCTGGTGCTGCTGCCGCGCTTCGACGCCGCGCAGGCGGTGGCGCTGCTGGAGAAGGAGGAGATCACCTTCTTCGCCGGCGTGCCGACGATGTGGTGGGGGCTGCTCGGCGCGCTCACCGACGACGTCGACGTCACGAAGATCGCCGGGAACCTGCGCACCGCGGTCTCCGGCGGCGCGTCGCTGCCGGTGGAGATCATCAGCCAGGTCCAGAAGCGGTTCGGGGTGACCATCCTGGAGGGCTACGGGCTCTCCGAGACCTCGCCGGTGGCCACCTTCAGCGACCCGGAGCGGGACCCGCGGCCCGGGTCGATCGGGATCCCGATCTGGGGCGTGGAGTGCAAGCTCATCGACCCGGAGTGGAACGAGGTCAACGCCTCCGGTGAGGACGAGGACGCGGTCGGCGAGATCGCGATCCGCGGGCACAACATCATGAAGGGCTACTACAAGCGTCCGGAGGCGACCGCCGAGTCGATCCGGGACGGCTGGTTCCGCTCCGGGGACCTGGCGCGGCGCGACCGGGAGGGCTTCTACTACATCGTCGACCGGGCCAAGGACATGATCATCCGCGGCGGCTTCAACGTGTACCCCCGCGAGGTCGAGGAGGTGCTGATGACCCACGAGGACGTCTCGCTGGCCGCGGTCGTCGGTGTCCCGCACGAGAGCCACGGCGAGGAGATCAAGGCGTTCGTCATCCTCAAGGAGGGCGCCGGCACCACCGGGGAGGAGCTGGTGGCCTGGTGCAAGGAGCAGATGGCCGCCTACAAGTACCCCCGGATCATCGAGGTCACCGACTCGCTGCCGATGACCGCGACCGGCAAGATCCTCAAGCGCGAGCTGGTCTGACGCCGCTGCGGGCACCGTCACCGGGTGAGGTGGCGGTGCCCGCACCGGGTCGTACGTCGGCGCGGCGGCCCCGTCCCGGCGAGACCCGGTCGGCGGCGCTCCGGGCCGACGCTAGACTGCGGCGGTCGCCTCACCCCCCGTGCAAGGAGCGTCGCAGTGGCACGTGTCGTCGTGGACGTCATGCTCAAGCCCGAGATCCTCGACCCGCAGGGGAAGGCGGTCCAGGGCGCGTTGCCCCGGCTCGGCTTCGACGGCGTGTCCGCGGTCCGGCAGGGCAAGCGCTTCGAGCTCGAGATCGACGGCGAGCTCACCTCGACCCGGCTCGCCCAGGTCCACGAGATCGCCGAGAAGCTGCTGTCGAACCCGGTGATCGAGGACTTCGAGGTCCACGTCGCGGAGGTCGAGGGGTGAAGGTCGGCGTCGTCACCTTCCCCGGGTCGCTCGACGACGTCGACGCCAGCCGGGCCGTGAGCCTCGCCGGCGCCGAGCCGGTGCGGCTCTGGCACGGCGACCACGACCTGCGGGGGGTGGACGCCGTGGTTCTGCCCGGCGGCTTCTCCTACGGCGACTACCTGCGCTGCGGCGCGATCTCCCGGTTCTCCCCGGTGATGACCGAGGTGGTCGCCGCCGCCGGACGCGGGATGCCGGTGCTCGGCATCTGCAACGGCTTCCAGGTGCTGTGCGAGTCGCACCTGCTGCCGGGCGCGCTGATCCGCAACGACCACCAGAAGTTCGTCTGCCGCGACCAGCGGCTGCGCATCGAGAACAACCGGACGCCGTGGACCTCCGACTACGAGGCCGGGGCCGAGGTGACCGTGGTGCTGAAGAACGGCGAGGGCTCCTTCGTCGCCGACGAGGAGACCCTGGACCGGCTCGAGGGGAGGGCCGCGTGGTCGCCCGCTACCTCGACGTGAATCCCAACGGCTCGCTGCGCGACATCGCCGGCATCAGCAACGAGCGCGGCAACGTCGTCGGGCTGATGCCGCACCCGGAGCACGCGGTGGAGGACCTCTGCGGCCCCGGCACGGACGGACTGCCGTTCTTCACCTCGGTGCTCCAGGCCGCGCTCGCCTGAGCGGCGTCCCTCAGCGGTCGACGCCGCGGTCGACGCCGGGCTCGACCCCGCGCTCGGGGGCCCCGACGGGGATCCCGTCCGGCTGCGGCCCCAGCACGCTGCGCCGGACGCTCCCGGCCAGCAGCGCGGCGACCCGTTCCAGCGGGCCGCTGCGACCCAGCAGGCGGAACGCCGCGCCGATCGCCAGCACCAGCAGCACGTGCCGGGCGAAGGTCGCCGCGTCGTCGTCGGGCCACGCCCAGGGGGTCCGCAGCACCACGTGCAGCGAGTACGTCGTCAGCGTCATCGTGCCGGCCCCGAACACCACCGCGAGCGTCGCGGGCGCGAGCCGGGCGAGCAGCAGGCAGGCGCCGATCGCGGCGACCGCGCAGCCACCGGTGTGCAGCAGGTCGAACGGCGTCCCCGAGTGCGGGGCGTGCACCGCCAGCCACCACCAGCTGCCGGTCGGGGTGCTGCCGTAGAGGCCGTGCTCCAGGGTGTCCGCGAGGCCGCCGGGCTCGGCCGGTCCGGTGAAGGTGCGGGCCAGCTCGGCGCGGACCCCGGCGCCCTCGAGGAGCACCGAGGACACCGCCCAGGCCAGCGCCGCGGTGCCGGCGCCGGCCAGCAGCAGCCCGACCGCGGTGCCGGTGCGCCGCAGCTCGAGGCGGCCCAGGGCCATCCCGGCCAGCAGGTAGGCGAGCCAGACCACGGCCGGGTAGTAGCCGGTGAGCAGCAGCTCGCCGAGCAGCCGGGGCAGGTCGGCCAGCCCGGCCAGCGACGGGCTGTCGTAGCCGCGCGGAGGCAGCAGCGGCCGCAGCAGCTGGGAGAGCACCGGCGCGAGCACCGCCCAGACGAGGGCCAGACCGGCGAGGGTGCGCGCCCGCAGGCCCAGGAACGGCAGCCCGAGGCAGAACAGCACGCCGTACGAGGTGAGGATCACTGCGACGGTGGTGTCCAGTCCGCCGAGCAGCAGCCCGATCGCGGCGACGAAGCCGGCGCGGGCGGCCAGGCCGGCGGCGGCCGCGCGCAGCGGCCGCCCGGACAGCGGCCGGGACCGGCCGGTCATCAGCGCGGTGCTGACCCCGGCCAGCACCGCGAACAGCGCGGAGGCCCGACCGCCGGCGATCGCCTGCACGGTGCTCACCCCGCCGTCGGGTGCGGTGCTGACCAGCGTGTGGGTGGCGATCATCCCCACCAGGGCCAGGCAGCGGGCGACGTCGAGCCCGACGAGCCGGCCGGGCGGGACCGTCGGGAGCCGCAGCGTCATCCTCAGACCCGCACCCGGATGACCTTGTCGTCGTGCCGGGCGGGGTCGCCGCGGCCGTCACGGTTGCTGGTGGTGATCCACAGCGACCCGTCCGGGGCCCGCTCCACGGTGCGGATCCGGCCGAACCGGTCGTGCAGGAAGCGGTGCTTGCTGCGCCTGCCGTCGCCGGCGAGGTCGACCCGCATCAGCGCCCGGCCCGCCAGCGCGCCGATCCAGGCCTGCCCGCGGACCACCGCGATGCCGCTCGGGGAGCAGCTCGACGTCGGCGTCCAGGTGACGAACGGGTCCTTGGCGCCGCCGGGGCCGTCCGGCCCCTCGGAGTAGGACCAGCCGTAGTCGCGCCCGGGCAGGATCCGGTTCAGCTCGTCGTAGGTCTTCTCGCCGAGCTCGGTGGCCCACAGCCGGCCGCGGCCGTCGAAGGCGAGGCCCTCGACGTTGCGGTGGTTGAAGGACCAGACGTGGTTGCCGAACGGGTTCCCGGACGGGACGCCGCCGCCTGGAGTCATCCGGAGGACCTTGCCGGCCAGCGAGCCGGTGCTCGCCGCCCGCTGCGGGTCGCCGGCGTCGCCGGTCGAGGCGTAGAGCAGGCCGTCCGGACCGAACCGCAGCCGGCCGCCGTTGTGGTAGTTGCGCGTCGGGATCCCGGCCAGGACCGGCTCCCGGTGGCGCAGCGCGCCGTCGACGTACCGCATCCGCACGATCCGGTTGTCCGAGGCGGCGGAGAGGAACGCGTAGACCCAGCGGTCCCGATGGAAGGTGGGGGAGCAGGCCAGGCCGAGCAGGCCGCCCTCGCCGGCGTTCGCCCGGACGCCGCCGACCCGACCGACCCGGCGCCGGCCGCCGGTGCGCAGCACCCGGTGCACGTCGCCGGACATCCGCTCGCCGACCAGTGCGTCGCCGCCGGGCAGGAAGGCCAGCCCCCACGGGACCTCGAGGTCGCGGGCCAGCACCTGGGTGACCCGGGGCGCCGCGGCGGCCGGGCCGGCGCCGAGCAGCGCTGCGCCGGGGACGGCGACGCCCGCCGCGGCGGCGGCCTTGAACAGGGTGCGGCGGTCCAGCTCGGTCATCGAAGGCGACCTTCCCGTCGGGAACTCGTCCGGGCCCCGGGCCCGGTGGCTACCACGGTCACATCCCGGCCGGTGGAAGGCAACCGTCGGCAGCCCGGCGCCGGCGAGTAGATTGAGCCGCGCGGAGCCCCACCGCCCCGGGCGACAGCCCGGCCCTCCCCCGACCCGGAGCCCGACTCGGTGACCGACACGCGCCTGCACCTCGACACCGTCGAGGTCGCCTCCACCACTCCCGACCGCGAGCAGCCCTGGGCCGACCTCGGCCTCAAGCCCGACGAGTACGCCGAGATCCGGGAGATCCTGGGCCGCCGGCCGACCTCCTCGGAGCTGGCGATGTACTCCGTCATGTGGAGCGAGCACTGCTCCTACAAGTCCTCCAAGGTGCACCTGCGCCAGTTCGGCGACATGACCGAGGAGATGCGCCGCCACCTGATGGTCGGCATCGGGGAGAACGCCGGCGTGGTCGACATCGGCGACGGCTACGCGGTCACCTTCAAGGTCGAGTCGCACAACCACCCCTCGTACGTCGAGCCCTACCAGGGCGCGGCCACCGGCGTCGGTGGCATCGTCCGCGACATCCTGGCGATGGGCGCCCGCCCGGTCGCGGTCATGGACCCGCTGCGCTTCGGCCCGCTCGACAACCCCGACACCCACCGGGTGCTGCCGGGGATCGTCGCCGGGGTGGGCGGCTACGGCAACTGCCTCGGGCTGCCCAACATCGGCGGCGAGGCGGTCTTCGACGCCTCCTACGCCGGCAACCCGCTGGTCAACGCGCTCTGCATCGGCGTGATGCGCCATGAGCAGATCCACCTCGCGAAGGCGTCCGGCGACGGCAACCTGGTGATCCTCTACGGCGCCCGCACCGGTGGCGACGGGATCGGCGGCGTCTCGGTGCTGGCCTCGGAGACCTTCGAGTCCACCGGCCCGACGAAGCGGCCCGCGGTCCAGGTCGGCGACCCGTTCATGGAGAAGCTGCTGATCGAGTGCACGCTGGAGATCTTCGCCGAGGAGCTCGTCGTCGGCATCCAGGACCTCGGCGGCGCCGGGCTGTCCTGCGCCACCTCCGAGCTCGCCTCGGCCGGCGACGGCGGCATGCACGTGTGGCTGGACCGGGTGCCGCTCCGGGACTCCTCGCTCGCGCCGGAGGAGATCCTGATGAGCGAGTCGCAGGAGCGGATGATGGCCGTGGTGACGCCGGCCCACGTCGACCGGTTCCTGGAGATCTGCGCCAAGTGGGACGTCGACGCGACCGTGGTCGGCGTGGTCAACGAGTCCGGCCGGCTGACCATCGAGTGGCACGGCGAGAGCGTCGTCGACGTGCCGCCCCGCTCGGTCGCGCACGAGGGCCCGACGTACCAGCGGCCGTTCGCCCGCCCCGCCGACCAGGACGCCCTGCAGGCCGACGGCGCCGAGGCGCTGGCCCGTCCGGGCACCGGCGCGGAGCTGCGCGACACGTTGCTGCGGCTGGTCGCCAGCCCCAACCTCTGCGACAAGTCCTGGATCACCGACCAGTACGACCGCTACGTGCAGGGCAACACCGTGCTCGCCCAGCCGGAGGACTCCGGGATGGTGCGGGTCGACGAGGAGAGCAACCTCGGGGTGGCGGTCTCGACCGACTGCAACGGCCGCTTCGCCCGGCTCGACCCGTACACCGGTGCGCAGCTCGCGCTGGCCGAGTCCTACCGCAACGTCGTCACCACCGGGGCCCGGCCGCTGGCGGTGAGCGACTGCCTCAACTTCGGCTCGCCGGAGGACCCGGCGGTGATGTGGCAGTTCGCGGAGGCCACCCGCGGCCTCGCCGACGGCTGCCGGGCGCTGGGCGTGCCGGTCACCGGCGGCAACGTCAGCCTCTACAACCAGACCGGCGAGACCGCGATCCTGCCGACCCCGGTGGTGGCGGTGCTCGGCGTGATCGACGACGTCACCCGGCGTACGCCGTCCGGGTTCGCCGCGCAGGGCCAGCAGATCTACCTGCTTGGCACGACGCGCGAGGAGCTCTCCGGCTCGGAGTGGGCGCACGTGGTGCACGGCCACCTTGGCGGTCTGCCGCCGGCGGTCGACCTGGCCGCGGAGAAGGAGCTCGCCGACATCCTCATCAACGCCTCCCGCGACGGGCTGATCGACGCCGCGCACGACGTCTCCGACGGTGGCCTGGCGCAGGCGCTGGTGGAGTCGTGCCTGCGCAACGGGGTCGGCGCCCGGGTCTGGCTGCCCGACGAGCTCGAGCCGTTCGTCGCGCTGTTCAGCGAGTCGGCCGGCCGGGCGATCGTCGCGGTGCCGCGCTCGGAGGAGGTCCGGTTCACCGACATGTGCAGCGCCCGCGGCTTCGCGCACCTGCGGATCGGGGTCACCGACGGCTCCGGCGACGACGCCCTGCTCGACGTCCAGGACCAGTTCTCGGTCCCGCTCGGCGAGCTCCGGACCGCCTGGGCGGCCACCCTTCCCGCCGCCCTGTCCTGACTCCCGCAGACGGGCCCCAGGGTCTGGCGACGGCCGCAGCGTCACCGTGCGGAGTGCGGCAGTTCCGGTCTTGGGCAGATGAACAGGCAGGTTGGGCAGCGTGACCAGAGCTCACGCTCAGCGGCACCGCGCAAGATGCCAACCTGCCTGTTCACATGCAGCAAGCGGCCGGAGAAACGGGACACACGCAGTGAGCGCCGCGCCGTCCTGAGACGCGACGAGGCGCCCCGCTGCTCGCGGGGCGCCTCGTCGCTCTGGGTGAAGGCTCAGAGGGTGCCGCTGCGCAGCAGCTTCCACAGCCGGGTGTCGACCACGCCGGTCACCGGCAGCCCGTGGTCTGCCTGGTAGCGGCGGACCGCGGCGGTGGTGGAGCCCTCGAAGACCCCGGTCACCGATAGGCCGGCCGCGTCGGCGGCGTTGAGCCCACGCTGCAGCCGGCGCACCGGGCGGGAGGCGGCGCCGTACTTCATCAGCGGGTCGCCGCTGCCGCGGACCAGCAGCGCGGTCCAGGTGCGGGCGTTGATCGCGCCGCCGGCCGGGAGCCCGGCCGAGGCACGGTAGGCGCGGACCGCGGAGCGCAGCGTCGCGTCGAAGACGCCGCTCAGCTCGCCGGTGTACCAGCCGCCGCTGCTCAGCAGGCACTGGCCCGCGGTCACCAGCGGGCCGCTCGCGCCGGTCCGGACCTTGGCGTAGGCAGCGAAGTCGACGTTCACGCCGCCGCACTGGGCGCGGGCCCGGGGTGCGGTGGAGCCGGCGCCGAGGTCGACGAAGTTGCTGTCGATGTTGATGGTGACGCCGCCGTAGGTCTCGTTGTGACCGCCGCGGTACTGGTGCACCCGGGCGTGCGGCATCCAGCCGGTGCTGCTGATGTAGCTCGAGGAGACGTCGGCGCGGCCGTTCCAGTCCGCGATCCAGATCTGGTCCGGCATGACGTAGGCGCCGGGCCGGGTGGTCCGCACGTCGTCGAGCATCTTGATGCCCGAGGCGGCGCTGGAGTAGACGCCGGAGACGAAGCCGGCGCCGTGCAACCGGTTGGTCCAGGCGTGCAGGAAGCTCAGCGCCGACTCCCGGCAGGACGTCCCGCTGGTGTCGAAGGCCTCGAGGTCGTACCACAACGTGCTGCCCTCGCTGAGGCCCAGCTGCGCGGCCCGGGCGACCGTCTTGTCGGCCTCGTCGCGGCCCTGCCGGCGCGCCTTGGCGTAGCGACGGGTCGGGTCGGGGCTGATCCGCACCTGCTGCAGGTAGCGCTCCCGGGTCGTGCAGGACGCCTGCGGGCCCAGCGTGATCGCCAGCAGCCGCCAGCCGCTGGCGAGCTGGGTGGAGACCCAGGTCGGCGTCAGGTTCGGCTGGTTCGGGCAGCCCCGGGAGTCCCCGGAGATGTAGATGCCGACCGCCCAGAACGGGGAGCTGCGCAGCCACGCGTCCATCGCGGCCTGCGAGGGGGCCACGCACTGGTCGAAGGCGTAGCCGGTGAAGTTCCCGGGGGTGGCGACGTTGTCCGCCTGTGCGGGAGCGGCCAGGCCGGCGCCCAACGTGGCGACCACGGCCGCGGTCACGGCGGTCGCCAGCCTCCGGCGCAGGCGGGGGGCGGACGGATCGGCTCGGCGCAGTGGCATGGTGACTCCCAGGGACGGGTCGGGTGAGCGCGAGTCACTCTAGTCACAGAATCACCACCGGTCCCAGGACTTCACTGAAAGATTGTGAATTACAGTGGTGTTGTTCGGAGGATCTTCCTGTACGCCGGCTGCGGCGGGGCTGCTCAGCGTCGATCTTCCTGCAGCTGTCGCCACAGCCGCCCGGTCACCACCCCGGTCGCCGGGAGGCCGCGCCGCCGCTGGAGGGCGCGGACCGCGTCCCGGGTGGGCGCGAGGAAGGTCCCGGTGACCCGGAGCCGCGCCGGGCCGGCCGCGTTCAGCGCGCGCTGCAGCCGCCGGACCGCAGGGCCGCCCGAGCCGAACTTCAGCAGCGGGGTCGTCGCGGCCGCCGGCGCGGCCCGGCCGGCCCGGGTGCCGCCGCCGGTCACGAGGAAGTTGCTGTCGACGACGAGCGGCACGCCACCGTAGGACTCGGTGTGGGTGCCGCGGAACTGGTGCACCCGGTCACCGGCCCACGCGTCGGCGGCCAGGACCGGGGAGTGCACGTCCTCGCGGCCGTTCCAGTCCGCGACCCAGACCCGGTCCGGCAGGCCGCCGGCGCCCGCCCGGCGGCGCCGCTCGAGCACCGCGATGCCGCTGGAAGCGCTGGAGTAGACCCCGCTGCGGAAGCCGTGGTCGTGCAGCCGCCCGGTCCACCCTGCCAGCATCGCGACCGTCGAGTCCCGGCACTGGCGGCCGCGGGTGTCGAACCCCTCGAGGTCGTACCAGAGCGTGCTCCCGGTCGCGATGCCCAGGTCGCGGGCGGCCGCCACCGCGGTGTCGGCCTCCTCGCGGCCCTGGTCGGCGGCCGCTGCGTAGCCGTCCGCCGGGTCGGCGCTGACCAGCCGCCACCGCGCCACGCCCGCGCAGGAGGCCTGCCGGCCCACGTGCAGCGGCAGCAGCAGCCAGCCCAAGCGGTCCTGCTCGGCGACCCAGGCCCGGTCCAGGTGCCGCTGCTCGGCGCAGGCGCGGTTGGCCCCGGAGACGTAGACGCCGACCGCACGGTAGGGCGAGTGCCGGCGCCACACGTCCATCTGCTGCTGCGAGGGCGCCTGGCAGGCGTCGAAGGCGTAGCCGGTGAACGAGCCCGGCATCACCTCGGCGGTGGCGTCGGCCGACGGGTCCGACCACGGCCCGAGCAGTGCTCCGGCCACGGCCGCGGCCAGCAGCAGGAGGATCGAGGCACGGCGCATGGGGATCTTTCGTCAGACGAGCGACGGATCACCCTAACCGCGCAGACCGTCGGCGGGCCGTCGGCGGGCCGTGAGGAGGCCGTCGGGGCGCGGTGGGGCAGACTGCTGCGGTGCCGATCCGCCTGCGTCCCGCCGACCCCGCGCTCGTCGCCGCCGCGCTGGCCCGCTTCCGCGACGGCGGTCGCGACGCGGCCGACCTGCGGCTGCTCACCAAGCACCTGCTGGCGCTGCTGGTCGGCCGGGCCCCCGGCGGCGCGGTCGAGGTGCGGGTGCCGCCGTACGCCGTGGCGCAGTGCCTCGAGGGCACCCGGCACACCCGCGGCACCCCGCCCGCTGTCGTGGAGACCGACCCGGCCACCTGGATCGAGCTCGCGGTCGGGGACCTCGACTGGGACGAGGCCACCCGGGCCGGCCGGCTGCGGGCGTCCGGCGAGCGCTCCGACCTCGGCGCCCTGCTGCCGCTGGCCTGATCGACGAGGGGCGGTCGGGTCCGTCGTTCGGTCGGCGCGTCTAGTCAGGGTGGGGGATGCGCCGCGCCGCGTTCGGGTGGTTATGGCCCCGATGTCCGGTTCCGGCGGTCCGACGGCGTCATGAGCGGGCCGGTGCCCCGTTCCTCCACTGCCCGGCACCCCGGGCGCAGGCCCGAACCACTGCCCCAGGCGGAACCCATGACACTGCTCGCACCGGAGCCGACCCGCTCCACCGGCGCCCCTGCCCGTCGACCGCTGCTGTCCGTGCCGCTGGTCGGGAAGCGCCCGCGGTCCGGGAGCGCGCCGGCCGTCCTGCCGCTGGCCGCCTGGGCCCACATGCTCGACGCGCCGGTCCGCGAGTCCGCACGGTCCCGGGCCGTGGCCCGGTTCGGGGGCGTGGTCGCGCTGCTGTCGCTGCTGTCCTACCTCACCTGGCGGGTGGCGGCGACGCTGCCGGAGGGCCCGGGCCGGCAGGCCGCCTGGCTGCTGGTCGGCTTCGAGGCGCTGCCGCTGCTCGGCGCGGTCGTCAAGCTGGTGGTCACGTGGAGCATCGACGCGCCCGCGGTCGGGCCGGTCCGGCAGGCGCCGCACGGGATGCGGGTGGCGGTGCTGGTGCCGACGTACAACGAGCCCGCCGAGGTGGTCGGCCCGACGATCGCCGCCGCCTGCGCGCTGCAGCCGGCCCACGAGACCTGGGTGCTCGACGACGGTGACCGGCCCTGGCTCGCCGCCCTGTGCGCCGACCTCGGCGCCCGCTACGTGACCCGCAGCGAGCACCAGCACGCGAAGGCCGGCAACCTCAACCACGCGCTGGACCTGATGGCCACCGAGGAGGCGGCCGGCGGGCTGCCGATCGACCTCGTCGCGGTGCTCGACTGCGACCACGTGCCGCTGCCGGCTTTCCTGACCGCGATGCTCGGCTACTTCGAGGACGACCGGATCGCGCTGGTGCAGGGCCCGCAGACCTACTTCAACGGTGGCGCGTTCGACGACGACGGCTACACCGGTGAGCAGGGCCAGTTCTTCAACGTCCAGCTCGCGGCCCGCGCCCGCGCCGGTGCCGGCACCTTCTGGTGCGGGTCGACCTCGGTGCTGCGGGTGGCGGCGCTGCGCGAGGTGGGCGGGGTCGCGCAGGAGACCGTGATCGAGGACATGCACACCACGCTGAAGCTGCAGCGGCTCGGCTGGCGCACCGCCTACCACCACCAGACGCTCGCCGTCGGCCTGGCCCCGGCCACCCCGAGCAGTACCTCGTGCAGCGCCGCCGCTGGGGGATGGGCGCGATGCAGGTCCTGGTCCGCGAGCGGCTGTGGCGCCGGCAGCGGTGGATGACGTGGCGCACGCAGCTGGAGTACCTCTCCGGGACGCTGTGGTGGCTCGAGGGGCTCGGCACGCTGCTCTCCCTCGGCGTCCCGGTCGCGCTGCTGCTCACCGGCGTGCCGACCTCGATCGTCTCGCCGTGGCTGTTCGCCTGCGTGTTCGTGGTCGCCTTCGGCGTCCGGATGTGGGGGTTCAAGCGGCTGATGCGCAACCAGATCCGCTGGCGCACCGCCTTCGCGCTGCGGGTGCTGCGCATCCCGGTCGGGCTCTCCTGCCTGTGGTGGCTGCTGAGCCGGCGCACGCTGTCGTTCGCGGTCACCCCCAAGGGAGCGGCCGACTCCCGGCTGCGGGGACGGGTGCCCGGGGTGGTCACGAGCGTGCTGGTCGCGCTGGCGGCGCTGGTGGGGTACGCCGTCCTCGGCCTGCTCGGTCTCGTGCCGTGGCACACCGACGCCGCCTCCACGGTCTCCTCCGGGCTCTGGCTCACGGTGGCCCTGGCGGTGCTGGTGCACGCCACCGCGCGGATCCGGGCCGAGCAGTACGCCACCTCCCGCCGGGCCGCGCACCGGTTCACCCTGCCGGTGGACTGCCGGGTGGCCGGGCTGCCGGCGCGGCTGGTCGACGTCTCGGTCAACGGCGCCGCCGTCCGGCTCGAGCCGGGGGCCTCGCTGCCGTCCGGCGAGGTGACGGTCGAGCTGCCCGGCGCCGTACCTCTCACCATGCGGGTCACCGGCCACGGCGCCGGCGTGCTCAAGCTGGCGACCCGCGAGCGGGACTGGGCCACCCTGCGGGCGATCTCGCTGTGGCTGTTCCACACGCCGTCGGGGTGCGTGCCGGGGCTGCCCGCGGGCGTGCCGGTGGTCGCCGTGCAGGGCGCCTGACCCGGGCGGACCGGGTTCCACGAGCAGGGGGGCGCGAGTGGCGGGGGGCCACTGAGGCCCTGGTCCCAGGCCGTCGGTCGACGACGGTCTGGGACTAGGGTGGCGGCCATGCCCACGCCGTCGATGACCCCTGAGCAGATCCGCGCCGCCGTGCGCGAGGTGATGCCGTCCGTCCGTGCCGACCTCGAGGCGCTGGTGCGCATCCCGTCGGTGAGCGCGGACCCGGCCCGCGCCGACGACGTACGCCGCTCCGCCGAGGCGACCGCCGAGCTGTTCCGCGCGGAGGGCTTCGACGACGTCCGGATCCTCACCGCCGCCGGCGGCGCCCCTGCGGTGCTGGCCCGGAAGCCGGCGCCGGAGGGTGCGCCGACGGTGCTGCTCTACGCCCACCACGACGTCCAGCCCACCGGCGAGGTGGCCGACTGGGACAGCGACCCGTTCGAGCCGACCGAGCGCGGCGACCGGCTCTACGGCCGCGGTGCCGCCGACGACAAGGCCGGCATCGCCGCCCACCTCGCCGCGGTCCGGACCTTCGGCGCCGACCTGCCGGTGGGCGTCACGGTGCTCGTCGAGGGCGAGGAGGAGGTCGGCTCCCCGACCCTCGAGGCCTTCCTCGAGGAGCACCACGAGCTGCTCGCGGCCGACGTGATCGTGATCGCGGACAGCGGCAACTGGGACATCGGTGAGCCCGCCCTGACCACCAGCCTGCGCGGCCTCGTCGACTGCTTCGTCGAGGTGCGCACCCTGCAGCACGGGGTCCACTCGGGCATGTGGGGCGGCGTCGTCCCGGACGCCGTGACCACGATGGTGCGGCTGCTGGCGACGCTGCACGACGACGAGGGCAACGTCGCGGTCGAGGGCCTCCACTCCGGCCCGGCCGCCGACGTCGACTACCCCGAGGAGCGGGTGCGCGCCGAGTCCGGCATCGCCGAGGGCGTGCAGCTCATCGGCTCCGGGTCGCTGGTCGAGCGGCTGTGGACCAAGCCGGCCATCACCACCATCGGCTTCGACGCCACCCGCACCGCGGACGCGAGCAACACCCTGATCCCCTCGGTGCGCGCGAAGCTGTCGGTTCGCCTCGCGCCCGGCGACAGCTCCAAGCGGGCGATGGCCGCGCTGCGGCACCACCTCGAGCAGCACGTGCCTTGGGGCGCGCAGCTGACCTTCACCGAGGGCGAGTTCGGTGAGCCGACCCAGATCGACGCGACCGGGCCGGCGTACGACGCGGCCCGCGCCGCCTTCCGGGACGCCTGGGACGGCACCGAGCCGGTCGACATGGGGGTCGGCGGGTCGATCCCGTTCATCGCCGCCTTCAACGTCGCCTTCCCCGACGCCGCCGTGCTGGTCACCGGGGTGGAGGACCCGGACACCCGCGCCCACGGCGCCAACGAGGGCCTGCACCTCGCGGAGTTCGAGAAGGTCTGCCTCGCCGAGGCGCTGCTGCTGCACAACCTGGCCGAGTCGCTGGGCCGCTGAGCGCTCCGGTCGCGCCGGGCCCGCGAGCTCAGCGCAGGACGGAGCGCAGCTCGGGCAGGGCGGTGAGCTGGCTGTCGAGGATGCCGCGCGCCACGGTGACCGACCCGACGAGGGGGTGCAGGGCGAGCGCCTTGGTGGCGGTGGCGTAGGAGCCGGACAGCGCCGCCTGGACCGTCGTGCGCTCGACCGCCTTCATCGTGGAGACCAGCCCGAACGCGTGCGGGTCGAGCGGGTCCACCGCGTGCGGTCGCCACCCCTGGGCGTCGACCGAGCAGGGCACCTCCACCACCGCGTCGGTGTCCAGCCCGGCGATGGTCCCGCGGTTGGGCACGTTGAGGATCAAGGTGGTGGCCTCGTCGCGGGCGATGGCGCGCATGAGCTGCAGGGCCACGCGGTCGTAGCCGCCGCCGTCGAGGTCCTCCTGCTCGCGCTCACCGGCGCCGGTGGCCTCGCGGCTCTCGGCCATGTACGTCGCCTCCCGCTGCAGCCGGGCCTGCTCCCAGCCGGCGAAGGCCTCCCCCGGTGCGCCCGGGCCCTCGGCCCAGAACTCCTGCTGCTGCTCGAGAAGCAGCTCGCCGCGGGTGTGACCCGCGGCCTGCTCGGCGGCCACGGCGTCGGAGCGGTAGTACCAGTACCAGAGGTACTCGTTGGGCACGGCGCCGAGCGTGGCCAGCCAGTCCGGCCCGAAGAGCCGGCCTTCCTCGGTGCGCAGCAGCGCGGCGGGGTCGGCCAGCAGGCCGGGCAGCAGGTCCTCGCCGGCGACCGTCACCCGGCGCAGCCACCCCAGGTGGTTGAGTCCTGCGTAGTCGAAGACCGCCTCGTCGGGGGAGACGCCCAGCGCGCGGGCGACGCGCTTGAACATCCCGACGGGGGAGTCGCAGATCCCGACGACCCGGTCGCCGAGGATCCGCGACATGGCCTCGGTGACCATCCCGGCGGGGTTGGTGAAGTTGATGACGTAGGCCTCGGGGGCCACCCGGCGGACAGTCTCGGCGATCTGCATCGCCACCGGGACCGTGCGCAGGCCGTAGCAGACCCCGCCGGCACCGGTGGTCTCCTGGCCCAGGACCCCGAGGTCGAGAGCCGAACGCTCGTCGCACACCCGCCCGGCCAGGCCGCCGACGCGGATCGCGGAGAAGACGAAGTCCGCGCCGGCCAGGGCGGTCTCGAGGTCGGTCTCGAGGTGCACGCGGGGCCCGGCGCCGCCGTGGGTGCGGGTGGCGTCCTCCAGGACGCGGCCGATGGTCCGCAGCCGCCCCGCGTCGAGGTCGTGCAGCACCAGGTCGGTGACGCGGCCGGGGCCCTCGTCGGCCAGCAGTGCTCGGTGGACCAGGGGGACGCGGAACCCGCCGCCGCCGAGGATGGTCAGTCTCATGCCGGTGCCTCCAGGCTGGTGATGATCTCGACTCCGTGCTCGCGCAGGCAGTCCAGCGTCGCGGCGTCCGCCCCGGGCTCGGTGACGACGGCGGCCAGGTCTCCGGGGCCGCACACCCGGGCGATGCCCTTGCCGGGGAACTTGTCGGCGTCGGCCAGCAGCACGGTGCGCTCAGCGACCTCGAGCATGGCGCGCTTGACCGGGACCTCGACGGTGGTGGTGTCCAGGACGCTGCCGTCGCGGCGTACGCCGCTGGTGCTGAGGAACAGGACGTCTGCGTGGACCTGGCGGATCGCCTGCTCGGTGAGGAATCCGACCAGGGAGCGGTAGTTGCGGCGCACCACGCCGCCCAGCAGGATCAGCTCGACGGACTCGTCGTCGGCCAGCTCCTCGTAGACCGGGAGACTGGAGGTGATGACGGTGACGTCGCGGCCGCGCAGCGCGCGGGCCAGGTGGCTGGTGGTGGTGCCGATGTCGACCAGCAGCACGTCGCCGTCGCGGACCAGGCCGGCGGCCAGGTCACCCACCTGTTGCTTGGCGTCGTGGTGGTCGACCGCGACGATCTCGTAGGGCGGCTCCGAGGTGCCCAGGGGGGCGGCTCCGCCGTGCACCCGCTGGAGCATGCCCTCGGACTCCAGGAAGGACAGGTCGCGCCGGACCGTCGCGCCGCTGACGCCCAGCTCGCGCGAGAGGGCGCTGACCTCGGTCGGCCCACCCGTGCGCAACACCTCCAGGATGTGGTCGTGGCGGCGCCGGGCGAGCATGCGCAAAAGATAGCAGGCAGAACCGCGCAGAAGTGAGCAGCCAAGCCCTCCGTTCGACGGGGACATGGTCCGCAGATGGGGCGGATGGGGTCGCAGAGGTCACGATCTAGGTTTGTCGTCCCAAGTGCTTGCGCATAAATGATCACATGGGCAACACTGCCGCGCAGGAGGTGCGCCCATGTCCGACCCCAGCGACGCCCCGGCACGACCCTTGGACCTCGTCGTCACCGGCACGGTGTTCCTCGACCTGATCCTCACCGGGCTGCGCGCTGCCCCGGTCGGCGGACGCGAGATCATGGCCGACGGCATGGGCTCCAGCCCCGGCGGCGCCGCGACTCTCGCGGTCGCGGCCAGCCGCCTCGGCGTCGCCACCGGGCTGGTGGCGGCCTTCGGCTCCGACGTGTACGGCGACTTCTGCTGGTCGACGCTCGAGGAGGACGAGGGCGTCGACCTGTCGGCCTCGCGCCGTCTCGAGGGCTGGCACTCACCGGTGACGGTGTCCCTGGCCTACGACGACGACCGCGCCATGATCACCCACGCCCACCCGCCGCCCATCGACCCAGACCTGCTCTTCGGGCGGCTGCCCGACGCCCAGCTCTGCTTCGCCGACGTCGGCACCTCCCGCGCTCCCTGGATCGACGAAGCGGTCGGTCGCGGCAGCCTCATCTTCGCCGACGTCGGCTGGGACGACACCGGGGTCTGGGACGCCGCGGGACTCCGCGAGCGACTCGAGGGGTGCCACGCCTTCGTCCCCAACGCCGCCGAGGCGATGGCCTACACCGGCAAGGACCACCCCGGGGCCGCCCTCGAGGTGATCCGCGACTGGGTCCCGCTCGCGGTGGTCACCGCCGGCAGCGGCGGCGCCTACGCCGCCGACGAGGCCACCGGGGAGACCGTGTGGGTGCCCGGGCTGCGGGTGCCCGCGATCGACCCGACCGGCGCCGGCGATGTCTTCCTGGCCGCGCTCATGGCCGGCACCCTGCGCGGATGGGGGCTCGCCCAGCGGATCCGCTTCGCCAACCTCGCCGCGGCGCTGTCGGTGCGCGACGTCGGCGGCGCCCTCGCGTCCCCGGGGTGGGCCGACGTCTGCGACTGGTGGTCCGACCTCGACCCCGGCAGTCGCCTCACCCGCGACTACGCCTTCCTCGACGACGTCCTCGCCGAGGTGGAGCACCGCATGTTCGCGCGGGCCGTCCCCACCATCGGCTTCGAGAGCGGCACCCACGACCACCCGCGCCACGGGCCCCGTCCGGGGCACGGCTCCCTCGCCCGACACGTCCCACCCGTCACCACCCCTCAGGAGAAGCGATGACCCGCATCCGTCCGGCTCGTACCCTCGGCGCCGGCCTGGCCGCCGCCGCCCTGCTCGCGACCACCGTCGCGTGCGCCCCCGGAGAGGAGGGCGGCAGCGGCACCGAGACGCAGTCCGAGGACGTCACCACCGACATCAGCAAGGTCGGCGACGTGACCCTCACCGTCTGGGACCAGGAGGTGCGCGGCGGGCAGGCCGAGCAGATCGCGGCCCTGAACAAGGCGTTCCAGGAGAAGTACCCCAACGTCACCATCGACCGCACCAAGAGATCCTTCACCGACCTGCAGCGCACGCTGCGCAACGCCATCACCTCCGACGACGCCCCCGACGTCGTGCAGGCCAACAACGGCCGCACCGACATGGGCGCCTTCGTGAAGAACGGTCTCCTGCAGTCGCTCGACGGCTACGCCGAGACCTACGGCTGGACCGAGCGGTTCCCCGAGTCGGTGCGATCGCTGGCCACCTACAGCGACGACGGCGCCACCTTCGGCGAGGGCAGCCTCTACGGCCTGGCCCAGGTCGGCGAGCTCGTCGGGGTGTTCTACAACAAGTCCATGCTGGCCGACCTCGGCCTCGAGGTGCCCAAGACCACCGCCGACTTCGAGGCGGCGCTCGCCGCCGCCAAGGACGCCGGTGAGCTCCCGATCCAGTTCGGCAACCTCGACGGCTGGCCCGGCATCCACGACTACGGCTTCGTGCAGAACCAGTTCGTCCCGCGCGACGACATCCGCAACCTCGGCTTCGGCCGGGAGGGCGCGTCGTGGACCACCGACGAGAACACCCAGGCCGCGGACACCTTCAGCAAGTGGGTCGACGCCGGCTACTTCACCCCCGAGTTCAACGCCGTCGGCTATGACCCGGCGTGGCAGGACTTCGCCCAGGGCAACGGGCTCTTCCTCGTCGCCGGCACCTGGCTCCAGGCCGACCTCGAGGACGCGATGGGCGAGGACGTGGGCTTCTTCCTCCCGCCGGTCGGCGAGACGGGCGAGTTGGCGGTCACCGGGGGCACCGGGCTGCCCTTCTCGATCACCGAGGCCTCCGACGACGCCGACGTGGCCGCGGCCTACATCGACTTCATCACCAGCGACGAGGCCATGCAGATGATCCAGGACGCCGGCAACCTGCCGGTCGTGGGCGGCTCGCCCGACCAGGCCGAGGGTCTGGCCGCCGAGGTGCTCGACGCCTGGACCACCGCCGGCGAGGACGACGCGCTCGTGCCCTACCTCGACTACGCCACCCCGGACTTCTACGACCTGATCACCGCGCAGGTGCAGGAGCTGGGCGCCGGTCAGGTGAGCACGGAGGAGTTCCTCGGCACCCTGGAGGACGAGTACTCCTCCTTCGTCTCCGGCGAGTGACCGCCCGCCCGTGACCAGCCACGCGTCGTCCGCAGCCGCGGACGCCTCGATACCTCCCCGGACGGACCGCCGGCAGGCCGGTGCGTCCGGGGAGCCCCCCGCCGCGCCGCGCCGCCCTGGCCGTCGCACGGGGGGCGCACCGGGCGAACCGGGCCTGATCGCCTACGCGTACGTCGCCCCGGCGCTGGTGGTCTTCGCCCTCTTCCTCCTCGCCCCCCTGGTGTACGCCGTCCAGCTCTCCTTCTACGAGTGGGACGGGCTGGGCCTGGGGACCTGGGTCGGCCTGGACAACTACGTCGCGGTCTTCACCGACCCCGAGCTGCGAGCGCCGTTCGGGCACGCCCTCGTGCTCGTCGTCTTCTTCAGCCTGCTCCCGGTGACCTTCGGGATGCTCCTCGCGGCGCTCATGACCCGCACCCGGGTCCGCGGCGCCGGCTTCTTCCGCACCGTGCTCTTCCTTCCCCAGGTCGTCGCGCTCACCGTCGTCGCGGTCGTCTGGCGCCAGATCTACGCCCCCACCGGTCCGCTCAACGACGCACTGCGCCTCGTCGGCCTGGACGGGTTCGCCCGCGGCTGGCTCGGCGACCGCGACTGGGTGCTGGTGGCCATCGGACTCGTCGGCACCTGGGTCGGCACCGGTCTGTGCACCGTGCTGTTCCTCGCGGGTCTGTCCAAGGTCGGACGCGAGCTCTACGAGTCGTCCCGGCTCGACGGCGCCGGCTTCTGGGCCGAGCTGCGCTTCATCAGCCTGCCCAGCCTGCGCGGCGAGCTCGCTGTGGCACTCACCTTGACGATGGTGGCCGCGCTGCGGACCTTCGACCTCGTCTACGTGATGACCGGCGGCGGGCCGGGCAACGCCTCGCGGGTGCCGTCCTACGAGGTCTACGACCGCGCCATCCAGGAGGGCGACGTCGGCACCGGCATCACGGTGGCGCTCGTCCTCACCGTGGTGATCCTGGCCGCCACCTGGCTGGTCAACCGCATCGCCGACGACAGGGAGGCCGCGTGAGAACCTCGAGGGCCGAGCGCACCACGACGTACGTCGTGCTCGTGCTGGCCGCGATGCTGGCGCTCTACCCGATCGGGCTGATCCTGGTGAAGGCCGTCCAGCCCGATGCCATCGGAGCCGCCTCCGGCGTCGACCTCGGCAACTTCGCCGAGGCCTGGGACCAGGGGGAGTTCGGCAGCTACCTGCGCACCAGCGTCATCGTGACCGCCTGCGTGGTCGTCGGCGCGACGCTGCTGTCGTCGTTGGCCGGATACGCCTTCGGCACCATGCGCTTCCGCGGGTCGACGGCGCTGTTCTACCTGTTGCTGCTGGGCCTCATGGTGCCCAGCGAAGCTGTCGTCATCCCGCTCTACTTCCAGCTGCGCAGCGTCGGCCTGCTCGACACCTACACCGCGCTGGTGCTGCCCCAGATCGCGCAGTCGCTGGCCTTCGGCACCTTCTGGATGCGCGCCTACTTCCGCAGCACCTCCCGCGAGGTCGTGGAGGCCGCCCGCCTCGACGGCGCGGGCCACCTGCGCATCTTCTGGTCGATCCTGCTTCCCATGGGTCGCCCGGCCGTCACGACCATGATGGTGCTGTTCTTCATGTGGACCTGGAACGAGTTCCTGCTCCCTCTGGTCGTCATCCCCAGCGGTGACCTGCTCACCGCACCCCTCGGCCTGGCCCTCTTCCAGGGCCAGTACACCGCCGGCACCTCGCTGCTGGCGGCGGGCGCCGTGATGGTCGCCTTCCCCGTCGTCGTCTTCTACCTGTTCGCGCAGCGGCACTTCATCCGCGGCATGGTCGACGGCGCCACCAAGGGCTGAACGCACGCGACGCCCACGCCTCAACCCGCACCACGCCCGCACCACCCCCCAGATTTCACCGCCTGCCCTGACACGAAGGAGCACTGATGTCCAGACATCACCCCTCGGGTGAGGCGTCGCGCACGCCCACCCCGGGCGCCCGCCGCACGCTGGCGCTCACCGGAACGGCGACCCTGCTCGCACTGGGACTGATCGGCCCCCTGCCGGCGGCCTCCGGCGACACCCCGGCCGGCGCCACGGTCCGCGGACCGGCGTCCAAGGCGGACCTCGACGTGCTCTACGTCGGCGCCCACCCCGACGACGAGGCCTCGCGCCTGTCGATGTTCGGGGAGTGGAAGGAGCGCTTCGGCGCCCGCACCGGGGTCGTCACCGTGACCCGCGGCGAGGGCGGCGGCAACGCGATCGGGCCGGAGGAGGGCCCGGCCCTGGGCCTCATCCGCGAGCGCGAGGAGCGCAAGGCGGTCGGCACCCTCGGCGTCACTGACGTCTACAACCTCGACAAGGTCGACTTCTACTACTCCGTCAGCGCCCCGCTGCACCAGGAGGCGTGGAACGCCCGCGAGACCCTCGGCCGGCTGGTGCGCGTGGTGCGCCAGACCCGCCCCGAGATCGTCATGACGATGAACCCCGCTCCGAGCCCCGGCAACCACGGCGGTCACCAGGAGGCGGCGCTGCTGGCGATCGAGGCCTACGAGGCCGCCGCCGACCCGAAGCGGTACCCCCACCAGATCACCCGCGAGGGCCTGCAGCCCTGGGCCGCCAAGAAGCTCCTGACCACCGCGGTGACGGGGACCGCCGGCTCCGCCGGTCCGAACTGCCCCACCAGCTACACCCCGGCCGAGCCCACCGAGGACATCTACGGTGTGTGGTCGGGCCGCGAGTCCCGCAGCGGGAAGAGCTTTGCCCAGCTCGAGCGTGAGGCGCAGCGCAACTACGCCTCGCAGGGTTGGGCGGGCTTCCCCGACGTCAGCTCCGACCCCAAGGCGATCGGCTGCGACTACATGCGCCAGATCGACTCCCGCGTGCCCTTCGTGCGCGGCGACCTGACCGCCGACGGGGCCGCTTCCTCGACGATCCTCGAGGGTGCCGTCCTCCCGAGCACGGGTGGGCTGCCGCTGGGCACCGGCCTGGACGTCTCCACCGACACCTTCCGGGTCGTTCCCGGCGGGTCGACCACCGTCGACGTGGTGCTGACCGCTCCCGCCGGCACCGACCTGCGCCGCACCCGCGTCGCTCTCGACCTGCCCGCGGGCTGGAGCGGCTCACCCGTCGCGAAGGTCGGCCGGATCGCCGCAGGCAAGTCGGTGACCCGGTCGTTCACCGTCGACGTGCCCACGGGCACGGACGTCGACCGCTACCTGGTCGGCATCGACGTCGACTCCCGCGAGGGCACCGGCTTCGGTGACCAGCAGCTCGAGGTCGTCCCCGTCGTCGAGGGTCGGCAGGAGGCTCTGCCGCAGGTGAGCCAGTTCGACGCCTGGACCGAGCGCGTCGGCGTGGAGCAGCTGCAGGGCATCGTCAAGCCCGTGCTCACGCTGCCCTCGGGCGGCACCCGCACCGTCGGTGTGGACGTGACCAACCGCGGCGACACCCCCGCCTCGGGCGAGGTCGACCTCGACCTGCCCGCCGGCTTCAGCTCCGCGGGACCGCAGGCCTTCACGGGCCTGGCACCCGGTGACACCGAGCGCGTCGACGTCGAGGTGACCAACGACGACGCGTCGCTTCCCACCGCCAACCAGGGCGGCACCAACGGCGACTACAACTACACGGTGCTCACCACGAGCGCGTCCGGCACGGCGAAGTCCGCCGCTGCCCTCGAGCTCGTCCCCACCGCCACGGTTGGTGACACCGCGGCGCCGACGATGGACGGGGTGATCGAGGACGGCGAGTACGCCGCCGAGATCGACCTGGGTCGACGCTGGGAGGGCACGGCCTGCACCGATGCCGCCGACTGCTCGGCGACCGGATGGATCACCCGGTCCGGAGACGCCCTCTACGTGGCCGTCGACGTCACCGACGACGCCCTCGGCACCGTGCTGGCCGCCAGCGACTGCAAGCGCCACTGGCGCGTGGACTCCCTGGAGCTGGCCGTCGACCCGACGGGCACCTCGGAGAACACCTCGACGACCTTCAAGGCCGCCGTCCTCCCCACCACCACCGAGGGAGTGGCGTGCGCCTCGCGGGACGCCGACAACAAGCAGGGCCCGATCGGCACGTTCAAGCAGGTCGGCGGCGGGGGTACCCCGGCTCGGGCCTCCGGCGACACTGCCCCGGGTTTCGAGGCCGTCTCGACGCTCAAGGAGCCCTACACCGGCTACGTCATCGAGGCGAAGATTCCCTTCAGCGTCCTGCCGGCGACGGTCGATCCCGACAAGATGGGTTTCAACGCCTTCGTCTACGACTCGGACACCAAGGACAAGACCGGCCAGACCCGGCTGGGATGGTCGACCTTCGGCGGGGTCCAGGGGGACCCGTACCGCTGGGGTCGCGTGGTGCTCGAGGGTGACGCGCCGCCGGCGGTGGCGACCAGCGAGCCCCGGCTCGAGTTCCCGGCTCTGAGCAGCCTGGAGTCGCCGCCCTCGATCGCGCAGGCGGTGCGCACGCACGTGGCCCTGTCCGGTCTGCCGCAGACCCCCCAGCGGGTGAGCGCCGAGATCGTCCGGGTGGCACTCCGCGACGGCGCGGTGCGCGCGGTCGTGAAGGCACGCGGTCCCGGCACGGCGTACCTGTTCGCGATGTACGGCGACGAGGTCGTGGGTCGACGAGTGGTGGAGGTGGAGCCGGGCACGACCAAGGTCCGCATCCCGACCTCGGGCAACCCCGGCTGGCGGGTGCTCATGGCGTTCGACTCCGACGTCAAGGGCAGCGCCTCCTCGGCGGCCGTGGTCCCGCTGGCCCAGCGGAGCCGCTGAGCCGTGCACGACAGTGAAGTGAACCGCGCGTGCTGAGGGTGCTGCCCGACGCTGACGCGGTGTCCCGCGCGGCGGCCGACCTCATCGGGTCGGCCGTCCGCGCGGGGGCGACCACGCTCGGGGTCGCGACCGGTTCCTCACCGCTGGGCACCTACGCCGAGCTGGGGCGCCGGGTCGCGGCCGGCGGGCTCTCCCTCGCCGGCTGCGACGCCTACCTCCTCGACGAGTACGTCGGCCTGGGCGCCGACCACCCCCAGGCCTACCGGTGCGTCATCCGGCGCGAGCTGGTGCGCCGGACCGACCTGGGGGACGGGCACGTCCACGGCCCCCACGGGGACGCCGACGACCTCGATGCCGAGGCCCGACGCTTCGAGGAGGAGGTCCGGCGGGCCCGGATCGGCGTCCAAGTGCTCGGCATCGGCTCCAACGGCCACCTCGGTTTCAATGAGCCCGGCTCACCGCTGGACTCGCTCACCCGCGTCGTGGAGCTCACCGAACGCACCCGCGCCGACAACGCACGCTTCTTCGACCGGCCCGAGGACGTGCCCCGCCGGGTGCTGACCCAGGGGCTCGGCACCATCCTGCGCGCCGAGCGGCTGGTCCTCCTCGCCCTCGGGGAGCGCAAGGCCGACGCGCTCGCCGCCGCCCTCACCGGTCCGGTCAACCCCGACTGCCCCGCCTCCGTGCTGCAGTGCCACCCCGACGTTCACGTGCTCGCCGACCCGGGGGCGGCCCGGGGGTTGCTGGATTCACCGCGTCGCCGGTGACACCGGCGGGCCACCCGTCGGAGGAGGGGCCGGCGACCCCTTACACTCGTGAGGTGCCTCGTGCAACGCGTCCCGGTGACGGCCGACTGACCCACGATCTCGATCCTCACGACCGTAGCCCGCAGGACGCCTGCGGAGTGTTCGGCGTGTGGGCTCCTGGCGAGGAGGTCGCCAAGCTCACCTACTACGGCCTCTACGCCCTGCAGCACCGCGGCCAGGAGTCCGCCGGGATCGCGGTCAGCAACGGCCGCCAGATCCTGGTCTACAAGGACATGGGCCTGGTCTCGCAGGTCTTCGACGAGGCGACCCTCGCCTCGCTGCAGGGCCATGTCGCGGTCGGCCACGCGCGCTACTCCACCACCGGCGCGAGCACCTGGCACAACGCGCAGCCGACGTTCCGGCCCACCGAGACCGGCTCGATCGCGCTCGCGCACAACGGCAACCTGACCAACACCCGCGACCTCGCCGCCCGCGTCGACGCACTCGGCACCACCCAGGGCGAGCTCGACGTGCAGCGCAACGTGCCGGTCTCCACCAACGACACCAGCCTGGTCACCGCGCTGCTCGCGCACCACCCGGACAAGAGCCTGGAGGAGAACGCCGCCGAGCTGCTGCCCACCATCCGGGGCGCCTTCTCGTTCGTCTGGATGGACGAGCACACGCTGTACGCCGCCCGCGACCCGCAGGGCATCCGCCCGCTGGTGCTGGGCCGGCTGGAGCGCGGCTGGGTGGTGGCCTCCGAGACCGCGGCCCTGGACATCGTCGGCGCCTCGTTCATCCGCGAGGTCGAGCCGGGCGAGATGGTGGCCGTCGACGAGGACGGCCTGCGCAGCCGCCGCTTCGCCGAGGCCGCGCCCAAGCACTGCCTCTTCGAGTTCGTCTACCTCGCCCGCCCGGACACGATGATGAACGACCAGCGGGTGCACAGCGTCCGGGTGGAGATCGGCCGCCGGCTCGCCCGCGAGTACCCCGCCGACGCCGACCTGGTCATGCCCGTCCCGGAGTCCGGCACGCCCGCCGCCATCGGCTACGCCGAGGAGAGCGGCATCCCCTACGGCACCGGGCTGGTGAAGAACTCCTACGTCGGCCGCACGTTCATCCAGCCGTCGCAGACGATCCGGCAGCTCGGCATCCGGCTCAAGCTCAACCCGCTGCGCGACGTCATCGAAGGCAAGCGGCTGGTGGTCGTGGACGACTCCATCGTCCGCGGCAACACCCAGCGTGCCCTGGTCCGGATGCTCCGCGAGGCCGGCGCCCGCGAGGTGCACGTGCGGATCTCCAGCCCGCCGGTGAAGTGGCCGTGCTTCTACGGCATCGACTTCGCCACCCGCGCGGAGCTGATCGCCAACGGCCTGACCAGCGACGAGATCTGCCGCTCCATCGACGCCGACTCGCTGGCCTACATCTCCCTCGAGCAGCTCGTCGAGGCCACCACGGTGCCGAACGACAACCTCTGCCGGGCCTGCTTCGACGGCGTCTACCCGGTGCCGCTGCCGGATGCCGAGCACCTCGGCAAGAACCTCCTCGAGCTCGGGCCGACCTCGGTCGACGCCGGCGAGGACCCGCGGCTCTCGTTCGCCCAGGGCGGCGGAGCCTCCGACGCCCTCGAACGGCCGTGACCGACCGACCCCCGACCGGGCCGCCGGCCCCGCAGGAGAGGACCCCCATGAGCGACGCCCCCAGGCCCGACGGCACGCCCCGGCCCGACTCCGGCGGCGCCGGCGCCACCTACGAGGCCGCCGGGGTCTCCATCGACGCCGGCGACAAGGCCGTCGAGCTGATGAAGGTCTGGATCGACAAGGCCCGCCGTCCGGAGATGGTCGGCGGCATCGGCGGCTTCGCCGGGCTCTTCGACGCGACCGCGCTGAAGGCCTACGACCACCCGCTGCTCGCCACCTCCGCCGACGGCGTGGGCACCAAGGTGGCGATCGCGCAGGCGATGGACGTGCACCACACGATCGGCTTCGACCTGGTCGGGATGCTCGTCGACGACCTGGTCGTCTGCGGCGCGGAGCCCCTGTTCCTCACCGACTACATCGCCACCGGCCGGGTGGTGCCCGAGCGGATCGCCGCGATCGTCCAGGGCGTCGCCGAGGCCTGCGTGCAGGCCGGCTGCGCCCTCGTCGGCGGGGAGACCGCCGAGCACCCGGGGCTGCTGCGCCCCGACGAGTACGACCTCGCCGGCTCCACCACCGGGGTCGTCGAGGCCTCGCACCTGCTCGGTCCCGGCCGGGTCCGGCCCGGTGACCTCGTGGTCGCGATGGCCGCGAGCGGGCTGCACGCCAACGGCTACTCCCTGGTGCGCCACGTCCTGCTCGGCGCCGGCTCCGACGGGGGCGCCGGCTGGGCGCTGGACCGGCACGTCGACGAGCTCGGCCGCACGCTCGGCGAGGAGCTGCTCGAGCCGACCCGGATCTACGCCAAGGCGTGCCTGGACCTGGCCCGCCGTACCCGCACTCACGCCATGTCCCACGTCACCGGCGGCGGCCTGGCCGCGAACCTGGAGCGGGTCCTGCCCGACGAGGTCGAGGTGCACATCGACCGCGGCACCTGGATCCCGCAGCCGGTCTTCGACCTGGTCCGGCGGGTCGGCGCGGTCGCGCAGCCCGACCTGGAGCGCACCCTCAACTGCGGCGTCGGGATGGTCGCGCTGGTGGACCCGGAGGACGCCGACACCGCGGTGAGCCTGCTCGCCGGCCACGGGGTGCACGCGTGGGTGTGCGGGGAGGCCCGCGCCGCCGGCGCCGCGGGTGGTTCGGTCACCCTCACCGGCCAGCACCCCGGCTGGTAGCCGGAGCCGCTCCGACAGCGCCCGCGGCGTCGACACCGCCCCAGGCCGCCGTACGCCGTGCGGGGAAGACGCCCGACCCGGTGAGAAAGTTCGGGCCCTGATGTGGGGGAATCGCCGGTCGACAGGTACGGTTGACCCCACGAGAATCTGACAGCAGAGACCGGACGCACGCTCCACCCCGACCGCGGCACCTGAGACTGAGTGCCGAGGCTGGGGCCGACGTGACTCCGGCCGAGTGACCGAGGGGGTCGACCCTATGGGGCGCGGCCGTGCAAAAGCCAAGCAGACCAAGGTCGCCCGCGACCTGAAGTACCGCTCTCACGAGACGGACCTCAGTGCGTTGGCGCGTGAGCTGCACGGCGAGAACGACAGTCCGTCCGACGGTGTGACCGTCGAGGACGACGACGAGTGGTCCGACTACGGCCAGCCGCGCCCCGCGCGCGACTGACCCGGTTCTCCTGTTCCGCAGCACCCCACGCACCGCCGAACCTGACGGCGCCGACGGGTGAGCCGGGGCGCCCTCCCGTCCGGGACGGCGCCCCCGCCCGACGGGCTAGCGCAGGTGGATCCCGCGGAGCCTGCTGATCTCGCGCATCCGCTGCTCCGCCAGCCGGTCGGCGGCGACCGCCGGCGGCACCCCGTCGGACGTGGCGAGCGCGAACACCTTCGTGGTGGTGTCGTAGATCTTCTCGGCGCGGGCCTTGGCCCGGTCGAAGGAGAACCCCTCGAGCTCGTCGGCGACCTGGATCAGGCCGCCGGCGTTGACCATGTAGTCGGGGGCGTAGAGGACCCCGCGATCCTCGAGCTGCTTCTCGATGCCCTCGTGGGCGAGCTGGTTGTTCGCGGCCCCGCAGACCACCCGGGCACTGAGCACGTCGACGACCTCGTCGGAGAGCGCGCCGCCGAGCGCGCACGGGGCGTAGACGTCGAGCTCGGAGCGGACCAGCGCGGCGGTGTCGGGAACCGCCCGGACCTCGGGGTAGGTGGTCCGGATCCGCGCCACCGCCTCCTCGGAGACGTCGGTGACCACCACCGAGGCGCCGTCCTCGACCAGGTGGCCGACCAGGTGCCGGCCGACCTTGCCGACCCCGGCCACCCCGACGGTGCGCCCGTGCAGGGTGGGCGCGCCCCAGGTCGCCTCGGCCGCGGCGCGCATCCCCTGGAAGACGCCGTACGCCGTCAGCACCGAGGAGTCGCCGGCGCCGCCGTGCGCGACGGTCCGCCCGGTGACGAAGGAGCACTCCCGGGCGATCTGGTCCATGTCCTCGGAGTAGGTGCCGACGTCGCAGGCGGTCAGGTAGCGGCCGCCGAGGGACTGCACGAAGCGACCGTAGGCCCGCAGCAACGCCTCGGTCTTGACCTGTGCCGGGTCGCCGATGATCACCGCCTTGCCGCCACCGAGGTCTAGTCCAGCCAGCGCCGCCTTGTAGGACATCCCGCGGGAGAGCGCGAGCACGTCGGCGAGCGCGTCCTGCTCGGTGGCGTAGGGGTAGAAGCGGGTGCCGCCGAGGGCGGGACCGAGCGCGGTGGAGTGGATCGCGATGATCGCGGAGAGCCCCGAGGGCTCGTCCCGGCAGAAGACGACCTGCTCGTGGCCTGACGCCTGGGCGAAGACGCCCGGGGAGTCAGTCACGGCGCCGACGGCGTTGTCAGGCACGGCGGTGACCTTTCGTGTCGCGCCCGCGGGGGTGGTGCGGGCTGGTGAGGAACGGCCGCGGGGGTGGTGCGGCTGCTCGACCCCAGACTACGAAACCGGAGAGCCGTGTGCGACCAGGGTCACACGACACTCACACGACCTCCGGAGGGGGACCGGAAAGCGGTCGGTTGGTGACTCGTTCGAACCATTGTCCAAATTTCCCCCGTCGACCTACGCTTCGGTGCAACACTGGGGATTGGGGGAAGCGTGGACCGGCCGGTGACGGCTGGGCCCTCGCGCCCCCGTCGGGTAGGGACACAGAGTGAGGGAGGCCCGATGAATACGCGGCCACCGGAGTCCGAGCCGTTGCTCACGCCTGCCGAGGTCGCCGCCATGTTCCGGGTCGACCCGAAGACGGTCACCCGGTGGGCGAAGGCCGGCAAGCTGAGCTCGATCAGGACGTTGGGCGGACATCGCCGTTACCGTGAGTCCGAGGTGCGCGAGCTGCTGACGGGCATGGTCCCCGAGCAGCGGCGTGGCGACGAACCGGACTGATCGGCGACACCCCGTCCTCGTGACGGGAGCTTTATCGTGCCCCAGCACCTGAGATGGTGCTGGGGCATTCGTCGTTCCTGCCCCGATGGTCCCGGTCCGGGTGGCTTCTCCGGGGACGAGGGGGTACGCCGCAGGCCGCTCCACTGCGCTCAGCGCAGCCCGTGGAGGTACCCCGCGAGGTGGCGGGCCTCCCGCAGCCGCCGTTCCCAGGTGACCCCCATCAGGATCAGGACCGCGCCGGCGATCCCGATCAGCACCCAGCGGGGCACCGCCGCCTCGACGTACGGCGCGGAGAGCCAGAGCACCAGCACCGCCCCGACCGCCGCGCCCCAGGCCAGCGGCGCCGCCCAGCGCAGCCGGACCCCCACGAGCACGAGGCCGAAGCAGGCCAGCCCGAGCAGCAGCGCCCGGATCCCGGCCGGCTCGCTGAGCGCCCACAGCAGGCTCGGCACCAGCGCCAGCCCCAGCGCCGGGGACAGCGCCGTCGCGGTGGAGCCGCCCGGGTTGCGGCGCAGGTGTAGCAGCCCGACGACGGCGAGCACCACCGCGGAGGGCAACGTGTAGGGCTCCGGCTCCTCCACCCCGATCTCGAACAGCCGCACCCAGCTGGCCGCGGCCAGCAGCAGCCCCCCGACCGGGAGCAGCCACCGGCGGTCGGCCCGGAGCAGGCCGAGGGCCGTCACCGTCGCGCCGACCACCGTCAGGTACACCGCGGTCCAGGTCAGCGTCTGGCTGCCGGGCGCCAGCAGGATCCCGGCGGTGGCCAGCGGCAGCGCGGCCACGGCGGCCCCCACCTCGACGCCGGCGCGGGCGACCAGGCTGTCCCCGCAGACCCACAGGCCGGCGGGCAGCGTGTGCACCGGCAGCACCACGGCGGCCACCACGACGAGGGTCAGCAGAGCGCCCCAGGCGGGGTCGAGGCCGCCCAGGTGCGCCCAGGTCCAGCCGCTGCCGGCCAGCGCCGCCACCAGCGTGGCGCCCGCCACCGCGGCGGTCTCGGTGCCGGCGGCGCGCAGGTGCACGACCGCTGCGAGGACCAGCGTGACCAGCAGCGCCGCCGCGGTGAGGGAGGGGTTGGCGAACGAGACGGCGACCCCGCCCGCCACGAACAACGCCGCGGGCACCAGCGTGACCAGGCTGCCGTCGACGAGCCACCACCACGCCAGGAAGACCGCGGCGACCAGCAGCAGGGTCGCGACCACCGTCCACACCGGGACCGCGTAGAGACCCAGCACGGTGACCGAGCCGGCCACCAGCACCGCCGCGACGGCCCGCGGGTCCAGGTGCCGCCCGATCGGCAGCTGCTCGGGCAACGCCCTCAGCACCACCGCGACGGTGCCGAGCAGCACCGCGAGCGTGACCGGGAGCAGCAGCGGAGCGGCCTGGTCGCCGAAGTCCTGCAGCCGCAGCGGCGCTCCGGCGGTCGAGGACCAGCCGGGCGTGGCCGCGGCGACCAGGTTCGTGAGCGCAGCGACCACCGAGCCCAGCGCGAAGCCGGCGGCGACCAGCCCGGCCACCCCCTGGGCCAGGAAGGCGGTCGGCCGCCAGCAGGGCGGTGCCGCCCAGCCCACCACCGCGGCGGCCACGAGGACCCCGAGGGTGGCCAGCAGCAGCGTGGTGGGGCTCTCGTCGAGGGCGGGCGCGGCCGCGACCAGGCAGAGCAGGCCGAAGCCGACGGCGGCGGCCGCGTCCCGGGCGGCCCGCGGCAGACGGCGTACGGCGGCCACCGCGGCGGCCAGCGCCGCTGCCGCCAGCAGCGGCCAGGCCACCAGGTCGATCCAGAGCTCGGCCATGCTGAGGTGGCCCGACGCGGCGTCGGCGCCGGAGCCCACCAGCCCCGCCCACGAGGCGAGCGTGACGAGGCCGGCTGTCCACACCGTCATCCGCAGGGCGAACCGCTCCGCCACCGCCACCACCGCGGCCCCGAGCAGGGTCGCCAGCACCAGCGCGGCCGGGTCGGCCAGGGACGGCTGGGTGGCCACCCCGATGCAGGCCGCGGCGGTGCCGAGCCCGGCCACCAGCTCGGCGCCGGTGAGGGCGCCGACCGGCGTGCGCCGCACCAGCACCCCGGCGGCCATGCCGGTGCCGGCGAGGACCACGCCGAGCACCAGGAAGAACGTCGGGTCCCCGACGTCGCCGAACCAGCCGGCGTCGCGCGCGCCGTACAGGTCGAGGCAGAGCAGCCCCCAGGCGACCAGGGACAGAGCTTCCGCGCCGCCGCGCAGGTCGCGGCGGGCCAGGAAGCCGGACAGCGCGGCGCAGACGAGCGTGAGCACGACCAGGGTCGCGGTGCGCGCGCCGATGCTCATCAGCGACCAGGTCACGGCCAGGAAGACCAGCGCGGCGACCAGCACGCAGGCGGCGCCGAGGGAGAGCAGGATCTTCGGCACCGAGGCGGCGCTGAGCCCGGAGCGGGGCCGCGGCGGCACCGGTCCGGCCGGGAACGGCGTACCCGCCGCCGGCGGACCCGGTTGCCCGGGCACGCCCGGCGGCATCGGGGTCGGCTGCAAGGCGCCCGGTGCGGGCGCGGTCGCGGTGCGGGCGGCGGTCGCGAGGGCTCCGCTCGCGCGCAGCTCGATGAGCAGCCCGTCCGCGGTGAGCAGCGTCTGGTACAGCCGCTGCGCGACCTCACCGGTCAGCGGGAGGCCGCAGATGCCGCAGGAAGGGAGGCCAGCGCGGATCGGGGCGCCGCAGTCGGGGCACCGGTGGGGGTCGGCAAAGCGCGTCATGTGCCTATTTCCCCACGTCGGAGGCCTTCGCGTGCAGGGAACTCCGACTCATCTGGCATGAGTAGGAGCACCTAGGTCGGCCGCTGCTGCCCCGACCGCCGCCGCTGCCGTCGTACCGCCGGGCCGTGGCGGCATGACAGGATCGGGCGTCATGGAGACGCCCATCGCGATCGTGGTCCTCGTCGTGGGCGGGTTCTTCCTGCTGCTCGGCGTCGGCGCGCACAACGCCGACCGGCACCGCCGCCGTACCGGCGCCGTCACCCCCGGCGTGGTGGTCGACGCGGAGACGGTGCGCAACACCACCGGGGCGCTCTACGACGTCCCCGTCGTGGAGTTCCGGGACGGGAGCGGCGAGCTGCGGCGGTTCAGCCACAACGCCGGCACCCGGCAGGGACCGACGATGGGGCGGACGGTCCAGGTCTGGTACGACCCCCGCGACCCGGGCGCGACCCCCGTCATCGACGACGACGGCGTAAACCGGATGTTCAAGGTGGTCTTCCTCCTCGTCGGAGCCGTGGCGGTGACAGTAGGAGTCGTCCTGCTCGGCCAGGCGCTGGACCTGTGGTGAGGCAGCCGGACCTCGGCCGGTTGTACGTCGACGGGCGCGAGGTCGCGGCCGTCGAGCTGGCCCGCAGCAACGCGCAGAAGCGCCGGGGCCTGCTCGGCCGCGACGGGGTCGCGGGCGGCTTCGTGCTGCAGCCGTGCCACCAGGTCCACACCTTCCGGATGCGGTTCGCGCTCGACGTCGCCTACCTGGACCGGGCCGGGCGGGTGCTCGTCACCCGGTCGATGCCACCCGGACGGATCGGCCCGCTGCTGCTCCGCTCGCGCAGCATCCTCGAGGCGGAGGCCGGCGCGTTCGAGGGCTGGGGGCTCGCGACCGGCTCGACGGTCACCTGGCAGCTCGGCTGACCGCTCCGGCGGGTGACGGGTGGCGGCGCGGCGGCCAGCGCCGGCCTCTGCAGTGCGGGCGGGGTCGGCCCCGCCATCGAGTGGGAGAAGCGTCTTTATCGCTGTCGTGGCCGACCCCGCCCGCCCGTCCGTGGTCGACGGCATCGCTGTCGGGGCTGTCCCCGCCCGCACATCCGCGCCCGCACGTCCCCGCCCGCACGTCCTCGCCCGCACTTTTGGGGTCGGCCCGGGCCGGCGAGCGGGCGGGGGCTGCGGTCGGACATGCACTTGCGGGTCTGGCCGGTCGTCCGCACGCTCGGACGGTCGGGCGGGCCGGTGTAAGTGCATGTCCGAGCGAGGGTCGTGCGTGCCGCTCAGCCGGTCGGCGATGGTGACGGCGGCCGGGCGCGGCCAGGTGCGGTCGGCGAGCGGGCGGGTCGGCCCCGCCATCGAGTGGGAGAAGCGTCTTTATCGCTGTCGGGGCCGTCCCCGCCCGCACTTTTGGGGTCGGCCCGGGCCGGCGAGCGGGCGGGGGCTGCGGTCGGACATGCACTTGCGGGTCTTCCCGGTCGTCTGCACGCTCGGGCGGCCGGGAGGGCCGGTGTAAGTGCATGTCCGAGCGGGGGTCGTGCGCGGCGTCCAGCCGGTCGGCGACGGTCACGGGGGTGTGTGCGGCCAGGTGCGGTCGGACATGCACTTGCGGGTCTTCCCGGTCGTCTGCACGCTCGGGCGGCCGGGAGGGCCGGTGTAAGTGCATGTCTGAGCGCGCGTCGTGCGTGCCGTTCAGCCGATGACGTTGACGACGGTGTGCGGCCAGGTGCAGTCGGTCGAGGTCGGGCGTCGTGGCTGTGCGCGATTTCGCCAGCGCGAGGGCGGCACCGGCCCGCCGGCGGGCGGGTCAGCGCACGCACTCCGGGAGGTCGTAGGCGGTCCGGTCGCCGCTGCTCGACGGGGCGCCGAGGTAGGACGCCTTCACCGAGTGCGCCTCCTTGTCCTCGTACTCGCCGTCGGCCGAGACCTTGAGGCCGAGGCTGACCCCGCCGCCGAGCCCGAGGCCCCAGGTCTTGCCGTCGTACTCCACGACCGAGACCTGCGACTGCTCGGCCATCAGCGCCGCGAACCCCTCGGCGCCGTCGCCGAACGCGGTGATGTTGTCGCCGTCCTCGCTGTTCACCCCGGGGACCGTCGTCGCCCCGAGCGAGGCCAGCACGTTGGTGCCGCCGGCGGCGCCGACCCAGTCGGCGAAGGCCTGCTGCCGCTCGGGGTTGTCCAGGTCGAGGGTCTGCGTCACCACGGTCGAGGAGTCCTCGCCGCCGGTGAAGCCGATGTTCCAGCTGCGGGCGGGCTTCTTGCCGCCGGAGCCGCCTGCGTCCGCGTCGCCGCCGGCGGGGGAGATCGAGTCCTGGTCGGCCTGCATGCCGACCTGGAAGCCGCCGGAGGTCCGGTCGACGAACTGCACCTGGACCGGGTTGCCGTCGGCGTCGGTGGTCACCTTGATCACTCCCGACGCGGAGTGCGAGGCGTCGATGCCGGCGACCACCGGGAGGCCGGCGTTGCCCGCGGCGCTCCAGTCGATCTGCATGAAGATCGTCTGCCGGTCGTCGGAGGTGTCGTCGCGGTCCTTGCCGCGGTCGAACTCGGTGCCGACCGCCTCCATGAACGACGCCTGGACGCCGGCGCCGGTGCCGAAGCCCACCGACACGTCGGCCTTCGCCTCGAGGGCGACGTCGAAGCGGGTGTACTCCTTCTGGACGCCGTGGTTCGGCGGCGGGTCCTCGCCGCTGATGAACTCCCACGCCTTGTTGCCGAAGCCGTAGACCGGGTTCACCGAGCCGGCGGCGTCCTGGGCGAGCTCGCCCTGCAGGTAGCGCTGGAACTCGTCGGCCTCGGCGGCGTTGTCGAAGACGTAGGTCTGGCCCGACTGCAGCCCGACGGTGGCGGCGGCCTCCGCCTCGGCGTCGAAGCCGGCGCTGTGGTCGCCGAACCGGACCTTGCCGTGGCCGCCGGCCGCTGCGACGGCGCCGCCGCGGCCCTCGTTGAGCAGGGTGATCTCGACCTCGCCGTTGCTCTTGTCGCTGCGCTGCACGGTGCCGCCGCCGGCGAGCCGGACGAAGGCGACGTCCACGGTGGCGCTGACCTTGTTCTCGGCGGTGTAGAGCTCGCAGTCCTGCGGCTTCATCGCGGCGTTGACCGGCGCCTGCCCGGCGTCGCACTCGTTGCCGAGGATCCGGCAGATCTGCGCGAACACGGTCTGCTTGACCGCCGGGCTGCTCGAGGCGACCACCCCGACCGACGCGGTCACGAGCACCGCCGCCAGGATCACGACGCCGACGAACTCCAGCGACCCCGACCCGGTCTCCGAGCGCAGCGGACGGCGCGGCTGCCGGCCGGAGTCGCTGTCGCGGCTGCCGGACCGCAGGCCCAGCAGGCCCCCGCCGAGCAGCGCGGCGAGGACGACGAGCCGGAACCAGATGGGTGCGGTCGACCAGATCACGATGACTCCCCCGAGTACGAGCGGTGCGAGCAGGCCGGCGGCGTGCTCGAGTGCGGTGTCGGCCGGCCAGCGTCGGCCCGCCCAGGCGGCCCCGAGCCCGCAGACCAGCACCATCACGGCGAAGCCGAGGAAGAGCGCGGCGTCCACCGGGACGCCGTACGGCAAGGTGGCGGCGCTGACCAGCCAGTCGGCCACCGCGGCGAGGACGGCGATGCCGACCGAGGCCAGCGCGAGCCGCGGTGCGTGCGAGCTCACGAGGCCGTCGCCTCCCCCAGCCGCATGGTGTCGACGATCTGGTGGAACAGCTCGGAGTCGTACGCCGGCGCGGCGGAGGAGATGCGCACCAGCAGGTAGCGGCCGTCCTCGGCGACGGCCACCCGGTCCAGGCTGCGGGCCGGCTGCTGGGTGTCCGCGGTGGTGTAGGTGCTCTCGGTGGTGAAGCCGCTCTCGGCGCCCGGCACGTCCGCGAACTCGCGCTCGGTGTGCCGCAGCGTGGGGATGTTCGGGAAGCGGGAGGCCTGGATCGCGCCGGCCACGGCGTCCGCAGGGGTGCCCGGGGTGACCGAGCTGATCACCACGTCCATCTGGCCGACCACCTGGTCGGAGTCGTTCTCGATCAGGAAGCTCGCCTCCTGGCCCTGGGACGCGTCGTTCGGCTTCCACTCCTCCGGCCGGGCCACCGTGCCGAGCTCGGTGCTGACCTGGACCATCCCGGCGGGGACCGCCGAGGCGTCGGCGGAGCCGCCGGCGGCGTCCGGCCCGGAGTCGGGGGAGGAGCCGGAGCCGCTGCAGCCGGCGACCGCCAGCAGGGCACCGGCGAGCAGGACGACGAGGTACCGGCGGGTGCGGGTCATGGAGGTCTCCTGGAGGCCGGGGGTGGTGAGGGACGTGCGCCCGACGGGGCGGTCGGGTGGTGCGCGGGTCAGTCGACGAGCCGGACGTCCATCACGTCGCGGATCTTGTCGAGCTGGCCGGGCGGGAAGTGCACCTCGACGCCGTCCTCGGTGTAGCGGATCTGGAAGGTGAGGTCGATGGGGCCGCAGTCGACGGAGACGTCGGTCGGGTCGGGCAGCGGCGGCGGCGACGGTGTCGGCGGCGGCCCGTCCGCCGGTCCGGGGCCGGCCGTCGCGGAGGGTGCGGGGGGCGCCGGCGGTGCAGGCGGCTCCGGGATGTCCAGGGCCTCGCACTGCGGCAGGTCCACCTGGGCGACCGCGCGGGAGCGGGACGGCGAGCCGTCCACGCCGCGCCCCTCGACCTCGGTGTGGGCGGTCCCGTCGGCGGCGTCGAACCAGTAGGAGACCAGCGTGGCGTCGTTGAGGGAGGCGTACTCCTCGGCGGCGGACCGGCCGAGCCCGGCGGCGCCGGGCAGGTCGGTCCACGAGCCGGGGATGCCGTCGTCGCCGAGGGAGGACAGCAGGTCCTCCCTCACCCCCTCGGCCCCGGCGATCGCTGCCGCGTCGGCGGCGGTGCGGTTCTTCGCCTTGGCGTCCACTGCGGTCACGTAGGGCACCGCGACGTAGACGAAGATTCCCAGGCCGACGATCAGCGCGGTGACGAGGAGGGCGCTGGCGGCCAGGCCCTCCTCGTCACGAAGCCGGGTGCGGACCACTACGCGCCGAGGTCCAGGATCTTCTTGATCTGGGCGCTGATCGCGGACTCGATGTCGGAGTCGGTGACGGCTCCGACGACGGCGGCGACCAGGATCGCGGCGACGATGGCGATGCCGACGTACTCGAGCGTGCCCTGGCCCTTCTCGCTGCGGGCGGCGGTGTGCAGCCGGACGGTGAAGAAGGCGTACATCTCGATGAGCTTGCTGTTCATGGTGGGAACCCCCTGGGTGAGGCGTGCGCTGGGACGTGCTGACGAAGGAGACGCTATGGCCGCGGGGCCGCCCGGGTCGTGGGCCCGCGGACCCACATCCGGGCCCAAGTCCGCCCGGCCCCTGGGCCTCAGGAGGGCGGGCGCAGCCACAGGCTGATCGCCTCCCCGCGGGTGGTCACGCCGAGCTTGGTGAAGATCCGGTTGATGTGGTTCTTCACGGTCTTCTCGGCGAGGAAGCAGTCCTTGGCGATGTCGCGGTTGCCTCGGCCCTCGGCCATCAGGTCGAGGATCTCCACCTCGCGGGGGGTGAGGCCGTAGCGGCGGGCCCGCAGCGCCGCGGCGGGTGATCCGGGCCCGGTCGGGGGAGCGGCAGCGCCGGGGAGCGCTGGCCCGGAGCCGGGAGGTACGGCGGCGCGCCGGGCGGGATCGAGCAGCACCGCCGACGCGGCGGGGCCGAACACCGACATGCCGCGGGCGGCGCTCATCACCGCGTCGAGGATCTCCTCGGGGCTGTGCGCGCCGTGCACGAGGTAGCCGTGCGCCCCGCTGGCCATCGCCGTGGTGATCACCTCCGGCTCCTCGGAGTAGGTCAGCATCAGGATCCGGGTGCCGGAGGGCATCCGGGCGGCGGCGGCGACGCCGTCCATCTCGGGCATGCGGACGTCGAGGACCACCACGTCGGGGCGGTGCTCCTCGGCGAGCTCGACGGCCCGCAGACCGTTCTCGGCCTCGGCGACCAGCGTGATCCGCGGGTCGGAGGCGAGCAGGCTGGCCATCCCCATGCGCAGCACGGCGTTGTCGTCGGCGAGCAGCACCCGGACCGGTGCGACGGGGGCGGTCGGCGCGGTCATGTCGCCCCCTCCGTGGCGGCCCGGAGCGGCAGCTGGAGGACCACGGTGGTGCCCTGCTCCGGCGCGCTCCGCACGTGCAGCACGCCGCCGATGGTGCTCGCGCGCTCGCGCATGCCGATCACCCCGAAGTGGCCGCGGGGCAACCGGGTCGGGTCGAAGCCGCGGCCGTCGTCGCGGACCTCGAGCCGGACCTCCTGGCCGCCGCCGGCGAGCAGCACCCCGACGCGCCGGGCCCCCGAGTGCCGGTGCACGTTCTCGAGGGCCTCGCCGAGGATCTGCAGCACCTCCTGGGTGACGGCCGGCTCGAGGTCGGCGAGGTCGCGGACCTCGAGGTCGACCGGGAGCCCGGTGCGGCTGCGGAAGTCCGCGACCTGGTCGGCGAGCCGCTCGACGAGCGGGCCCTCGTGCAGGCTGCGCAGCGAGACCAGCAGGTCGCGCGCCTCGAGCGAGGCCTGCTCGGCGGCCTGCTGGATCGCTCCGGCCTGCCGGACCGCCGTCGGCTGGTCCTGGTCGATCCACCGGGGCAGCGCGGCGGCCGCGAGCGCGACGCCGTGCAGGCTCTTGGCCACCGAGTCGTGCATGTCGCGGGCGAGCCGGGCCCGCTCGGCGGCGGCCGCTGCCACGGCGTACGTCTCGGCGAGCCGGCCCTGCTCGCGCAGCACCTGCTCGTGCAGACTCCGGGTGACGTTGCCGAGCAGCGCCAGCACGACGTAGGTGGCCGGGATCACGAACGTGTAGACGAACAGCGCCGCGCCGGCCGCCTGGACCAGCGCGACCAGCACGTAGCCGGCGACCAGGATCACCGTCAGCAGCGAGGCGACCGGCGGCCGGAACAGCACCCCGACGACCAGGGCGGTGCTCAGCGTCGCGAACACCACCGGGCTGTTCACGCCGACGAGACCGGTGACCAGCAGCGAGGTCAGCACGTCGCCGACCGCGATGATCGGGTGCCGCTGCACGACCCGCAGGGTGCCGCCGCGCGGCGTCAGCCAGACCAGGCTCCAGCCGCACAGCAGCGCCACCGCGACGACGACCCGGGGCTCCGCGATCCGGCCGCTGAGGATCAGCACCACGAGCAGCAGCGAGGCCACCCGGGTGACGAGCGCCCAGCGCACCACGCTGGTGGTGAAGCTGCGCCCGACCTCAGCCATTGAGCACGGTCCCGAGGTCGATGTCCGCCCCGAGGTAGAGCCCGACCATGATGATCAGCAGCGTCGGCGGCACCAGCACCACCGAGACGACCAGGGTCACCCGGGGGACGGTGCGGGCGGCCTTGCGCCGGGCCATCTGGGCCGACTCGCGACGCATGTCGAGCGCGATGTTGTTCAGCGTGGTGGCCAGCGGCGCACCCAGCTCCTCGGCCTGCAGGAACGCCGAGACGAAGGAGTCCATCGCCTCGGAGCCGCACCGGTCCCGCAGAGACACGAACGCCTGGCGGCGCGGGACGCCGACGTCGAGCTGGTGCAGGGTCTGCATCAGCTCGTCGCGCAGCGGGCCCTCGAAGCGCTGCGCCACCCGGCCCAGCGCGGTGCGGAACCCGATGCCGGCCGAGACCGTCACCGAGAGGATGTCGAGGAAGTCGGGCAGGTCCGAGGCGATGTGCTCCTGGCGGCGCCGCTGGTGGCCGGCCAGCCGCGAGAACGGCAGCACCGGCACCGCCAGCAGGCACAGCAGCGCGCTGACCGTGTTGCCGATCAGCAGCAGGATCAGCGCGGTGGTGCCGAGGAACAGGGTGTACTTGGTGACCAGCTGCAGGAAGGTGTCGAGGGTCATCCCGTCGGGCCGGCCGGCCAGGTCGATGCGCCGCCGGATCCGGGCGAGGTTGTTCGGCCCGAGCCGGCGGGCCAGCAGCGGGGCGAAGCGCATCGCCAGCGTGTCCATCGGGCCGCGGCGGGTGCGGCGCTTGGACTGGTCGCGCAGCAGCACGATGTCGCCGACGTCCCAGCCCTCGAGCGCGTCGCCGCGCGCCATCCGCAGGCCGAGCAGCGCGAGCAGGAAGATCGCGGCGCCGGCCACGCCGAGCAGCGCGGGCGCCATCGTCGGGGCCATCAGTAGCCCACCCGGGTCATCCGCCGGATCACCAGCATGCCGCCGGTGTAGATGGCGCCGGCGATGATGAGCGCGATCTGGCCGAGCGGCTCGCGCAGCATCGTGTCGACGGTGCCTTCCTGGGCGCTGTCCATCACGAACAGCACGCCGACGCCCATCGCGAGCACGGCGTACGCCGTGGCCAGCGTCTGCGCGTAGACGGTGCGGATCTCGCGGCGGGTCTCCTTGCGGGTCTCCAGCGTGCCGGCGATGTCGCGCAGCGCGGTGACCAGGCCGCCGCCGGAGCGGGCGCTGACCACCAGGGTGCTGATCAGGATCGCGGACTCGCGCGAGGGCAGCCGCCGCTCGAGGCTGGTCAGCGCCGACTCCAGCGAGGCGCCGAGGTTGATCTGCTCGCTCACCTGTCGGATCTCGGAGCGGGCCGGGTCGGCGAGCTCCTCGACGGCCAGCGCGAGCGCGGTCCGGATGGAGAGCCCGGCGCTGGTGGCGTTGGACAGCGTCCTGGCCAGCTCAGGCATCTGCGCGATGAACGCCTCGCGGCGCCGGTTGCGGGCCCGGCGTACGACGAACCGGGCCGCCTGCACCCCGATCAGCAGCCCGAGCGGGAACAGCAGCCACGACAGCGAGCGGCCCAGCAGCAGCCCGACCAGCAGCGAGCCGGCGAGCGTGGAGAGCACGAACCGGGCCGGGCCGAGGGTCAGGCCGCTCATCTCCAGCGCGGCGGCGAGGCGCTGGCCCCACGGGGTGCGCAGCAGCTGCCGGTCGAGGGTCCGCCAGCGCAGGCCGTTGCCGCGCTGCTCGTCGGGCACCACCGCGGCCTCGCGCCGGCGCTGGTCCCGGTCCGCGAGCAGCATCTCGCGCAGCCCGACGTAGAAGATCGCCAGGCTCAGCGCGAGCGCGGTCAGGATCGCGAGCACGTCACGCTCCCTGGGCGGCGTCGAACCCGGGTGGCAGCTGCTCGCCGGCCAGCCGCAGCCGCTGGCTGAGCATCGGCGAGAGCGGGCGCGGCACGTGCCGGCCGCGGACGATCCGGTCCGCGCCGACCGGGGCGGCCTCGAAGAGCGAGACCTCGTGCAGCAGGTACTCCTCGCGGCGCCGGGACTCCAGGCTGACCACCGCGGAGATGCGGCGGCTGCCGTCGGGGCCGCGGTCGAGCTGGACGATCACGTCGACGGCGTTGTTGACCTGCTCCTGGACGGCCTGGAACGGGATCTCCAGGTCGCTCATCGACGCCAGCGTCTCGAGGCGGCTGAGCGCGTCGGCCGGGGAGTTGGCGTGCACGGTGGTCAGCGAGCCCTCGTGGCCGGTGTTCATCGCGGAGAGCATGTCCATGGTCTCGCCGCCGCGGACCTCGCCGACGACGATCCGGTCCGGCCGCATCCGGAGGCTGTTGCGGACCAGGTCGCGGATCGTGACCTGGCCGCGGCCCTCGATGTTGGCCGGGCGGGACTCGAGCCGGATCACGTGCTTCTGCTGCAGCGAGAGCTCGGCGGCGTCCTCGATGGTGACGATCCGCTCGTGCTCGGGGATCGCCGCGGAGAGCGCGTTGAGCAGCGTGGTCTTGCCCGAGCCGGTGCCGCCGGAGACGACGATGTTGAGCTTCGCCCGCACGCACGAGGCGAGGAACGCCGCGGTCTCCTCGTCGAGGGTGTCACGGACGACCAGCTCGCTCATCGTGAACGCGCGCGGGAACTTCCGGATCGTCACCACCGGGCCGTCGAGGGCCAGCGGCGGCAGGATCACGTTGACCCGCTCGCCGGTGTGCAGCCGGGCGTCGACCATCGGGCTGGACTCGTCGACGCGGCGGTTCACCGTCGAGACGATCCGGTCGATGGTCTGCATCAGCTGGTCGACCGAGACGAACCGGGTGGGGGAGAGCTCGAGGCGGCCCAGCCGCTCGACGAAGATGGTGTCCGGGCCGTTGATCATGATCTCGGTGACGGCCTCGTCGGCGAGCAGCGGCTCGAGCACGCCGAGGCCCAGGGTCTCCGCGACGACGCGGCGGATCAGCGTGGTCCGCTCCCGGCTGGAGAGCAGCGGGCCCTCCCGGGCCACCAGGTGCGTCATCACCCGCTCGAGCCGGGCCCGGCGCTGGGTGAGGTCGAGCTTGGAGAGCTCGGTCAGGTCGATCTCGTCGAGCAGCTTCTCGCGGAACGTGCTGACCAGGATCTCGTCGGCGCCGTTGTCGAGGTCCTGGCGGGTGTCCCGGCCGGCCGGGGCCTTGACCTCGCCCCCGACCACGTCGGCGGCGCTGAACTGCGCGCGCTTCACGGCATCACCGCGTCCCGGGACACCAGCAGGTCGGTGCCCGGGAGCAGGTCGGGGAGGTTGGTGGTGACGCGCACCCCGGTGCCGCCGTGGAAGGTGCTCACGGTGTGCGGCAGCCAGTCGGGCATCGCGTCCGCGGCGGCGGCCGACGGGTCCTCGCCCAGCGACGCCGCCCGGGCGGCCTGGCGGGCCGCGGTCTGGGTGGCGGTGATGCCGTAGAACGCGAAGCCGCAGTAGAGCAGCACCAGCGTCACCAGCAGGAACACCGGCGCGATCCCGGCCACCTCGAGGGTGGACGTGCCGCGCTGGTCACCGCGCCGCGGCGAGCGGGGGAGAGGTGCGTGAGGCTCAGGACGGCTCATCGACGACCCCCACCTTCGTGTCGAAGTCCCAGCCCGCGGCGGTGAAGCCGGGCACCAGGATCGGCAGGTCGGTGTGCACCCGCACGCTGCTGCCGCCCTGCGAGACCGTCATCGACTGCGCGAAGAAGCCGGGCACCGCGTCCAGGGCGGTGTGTACGTCGTCGCCGACGGCCGCGGCCCGGGCGGCCTCGTCGGCCACGTGGCCGGTGAGGGCCAGCGAGGCGATGGTCAGCCCGACCTGCCACAGCAGCAGCACCAGCAGCATCAGCACCGGCAGGACCCCGACGAACTCGAGGCTGGCCTGGCCGCTCTCGCCGACGGCGGCGGCCCGGCGCGAGCCGCGTCCGCCGCGGGCGCGCTCGCGGCGCTGCCGGCGGGCGGCAGGGGCGGCCACGTCGTGCTGGGCGATCATCCCGACCTCACGGGCCAGCGCGTTCACGCCGTTCCACCACGAGCGGTCCTTGACCTCGTCGGGGGTGCGGTAGTTCAGCCCCGGCTCCAGCCGCTTGAACGCGGCCGGCAGGTGGGTGCGGCAGGGCGGGGTGGGGATCAGCCGCGGCACCGACTCGGGCTGGATGTCGGCGACCTTGCTGACCCGGTTGAGCACCACCCGGGTGGTCTCGGGCTTGCGCACCCCGACCCGGCCCCAGGCGTCCAGGGTGCGGTGCACGCCGCGCAGCGAGAGCACGTCGGGGTTGGTGACCAGCAGCACCTCGTCGGCGATCTCGACGGCGGCCGCGGTGACGGGGGTGACGTGCGAGCCGGCGTCGACGACGACGAGGTCGAACTGCCGCCGGATCGCGCCGACGATCAGCCGGGCCTCGCGGTCCCCGACGCTGCCGATGTCCTCGACGCTGCCCGGCGCCAGCAGCACCGCCACCCCGCTCGGGTCGCGGTGGATCGCCGAGCTGACCGTGGAGGGCCCGAGGTCGTCCGCGACCTTGGCCAGGTCGCTGATGTCGAGCCGGTGGGTGACCCCGAGCAGGTTGCCGAGGTCGCCCTTCTCGACGTCGAGGTCCACCAGGCACACGCTCTTGCCGGGCACCGCGCGGACGTACTCGTGGGCCAGGTGGGCGGCCAGCGTGCTGGTGCCGACGCCGCCCTTGGAGCCGGCGACCACGAACACCCGGCCGCGGCCGGCGTCCTGGGCCAGGTCCGAGGGCGAGCTGAGGTGGCGCCGCATCTGCGCCGACCACTGCGCGGCGGCGGCCAGCCGGGCCTGCAGGTCCTCGAGGCTGGCCGGGTGCTGCAGGACGCCGCGGGCGCCGGCGTCCATGGCCTCGGTGAACACCTCCGGGGTGATCTCCTCGGCCATCACCAGGATCGCCGAGCCGGGCCGGCGCATCGCCAGGTCGCGGACCAGCTGCAGCACCGGGGTGGGCCCGATGCCGGCGTGCACCAGCACGATGTCGGGGTCGCGGCGCAGGACCGACTCCTCGAGCCGGTCCGAGGAGTCGGCGACGTCGTCGACGGCGAAACCGTCGACCTCGCTGACCAGCGAGCGGATCTCGTAGGCCACGACCTGGTCGCTGGCCCCGATGATGACGTTGGGGCTCATCGGGCCCTCCCTTCGGAGATGACGGTGCGGTCGCTGACCGAGCTGAGCTCCTCGGTGCGGTCCTCGGTCTGGATGCCCGGCGGCAGCCCGACCAGCCGCACGGCCACCGCGAACGAGTCCGCGTAGGTCACCTTCAGGGCGTCCTCGGGCTCGAGCGCCACCGTGACCGGCAGGATCTGCTGCTCGCGCAGCGCGCCCTCACCGGTCTCGCGGCTGCGGGTCTGCCGGCCACCGACCGAGACCACCCGGACGTTCTGCACCAGCACCGACGACGTACCGCCGCCGTTCTCCCGGGCGAACACGGCGTAGATGTCGACGAAGTCGCCGGTGGCCACCCGCCCGGCGATGCCGGTGACGGCGTCGACCTGGATGGCGATCTCCCGCTCGTTGTCGTTGAGCTCCGAGGGCGGCAGCAGCATGTCGGAGCCGATCAGGGTGCCCTTCGCGACCGTGAAGCCGACCCGCTGGCCGGAGAGCTGGGCGCCCTCGCGCAGCGTCCGCGGCGGCACGTAGCGCTGCGGGATCTGCACGGCCACGACGTTCGCGGAGCTGAGCTCGCGGTAGGCCGGGATGTTGGTCGCCGCCTTGTAGACCGTGACCAGCGGCGCGACCTGGGAGTTCACGTTGCCCACGTAGCGGGCCACCATGAAGAACACCACCAGGGCACCGAGCCCGGCGAGCAGGATGAACAGCACGCCACGGCGCTGTCTGGGGTTCACGCTTGAGCTCCTTGCAGGTCGTCGTCGGAGTTCTCGGGGGCCGGTATGCCGGCGGCCGGGTCCGACCGGTCCGGCTCCGGCCGGGTGCCGGGCGCGTCCGGCGGGGCGACCCTCACCATCCGGCAGTAGGGGCACACCGGGCGGTGGTGCCGGCGACCGCACCCGGGGCACTCGCGGCTCGCCTCCGAGTCGGCTGCCACGGCCGGGTCTGCGGCGGCGCGCGACCCGGTGGCGCCGGCCTCGTCGAGGTCGCCGGGCAGCACGACCAGCTCCACGCAGGCGGAGACCCCGAAGGCGTCGCGCGGATCGCGCCAGCTCGGGTAGTCGATCCGGCTGGTGGCGCCTACGGCCTGCATCGCGGCCGGCACCACCCAGGCCGGCGCGCCGCTGTCGGCCACCATCAGGACGCCTCCGGGCGGGGCGTCCTGGGTGTCGGGAAGCGTGGTGCCGCGGCAGGGCACCACGCGGGCGTCGTCGCCGTGGACGGCGAGGAACCCGGGGCCGCCGAACCAGCTGCGGACGTGCTGGCCCAGCGAGGGCGCCGGGGTGCTCAGCCTGCTCACCGAGGGCAGCCAGACCGCCGACCAGATCTGCTCGCGCAGCGTGTCCAGGGTGCGCAGCTGGGCGGCGGGGTCCGGCTCCCCGGCGGCTCCCGCGGATCGGCTCGGGTCGTTGACCAGGGTGGCCACCGCGGCGACCGCCAGCGGGCTGCCGGCCATCGGCTCCAGCACCGTGGTCACGTGCGGGAGGGCGAGGCTGACCAGGGCGAGCTGTCGGCGGATCTCGGCCGCGTCGTCGAGGCCGCAGAGGACGAGCAGCGTGTCGCCGTCACCGGCCAGCCGGCCGATCGCGTCCTGCACGGCGTCGGGATGGCGGACGTCGGCGACCGGTACGCCCTCGTGGGTGCCGGACACGCCGAGGTCGGGGCGCAGTCGGCCGATGATGAGGACCTGTTGGCCCACGACATCCTCCCAGGATGCGATCGCGGGGAGGTGTGGCGGGCAGGCCCGAGACTGCAGCCGATCCGTCCCCCGGTCGGAAATGTCAGGAATGTAGCACCTGCGGCTAGCATCCCTCTAGTCCGAACGGGACGGCAGGCGTGCACCGAGTAGCCCGCTTAGACTACCCGTGCTCTAGACCGGTCGACTTGGGGGATGGTCCCGTGCCACGCACCTCGCACATCCGCGCCACCGCATCGGGTCGGGCCGGCGCCGCGCCGGCAGGCTCTGCCGGCGGCCGCGCCGCGAGCTGCCTCCTCGTCGCGGCGCTCGTGCTGCTGCTCACCGCCTTCCCCGGCGGGCCGGCAGCCGGCTCCGGCGGCGCGGCCTTCGCCGCCTCCGGGGTCACCGCGGCTGCCGGAAGCGGCGGGGACGGCCAGATGGTCCTGGTCCTCGACGCCTCCGGCTCCATGAAGGAGCCCGCAGGCGACGGCCGCACCCGCTTCGCGGCCGCCGTGACCGCGCTCAAGGAGGTCGTCCGGGCGCTCCCGGCCGACCTCGACGTCGGGCTGCGGGTCTACGGCTCGAAGATCTCCGACGGCCCGGGCTCCTGCAAGGACTCCGAGCTCGTCGTCCCGGTCGGCCCCAAGGACGCCGGCGCCCTCAACAAGGCGCTGGACCGGGCGAAGCCGCTGGGCAACACCCCGATCGCGTTCAGCCTCCAGGAGGCCGCCGAGGACCTGCCGGCCGAGGGCTCCCGCAGCATCGTGCTGGTCTCGGACGGCGAGGAGTCCTGCGGCGGGGACCCCTGCCGGGTGGCGCGCGACCTCTCCCAGCAGGGGCTCGACCTGCACGTGGACGTGGTCGGCTTCCAGGTGGACCAGGCGGCCCGCAACCAGCTCACCTGCATCGCCCAGGCCGGGCGCGGCACCTTCTACGACGCCCCCGACGCCACGTCGCTGGTCAACCAGCTCAGTCGGCTCTCCCAGCGGGCGGCCCGCGCCTACGAGCCGGCCGGCATCCCGGTCGAGGGCACCGACACCGCGGACGGCGCGCCGCTGCTCGAGCCGGGGGAGTACCTCGACACCCTCGGGGACGGCACCGGCACCGAGACCTACCGCGTCGAGCCGGCCGAGGGCAGCACCGTCCACCTCGGGGCCACCGTCCGGCCGACGTCCAAGGGCAACGCCGACCTGGAGCAGCTGACGGTCGCGGTCGCCGCCGCCGACGGCACCGAGTGCGCCGACGAGTCGGAGAGCAGCCAGGGCGCCTTCGACGAGCTCAGCCCGCTGTCCACGGTGCTCAGCATCTCCGGGGACGATCTGGCCGGGTGCGGCGCGGCGCCGTACGCCGTGGCCGTGAGCCGCGAGGCGAACGGCTCGGTCACGCCGCTGGAGCTCACCTACGTCCTCGAGCCCGAGGTCCAGGATCCCGACGCCCTGCCCGCCGCGGTCGAGGACGGCTCCTACGACGTCCGCAACCGCACGCAGGGCAAGGCGGTGCCGGCGTTCGGGGCCCCCGCCTTCGCCGCCGCTCCCCAGCTCGAGCCCGGTGTCTACGCCGACTCGATCCTCGAGGGCGAGGCGCTCTACTACGGGGTCGCGCTCGACTGGGGCCAGCAGCTGGTCTGCGACATCACCTACCGGACGACGCCGGCCACCGACGCGGCGATCAACGCCAGCAGCATCAACGGCAAGATCCGGATGCACGGCCCGCTCGGCGACAAGTTCTACGACGCGGCCTTCAACGAGACCGACAGCGACACCTACGACGGCTCCACGCCGATCACCGTCCACTACGCCACCCCGCCGGTGCGCTACCACAACCGCGACGGCTCCCTCGGGGTGATCCCGGCCGCGCTGCCGGGCACCTACTACTGCGGCGCCTTCCTCAGCGGCGCGGGCGACTACCCCGAGCTCAGCGAGGTGCCGATCACGGTCACCCTCGACGTCGTCGGCAAGGCCGGCGAGGGCGCGCCGACCTACACCGACGGCACCTCCTCGCCGAGCGCGTCGCCCAGCTCCGCGGCGAGCCAGGGACCGACGGGCTCCGACGGGGACCCGGCGGCGGCGCCGGCGGACGACGGCTCCGGCGGCTTCCCGCTGTGGGGCTGGCTCCTCGTCGTGCTCGTGGTCCTCGGCGCTGCGCTCGCGCTGCTCTCCCGGCGGAGCCCGCGCCGCTCCTGATCCGCCCGGCCGGGACCTCCGGCCCGCCGGGGGGTGACCAGCAGCCCGTCCGGTGTGCGAGGTTCCGCGCCACGATGAGGGCGGAGCCGAAGGAGATGAGCGCGATGCTGGTGCGCGAGGTGATGACCACCCCGGCGGTCACGGTGACGGCCGAGACGTCCGTGCGGGCCGCCGTACGCCTGCTCGACGAGCACAAGATCACCTCGATGCCGGTCCTGGACCGTCGCGGCAGGCTGGTCGGCGTGGTCAGCGAGGCGGACCTGGTGCGCGAGGTGCTGCGCCCGGACCCCCGCACCCGGATGCTGCCGCCGGACCGGGCCGGCACCCCGGCCGCCAGCCGCGTCGAGGACGTGATGAGCACGCTGCCGGTGACCGTGCACCCCGACGACGACCTCGCGCGCGCGGTCGACCTGCTCACCTCGACCGCGGTCAAGAGCGTGCCGGTCGTCGCCGGCGACGCGGTCGTCGGCGTGCTCAGCCGGCGTGACGTGGTGCACCTGCTGGCCCGCACCGACGACCGGATCGAGGCCGAGGTGGTCGAGCTGTTCCGCAGCGACGGCGTCGACTGGCTGGCCGACGTGGAGGACGGCACGGTGCTGGTGAAGGGCCCGGCCAGCGAGGCCGAGCGCCGGCTCGCCACCGCACTGGCCGGCTCGGTGGCCGGCGTGGTCGCGGTGCGCGTCGAGTGAGCGGCTACGTCCGGCTCGAGGACCTCGGCGGCGCCCTGGGCGAGCTGCCCGAGCGACCTCGCGTGGTGGTCGGCGGCAACGCCTCGACGCCGTGGTCGCTGCTGCGCCGCTTCGACGACGTCGTGGACCGCTACGTGCTGCACCTGCTCAACGCGCACCCCGGGGTGCCGGACCGCGAGGGCGTGCTGCTCGAGACCTCCTTCGTCGGCGCCGGGGTACGCCGCTCGCCGCGGCTCGCCTACGTGCCGGCCCGGCTCTCGCTGGTGCCGCTGCTGTTCACCTCGACGCTGCCGCCCGACGTGGTGCTGGTGCGGACCTCGGCGCCCTACGACGGCAAGGTGTCGCTGGGCCCGGAGGTGAACATCCTGCCCGCGGCGATCGAGGCGGTGCGGGCCGGTGGCGGACAGGTCGTCGCCCAGGTGGACCCCGCCGTGCCCTACGTCTACGGCGACGGCGAGCTGGCGCTCGAGGTGTTCGACGTGCTGGTGGAGGCCAGCGACCCGCTCGGCACGCCGGCACCGACCCCGTCCGACGACGTCACCGCGCTGATCGCGGACCGGGTCGCCGCCCGGATCTGCGACGGTGCGACGCTGCAGCTCGGGATCGGGGCGGTCCCCGACGCGGTGCTCGCCGGTCTGCGCGACCGGACCCGGCTCCGGGTCTGGTCGGAGATGGTCAGCGACGGGATCCTGGCGCTCGAGCGGCGCGGCTGCCTGGACGCGCAGCGGCCGCTGACGGCGTCGTTCCTGCTCGGCTCGGAGGAGCTCTACCGGTGGGCGCACCTGAACCCCCGGTTGCGGCTGCTGCGCACCGAGACCGTCAACGATCCCGGGCTGATCGCCCGCAACCCGCGGATGGTGTCGGTCAACACCGCACTCCAGGTGGACCTCTACGGTCAGGTCAACGCCTCGCGGGTCCACGGCCGCATCCACAGCGGCTTCGGGGGGCAGACCGACTTCGTCGTCGGGGCGCTGCACGCGGAGGGCGGCCAGGCGTTGATCGCGCTGCGGTCCTGGCATCCCCGCGCCGACGTCTCCACGATCGTGCCGATGATCGAGGAGCCGGTGACCTCCTTCCAGGCCTCGGCAGTGGTGACCGAGCAGGGCGTGGCGGCGCTGTTCGGGCACACGCAGGAGGCGCAGGCACGCCATCTCGTCGACCGTGCCGCCCACCCCGACGTGCGCGACGAGCTCGAAGAGGAAGGCCGGGCGCTCGGGCTGTTCCGCTGACCGCCGCCGTTCCCGCCGAGGGCCCCGCCGCAAAATTCGAGCCGTTCAGACCCTGGCAATCCGGCGAATCCGGGCGCACAGTATGGGGGCGCACGCTGCAACGGGACGCGTGCACACCAAGGACAAGGGAAGTGCCGTGAGTCTCACGTCGCTCACCGGGTTCCGCCACGAGGTGGCGTTCTACCGGGGGATGCAAGATCTGGCCGACCAGGTGCTGCCGTTCGTGCGCGAGGGCGTGCAGCGGCGTGAGCCGGTGCTCGTCGCGATGCTGCCCGAGCGGCTCGACGTCCTCGAGCGGGCGCTCGGCGACGACGCGCTGCGGGTCGACTTCGTGGACATGTCGGAGCTCGGCGCGAACCCGGCCTGCATCATCCCGGAGTGGCGCCGCTTCCTCGAGGACAACGAGGGCACCGGCCAGGTCCGGGGGGTCGGCGAGCCGGTGTGGCCGGGCCGCCGGCAGGTCGAGCTGGCGGAGGCGCAGCTGCACGAGGGGCTGCTGAACCTCGCCTTCGACGGCGGCCCGGCCTGGCGGCTGCTGTGCCCCTACGACCTCACCGCGCTGCCGGTCGAGGTGGTCGAGGAGGCCCGGCGCAGCCACCCGGTGGTGCACCCGGAGACCGTGCGCGCCACGACGTACGCCGGGGACCACCACGCCGTGCAGATCTTCAGCAGCCCGCTGACCCCGCACCCCGAGGACGCCACCGTGGTGGCGTTCGGACCCGGCGACCTGGCCGTGATGCGCAAGGTGGTGCGCCGGGTGTGCGAGGCCGGGCGACTCGGCGGCGACACCGCCGACGACCTCGTGCTGGCCGCCCACGAGCTGGTCGCGAACAGTGTCCGGCACGGCGGCGGCGCCGGCGTCCTGCGGATCTGGGACGAGCCCGGGGCTCTGGTCGTCGAGGTCCAGGACACCGGCCGGATCGACGACCCGCTGGTGGGCCGCGGCCTGGTCGACCTCGCGGAGGAGGCCGGCCGCGGGATCTGGATGGCCAACCAGCTCTGCGACCTGGTGCAGGTGCGGTCAGGGGAGTTCGGGACCCAGGTCAGGCTCTACAGCTGGCTGTGACCGGCGCCCGAGCCGTCCCCCGGTCAGGCCGGAGGCTGACGAACTCGTCGGGTGAGAGCTCGCGGCGCACCAGGAACTCGGCAGCGGTGCTCAGCTTGACGCCCGAGTTGCGAGCGTACTGACGCAACGCGTGGAAGGCCGCGTCCATGTCCACGCCGCCGTACTCCGCGAGCACCCCCTTGGCCTGCTCGATGAGGATCCGGGAGTTCAGCGCGGTCTGCAGCTGCTCGGCGAGCATGGAGGCGCGGTGCAGCGAGCGCTGCTGGAGGATGCCGATCGTCGCCACGTCGGCCAGGGCCTGGGCGATGCGCTGCTCCTCGGGCCCGAGCGGGGGCCGGCCGGCGTTGAAGAGGTTGAGGCTGCCGATGGTCTCGCTGCGCAGTCGCATCGGCAGCGCGTGCACCGACGCGAAGCCGTACTCCTCGGCGGCGGGGGCGAACAGGGGCCAGCGGTCGTGCATCTCCTCGAGTGCGGGGACGGTGACCACCGAGCCGGTGTGCACGCAGTCCAGGCACGGACCCTCCTGGTTCTGCAGCTGGAAGAGCTCGAGCAGCCGGGTCGCCTCGCTGGAGGAGGCCACCGGGCTGAGGTGACCGCGTTGGTCGATCAGCAGCAGACCGGCGGCGCTCACGTCGAGGAGCTCCACGACGCTCTCGACGAGCCGGTCGAGCAGCTCGAGCAGGTCGAAGTCGTCCACCAGGGTGTCGGCCAGGGTCACGAACCGCTGGGCCAGCATCGTGTCTCGGCTCACCCGGCCCTCGTCCCCGTTCCCGTAGCTGTTGCTCACAGATCCTCCTTGAAGAAGCGGCGTCGGCCCTGGACCACGTCCGTCGCCAGGTCGGCCACCGACACCCCCTCTGCGTAGGCGTGGGCCCGCATCCGGACCAGCGCCTCCTCGATCGAACTACCCGTCTGGGTCATCACCATTCCGGCCGCCTGGTGCACCGTCATGGGGTACGTCGTCTCGGCGACGGGATCGAGCGACTCGGCGCCCAGCAGCCGGGCGCCGATCGCGTCGACCGTCCGCAGGCCACTGGCGAGCTGGTCGTTGGTCAACGGGCCGGGCTTGTTGCGGTAGAGGTCGACGGTGCCCAGTGCGATCGCGCCGGTCCTGATCGGGAAGGCGAACACGGCGCGCACCCCGACCTTCCGCGCCTCCGACATGAAGACCGGCCAGCGGCCGGAAACGCCTTCGGCCGGGTCGTTGAGGTCGGAGACGAGGATCGGCGTGCCGGCGAGCGATGCCTCCACGCACGGCCCCTCGCCCAGCGTGAACTGCAGGTCCTCGATCGCCCGGGAGACCGGGTCGGTGGCGTGCAGCAGGACCGGGACCCCGTCCGAGGAGAGGACCGACACGCCGCCGCCGTCGACCGAGGTGTCCCTCACGCAGGTGGCGCACAGCTGCCCGATCCGCGTGTCGACCGCGCGACCGGCGCCGTCCGAGGGACTGCCCGTGAGATCCACGATCCACCTACTTAGGAGGGTGCCGACGACGGCAGGAGGTCGGGCCTTGACTGGGTTCCCACTCTACTCCGGCGCGGGGCTGGACAGGGTTTTCCCGGCGAGGATCTCCGGTCTATGCTGGGCCTGCAGACAAATCACCGCCCAGACCCCCGCGTGGTGCGTCACCGAGTGACGAGATGAGCTGGGTCATGAGCACTGATTGGTCCTACCGTAATTCCTGGCCGGGGACCCCGGCCGACGTCGGGCTCGCTCGAGCCTTCGCAGTCGGTCACCTGCAGGAGCACCTGCTGTGGCCGCTCGTGTACGACGTCCGCCTCGTGGTGAGCGAGCTGGCGAGCAACGCGGTGCAGCATGCGCGCACGGCGTTCTCGGTCACCCTCGAGCAGCGCGACGACGTGGTCACCCTCTGGGTGCGCGACGGCTCCACCGAGGAGCCGGAGAGCCGGACCTCTGACCTCCTCGCCGCGGGTGGCCGGGGACTGCCCTTGGTGTCCGCCTACACCGCGGACTGGGGGGTCGTGCCCGAGGGGACGGCCGGGAAGGCGATCTGGGCTCGGTTCGACACGGGAGCGCGCGACCCGGCCTCCGCCGGCGCGCGCCCGTCGGCGGTCAGAGCGCTCCCGGTCGGCTGACGGTCCGGAAGTTCCTGCGCGCCTGGCTGGGGTGGCGCCGGCGCTCAGCACGCCCGTCGCGGCAGGCCGAACTCGCTGTGCACGGCCGGGCTGAAGGCGACGTGGTCCGGCGCGTGCGAGGCGAGGTTCCCCAGCCCCACCGAGCGCACCAGTCCGTCGTCGAGCGCGAGCACGCTCGCGTCGTGCAACGGCCAGGGCTCGTGCGCGTTCGGCACCAGCAGGGTGCGCCCCGCCAGCCGGGTGTGCAGCCTCCACCGGGCGCTGAGGAAGTGGTCCAGCGGCGTCGGCGTACGGCGGTCCCCGACCCGGACCTCGACGTGGCTGTCGACCCGGGCACCCGGCCGGCGCAGCCGCGCGTCGTACGTGTGCCGCTCGCCGTCCGGCCCGGTGACGTGCTGGTGACGCATCCTGGCCCACCGGTAGGGCAGCGCGAGGCCGGCGCGGGCACCGGCCACCACCAGCAGCCGGTCGGTGTCGAGGCTGAGGAAGACCACGCCGCGGCGGCCGCTGCTGTCGACGGAGTAGAGCCGGACGTTGGTCTCCAGGAACGTGCCCAGCCAGGGCACCGGCCGGCCCCTGCCGAAGCCGGCGCCGACCATCCGGAACGGGACCAGCCCGACGTAGCTGCGACCCTCGAAGGTGTCGGGGGCGCAGCCGGGCGGCATCAGGTGCCGCACCCGGGCCGGGTCCACCGCCCAGTGCAGGAAGGTCAGGTCACGCCACTGCTGGCTCATCAGCACCGGTCGGGCCAGCGCCGGCGCGACCGGACCGACCGGCTCCGGCGGGGTCCACGGCTGTGCGGCGACCCGCTCGCGGGCTGATCCCGACCTGCTCACCCGACACCTCCCTGCCCGGGGTCCGGCGGACCCGCGTGCGACAGCAGCGGTTCGCCGCCGACCGGTGCTCCGGATGGGTCGGGCGGCCGGTCACCAGCGGCGACGCGCCCCGGGGGTCGAGGGGATCGGCTGCTCGGGGCCACCGTAGCCGCGGTAGCGGACCGCCTGCACGACCACGCCGAGCACGAGGACGTCGTAGGCGATCCAGACCAGGTTCACCACCGTCGGCAGCAGGTTCAGCTCACCCTGGCTCCAGCGCAGCACGCCGAGCCCGGCCGAGACCAGCAGCAGCCCGATCGCGATCAGCTGCGGGCGCACCAGCCGCCACGGCACCGCGCCGCCGTCCTGCTTGGTCTTCGGGGTGACCACGAAGCCGAGGCTGCGGCCGAACCAGACGTTGGCCACCGCGGTGGTGCAGGCCCGGATCCACAGCGGGAACAGCGCGAGGCTGTACTGCTGTCCGCGCCAGGTCTTCACCCGCCAGCCGATGAAGCCGAACAGCAGCTGGTTGGCCACCAGGAACGGGATCAGCCGGCCCATGAACTCCGAGCCGAGCGTGGTGACCGGCAGGATCCCCAACCCGAAGTAGGTGATCGGGGCGGCGATGTAGATGACCGCGGCGAAGCCGGAGAGATAGCTCCACATCGTCGCGAAGTACATCAGCTTCTGGCCGGCGCCGAGCCCCTTCTGGGTCAGCGGGTTCTCCCGCAGCAGCACCTGCAGGGTGCCCTGGGCCCAGCGCAGCCGCTGGTGCAGCATGGAGCCCATGTCCTCGGGCGCCAGGCCCTTGGCCAGCACCTGGTGGTGGTAGACGGTGCGCCAGCCGTGCGAGTGCAGCCGCATCGCGGTGGCCATGTCCTCGGTGACCGAGATCGTCGCCAGCGGCATCACCGGCTGGGCCTCGTCGGAGCGGACGACGTCGACGGCGTCGACCAGCGCCTGGACCGAGGCCAGCGCTCCCATCGGGGACCAGTCCCGGCCGGCGAGCCGGTCCAGCGCCGCGGTGTCGACCACCACGCCGCCCAGCTCGCTGTCGGTCTCGAAGGCCAGCTCGCCGATCGCGTCGAGGTCGACCTGCACCGCGGCCAGGTCGGCCGCGACCAGGTCCCGTCGGGCCCGGTCGGCCTGCTCCTGGAAGCGGAAGGTGACCTCGGCGACCGGCGTCCCCGAGCGGAGCTCGGCGAGCGCGTCGGCGGCCGCGGCCCGCAGGGCATCGATCGCCGCCACCGTCCGGGGGCCGTGCTCCTCGGCGCCGCGCCGGGCCGAGGCCAGCACCTTCTCCGCGGTGCGCAGCGCGTCCCGCACCGCCTGCTCGACCTCGCGGACGTAGCCCACGATGCCGATCTGCATCAGCGCCTCGCGGCGCAGGATCGCGTTGGAGCCGCAGAAGAACGCGGCGTTCCAGCCGTCCTTGCCCTGCTGGATCGGGCCGTAGAACAGCGGCGCCTGGCTGCCCAGCGGGTCGCCCACGTCGACGTTGTGGAACCACTGCGGCGTCTGCACCAGCGCGACCTCCGGGTCGCCGAACCAGCCGAGCGTCCGGTGCAGGATGTCCGGGCTCGGGATCTGGTCGGCGTCGAGGATCAGCAGGAACTCCGCGCTGGTCATGAACAGCGCGTTGTTGAGGTTGCCGGCCTTGGCGTGCCGCGGCTTGTCCGCCCACTCCTCGGAGCGGGTGAGGTAGCCGATGCCGGCGGCCTCGGCGGCCTCCCGCATCTCCGGCCGGGCGCCGTCGTCGAGCACCCAGGTCTCGTGCGGCCACCGGATCGCCCGGGCGGCCAGCGCGGTCTCCATCACCAGCTCGACGGGCTCGTTGTAGGTGGTGATGAAGACGTCGACGGTGGCGTCGGGATCCGGGTCGGGGGCGGGACCGCGGTCGCGCAGCCGCCACACCGTCAGGCCGAACAGGCAGGCGTCGACGAAGCTGTAGGTCTCGGCGATGATCAGCGGCACCGCGATCGGCCAGGCTGCCCAGTTCACCGACTCCAGCCAGCGCCACCCGATGTAGTTGGCGCCCAGCGACAGCGTGAGGACCACCAGCACCCGGATGACGGCCAGGCGGACCCGGCCGCGGCGGTAGGGCTGGGGCGGGACGGGGGAGGTCATCTGGGCACCACTCCGAACAGGAACCGGGTCCGGACCATGGCCCAGAGCGCGAGGAGGACGACGGTGTGCGTGAGCGTGCCGAGCCACAGCGAGGTGGTCAGCGCGGGCACGTTCGCCACGGCGACGACGAACAGGACGTGCATGACGAAGACGTAGAGGGTCGCCTGGCCCAGCGGCAGCAGGAACCAGCCGAGTGCCCGCTCGACGGGTGCCCAGAACCGGGTGAGCAGGACGTAGCCGGTCACGCTGACGCACAGCGTGGCGACGACGCGGCCGATGCCGAGGCTGGTCCGGGCGAACCATCCGTCGTAGAGGTCGCGGAACGCCGGCTCGGACAGCAGGTCGAGCCGGACGTCGTAGGCGTTGGCCAGGTAGGGGTTGCTCCACGAGAACAGCAGCAGCGCGAGCGTCAGCGCTGCCACCAGCACCAGGGTGACCCGGCCGGCCACGCCGCCCGCGGCGCGCAGCAGCGCAGGCCGGTGCCAGCCTGCCACCAGGCCGATCACGAACAGGAACTGCCAGTTGAGCAGCGGGAACGGGTTCTCGAACTGGCTCGGCAGCACCTTCACCGGGTGGACCTGCGCCACGGTGTACGCCGCGGCGCTGAGCAGCAGCAGCGGGAGCCACCAGCGCCGGAGCAGCAGGTAGGCCATCAGCGGCGCGACCAGCAGCAGCACGACGTACAGGCCGATGATGTTGACCTGCGAGGGCCCCATCCGCAGCAGCAGCACGTCGCGCAGCGCCCAGCCGGGGACCGGGAAGTCGGTGAGGCTGGAGAAGCCGGCGTACAGGTCGTAGATCCGGCCGCGTGCGCCGCCACCGGCCCCGCCGGTGCCCTGGTCGGTGAAGGTGGTGACGACCCGCGCGTCGAGGCCGGGCAGCAGTGCGAGGAGGTAGACGAGCACGATCACCGCGAGCGCGGTGGCCCAGAGCTTGAGCGCCCGGGCCCACATGCGGGTGGCGGCGTCGTACCACTCGGTGGTCCCGGTGACCCGGGGCCCGTAGACGACGCCGAGGACCACCCCGGAGAACAGCACGAACAGCTCGGCCCCCGAGACCGGGCCGATCGCCTCCTGGGTGAGCAGCTGCCACAGTGAAGGGACGGCGATGTGGTCGACGACCACGAAGCAGATCGCGATGCCGCGCAGCAGGTCGATCCGCAGGTCCCGGGTCAGCGCGCCGGCGGGGCCGGCGACCGGGTCCGGGTAGCTCCAGCGCCGCCGGCGGTGTGCGGCGGTGGCGGCGACCAAGCCGACCCCGGCGAGGCCGGCCGCGGTCGAGGTGAGCACCGCGGTGCGCCCGGCGAGCACCGTGCCGGGCCGGTCGGCGCCCGCGGCCGGGCCGTTGGTGTCGCGGTTCCCGGCCGGGCTGGGTCCCGGCGGACCGGTGGTGAGGCCGGCGGCCGCCACCAGGTCCGCGCCGAACGCGTCGGCCAGCGGCCGCGTGTGGGTGGCCCGCCAGTCGACCACCTGGCCGCGGGACTCGGCCTCCGGTCGGCGCAGCTCCTGCCAGAGCACCATCGCGATGCCCGGGTAGCGCGCGGCGACCCGGGGGTCCGCCACCTGGTCGAACCAGGCCCGCTTGAGGGCCAGCTCGGACGGGCCGCCGCTCGCCGGTGCGTAGAGCGCGGCGGTCTCCAGCACCATCGGCCGGTCGGCGCCCTGCACGAACCGTCCGTAGAAGTCGCGGCGGGCGCTGTCGCGGGAGTCGGGGTAGCCGTAGCGTCCGGCGAGCTGGTCGAGCAGCTTGTGCGGCGGCGGGAGCACGTTGGTCACGAACGGGTAGGACTCGCCCCAGTGGAACAGCGACAGGCCCACCCAGTCGACCGCAGCCGCCCCCGGCCAGTACGGGCCGTAGGGGTCGTCGCGCAGGGTCAGCCGGCCGTCGCCGTCGGTGTCGAGGGCAGGCTCGGCGGCCGGGCCGGCGTCCCGGCGGGAGGTGCGGGCCTCGGCACCGAAGGGGTAGCCGGCGCCGTACACCGGCTTCCACACCATCGCGGTCCGGTCCAGCCGCTCGTGCACCGTCCTGGAGAGCCGGGTGAACACGTCGCGGAACTCCCGCGGCTGCTGGCCCCACTCCAGCCACGAGGCGTTCATCTCCGGCATCGGTCGCACCCACGCCGGTACGTCGTCGCCGACACCGGCAGCGGCGAGCGCGTCGACCAGCTGCTCGACGGCGGCGTCGTCGAAGGAGTCGAGGGGCTGCGTGGGCAGCAGCGTCACCATCAGGGCGCCTCCCTGGGCGGTTGCCTCGTCGACGGCCACGCGCAGCGCCGCGACGTCGTCGTCGGCCAGGGGCATCGGCGCGTCGAAGCCGTAGGCCGCGGGCGCCCGCCCGAGCCGGTCGCGGTAGTCGGCCGGGGAGTCGCGCTGCCAGTCCAGGATCGCGCCGAGGTAAGGCCCCTGCTGCGGCACGGCCGGCGGATCGGCCCGGGCGGCCGAGCCCGGGGACCCGCCGGACCACGCCAGCACGCCGACGAGCAGGGCGAGCACCGCCACGACGCGGAGCCAGGCGGCGCCGGAGGCGGGGCGGGCCGACGAGGCGACGCGGGGAAGGGACATGGGCGAGTTCACCGATCGGAGCCGAGGCGAGCGGACGCAGGGCGCCGGTCGGCCCCCCGCGCGGACCAGCATAAATGCCCCGAGTCGGACGCGAGCGGGTTCCTCGTCGGTGAAGGGGGCACGGGCGCTGGGGTGTCGACCGGACGAGTACGGCGGCCCGCCCCGGGTAACGGACCGAGGTCCCACCACTCCCAGGAGGCCCCATGCCAGACCGCTCGACGGACCCGAACCAGCAGCACGCCCAGCCCGACACCGAGGGCGAGCAGCTGCCGGCGCCAGGCTCCAGCGACTCGGTGACGGCGGCGATGGGCGAGGAGCCGGACCACGGCGAGCAGAGCTACCGCGGGACCGGGCGGCTCGCCGACCGGGTGGCGGTGATCACCGGTGGCGACTCCGGGATCGGGCGGGCCGTGGCGCTCGCCTTCGCCCGGGAGGGGCGGACGTGCTGATCTCCTACCTCGCGGGCGAGGACGAGGACGGCCAGGAGACCGCCCGCCTGGTCGAGGAGGCTGGCCGCAAGGCGGTCCTGGTGCCGACCGACCTGGTGGAGGAGGCCGCCTGCGCCGAGGTGGTGGACCGGGCGGTCGAGGAGTTCGGCCGCATCGACATCCTGGTCAACAACGCGGCGTACCAGATGGCGCAGCCGGGCGGGATCGCCGACATCACCACAGAGCAGCTGGACCGGGTGATGAAGACCAACCTCTACGCCCTCTTCTGGATGTGCCAGAAGGCGTTGCCGCACATGCCCCGGGGCAGCTGCATCATCAACACCTCGTCGGTGCAGGCGTCCTCACCCTCACCTCCGCTGCTCGACTACGCGACGACGAAGGCAGGCATCGCGAACTTCACCCGCGGCCTCGCCGAGATGGTGGCCGGGGACGGCATCCGGGTGAACTCGGTCGCGCCTGGGCCGATCTGGACCCCGCTGATCCCGGCCACCATGCCGGCGGAGCAGGTGGAGTCCTTCGGGAGGTCCACCCCGCTCGGCCGGGCCGGGCAGCCGGCCGAGGTCGCGCCGGCGTTCGTCTTCCTGGCCTCCCCCGAGTCCAGCTACATCACCGGCGAGGTCGTCGCGGTCACCGGCGGCAAGCCGGTCACCGTCTGAGCCCCCGACGTCGAGCGGGCCCCGACCACCTGGTCGGGGCCCGCCGTGGACCTGGAGCGGGGCGCTCCTACTCCTGGTCGATGATGTGGACCGCGGCCTCCTCGGCGCTCGCGGCGGCCCCGTCGATGCCGACGTCCTCGGCCACCAGGTCGGACTCGGTGTCGAGGGTGAGGCCCTCGTCCTCGGCGACCAGGCGTCCGGCGCGCTCGTCACCGACCTCGCCGCTGACGTCCTCGGTCTCCCTGGCCGCCTGCTCGTAGGGGTCGGGCTCGGGGACCTCCTGGGCGAGCCGCATGTCCAGCGTCTCGCCGAGCTCCTCCTCCAGCGGGGTGTTGCCGTACCCCTCCGCCGGCGACCACTTCTCGGGCGGGGAGTAGCCCTCGTCCATGGGCTCGGCGAGCCCCCGGTCGTCCGCGGTGCTGTCGCCGGTGTCCTGGGGCTGGTTCTCGTCGTCGACGCTGTAGCCGTGGTAGAGCTCCTGGTCGGAGCTGTCACCGGAGACGTTGTCGGACGGGTCGGTGCCGATCTGCTCGGCGATGTTCTCGGGCTGCTCGGTCATAGGACAAGCATTACCCCCACCCGCCCGGGATAACCCGACCGGCCCCGGGGAGGGCAGGGGACCGGCCACCGCCGGGCTCACAACCGGTCGAGCGCGTGCGCCAGGTTGCGGAGCTCCTCCAGGTGCACGGCGGTGAGCCGCCCCAGCACCTCCTGACCCCGCTCGGTCAGCCGCAGCCGCACCCGGCGGTGGTCCTCGGCGTCGCGGACCCGCTCCAGGAGGCCCAGCGCCTGGGTGCGGTCGACGAGCTCGCTGGCGGTGTGCTGCTTGACGAGCAGTGCCTCGGCGACGTCGCGGATGGTGGGCGCCTCCGCCCCCCGGTGGCCGCGGACCGCGAGCAGCAGCTGGTGCTGGGCATGGGTCAGCCCCTGCTCGGCCGCCGCCGCCCGGCTCCACTGGTCGAACTCGCGCAGCTTGATCCGGAAGTCCAGGAGGCGTTCGTAGTCTTTGTCGTTCGGCACCCCTCCACGGTAATATGTCGCGTCCCGATACTTCCCCCCGCTCCACCCCCGAGGTGCCCCCCGCCGTGACCGCTGCCGCCCCTGTCCGAGACGTGCGCCACCTGGGGGACTTCAGCGTGACCCCCCGCATGCTGATGATCACCGCGCTCGCGGTGCCGATCGGGGCTGCCGCGGCGGTGATCTCCTGGGCGTTGCTGCAGCTGATCGGGCTGATCACCAACGCGGTGTTCTACCAGCGCGTCTCCACCACGCTGGTGGCGCCGGGCGCCGAGGACCACAACCCGTTCCTGGTGCTGCTCGCTCCCGTGGTCGGCGGCCTCGTCATCGGCTTGATGGCCCGCTACGGCTCGGAGAAGATCCGCGGCCACGGGATGCCCGAGGCGATCGAGGCGATCCTGATCGGCGGCAGCAAGGTGCAGCCCCGGGTCGCCGTGCTCAAGCCGGTCTCGTCCGCGGTGGCGATCGGCACCGGCGGCCCGTTCGGTGCGGAGGGACCGATCATCATGACCGGCGGCGCGATCGGCTCGCTGTTCGCGCAGTTCCTGCACCTGACCGCCGACGAGCGGAAGACCCTGCTGGTCGCCGGCGCCACCGCGGGCATGGCGGCGACCTTCAACTCTCCGCTCGCGGCGCTCGTGCTCGCTGTCGAGCTGCTGCTGTTCGAGTGGCGCCCCCGCAGCCTGATCCCCGTCGCCGCCGCGGTCAGCGTCGCGGCCGTCGTCCGCCAGCCGCTGCTCGGCTCCGGCGCGCTGTTCCCGGTCGACGTGCCGCTGCACCTCGGCACCTCGGCGTACCTGCTCTGCGTGGTCTCCGGGGTGATCTCGGGGCTGCTGGCGATCGCCGCGACCGGCCTCGTCTACGCCTCCGAGGACGCCTTCGGCAAGCTGCCGGTGCACTGGATGTGGTGGCCGGCGATCGGTGGCCTCGTCATCGGGATCGGTGGACTGTTCGTCCCCGAGGCGCTCGGCGTCGGCTACGACATCATCGAGGCCGAGCTCACCGGCTCGATCGGTCTCGGGCTGGTGGTCGGGATCCTGATCGTGAAGACCCTGATCTGGTCGCTGTCGCTGGGCTCCGGCACCTCCGGAGGCGTCCTGGCGCCGATGTTCATGATCGGTGGTGCGCTCGGCTCGCTGGAGGCGCACGTGTTCCCGGCGGTCGGCCCCGGCTTCTGGGCGCTGGTCGCCCTGGCCGGGGTGCTCGGCGGGGTGATGCGCTCGCCGCTGACCGGGGTGGTGTTCGCCCTCGAGCTCACCCACCAGTACGAAGCGGTGCTGCCGCTGGTGATCGCCGCGACCACGGCGTTCGCGGTCTCGGTGCTGCTGCTGAAGCGCTCGGTGCTCACCGAGAAGATCGCCCGGCGCGGCTACCACCTCACCCGCGAGTACGACGTCGACCCGCTCGAGGTGTTCTTCGTCAGCGAGGTGATGAGCGAGGACGTGCTCGAGCTCGAGGACGGCCTCACCGTGGCCGAGGCGGTGCAGGTGCTCGGCGCCCCGCTCGACGGCGGCAGCGACTGGGAGCAGCGGCTCTACCCGGTCGTCGACTCCGCGGGGGCGCTGCGCGGCGTGGTCACCCGGCGCACCCTTCTCGCCGAGACGGCCGCCGGGCGCGGCGACCGGTCGATGGCGGAGGTGATGCGACCGCCGGCGGCGGTCACCCACGCCGACCAGACGCTGCGCCACGTCGCCGAGCTGATGTCGCGCGCGGAGGTGAACCGGGTCCCGGTGCTGGACCGGGACGACGCCTCCTCGGTCCTCGGGATCGTCTCGCTGACCCAGCTGCTCGCCGCCCGGCAGCGCGACCAGCAGGAGGCCCGTGAGCGTGAGCGGGTGTTCCGGGTCCGGCTCGTCACCCCGCTCTGGTCGCGTCGCTGACCCGGCCGCGCCGCGGACGTCACCCCGGCTCCGACTGAGCAGCCGCCCCGGCGCGGGGGACTTGCGGCCCTGCCCGCGCCGCCCCCGCCCCGCCACCGTGGAGGCGACGGAGGAGGTGAGGCGATGGCGGACCCGGACTTCCCGTACACCGGTCGCTTCGAGGTGCACCGCACGCTGCCCGCCCAGGGCCGCCCGCGCGAGGAGGTGCTCGCCGAGCTGCGGACGATGGCCGCCGAGGAGGACGCGTTCTGGGAGACCGGCAAGTGCTCGGGCACGATGTACTCCGGCGACCACGACCACTACCGCTTCCTGACCGAGGCCTTCGGGATGTTCGCGCACGTCAACGTCCTGCAGCGCGACATGTGCCCGAGCGCGACGAAGTTCGAGGGCGAGATCATCGCGATGGCCCTCGACCTGATGCACGCCGACGCGGTGACCGGCGCCACCCCGGCCGGCCTGGTGACCAGCGGAGGCAGCGGCAGCATCCTGCACGCGCTGCTCGCCTACCGCGAGCACGCGGCCGCCACCCGCGCGGTCCGCCGGCCCAACTTCGTCAAGCCCGAGACCGGGCACCCGGCCTTCGACAAGGCCTGCCGCCTGCTCGGCATCGAGCTTAGGGTCGTCGAGGTCGACCCCGGCACCACGCTGGTGCACCCCTCGCGGGTGGCCGACCGGGTCGACGACCAGACCATCGCGATCATGGGCTCGGCCTGCAACTACGGCTACGGGACGATCGACCCGATCGGCGAGCTGGGCGAGGTGGCGCTCGACCTGGGCGTCGGCCTGCACGTCGACAGCTGCCTGGGCGGCTTCATCCTGCCGTTCGGCGAGCAGCTCGGCTACGACGTACCTCCGTTCGACTTCCGGGTGCCCGGCGTCTCCTCGATCTCCGCGGACACCCACAAGTACGGCTACGCCTTCAAGGGCAGCTCGACGGTGCTGTTCCGGGACAAGAGCGTGCGCGACGCCCAGTTCTTCCACCTGCCCGGCTGGAGCGGCGGGAAGTACATGTCGCCGGGGATCGAGGGGTCGCGCTCCGGCGGCCTGCTGGCGTCGACCTGGGCCGCGATGGTGCAGCTGGGACGCGAGGGCTACCTGCGCTACGCACGGGAGATCTTCGCGACCTCCGCGGCGATGCAGGACGTGGTCGGCGAGCACCCGGAGCTGCGGATCATGGGCAGCCCCACGTTCTGCTTCAGCTTCACCTCCGAGGTCTTCGACATCTACCACGTGGCCGACTCCATGCGGGCCAGGGGCTGGCGGTTCAACGGCCAGCAGTACCCGAACGCGGTGCACATGGCCGTCACCCGGCCGCAGACCCGGCCCGGGGTGGTCGAGGAGTTCGCCGAGGACCTCGCCGAGGCCGTCGGCTACGCCAGGACGATGCAGGCCGCGGGCACCCAGCCGTTCAGCGGGGCCATCTACGGCGGCGTCCCCGGCGGGCTGACCCTGGAGGCCGAGCAGCTCATCGAGTCGGTGATGAACGACATGCTGGACAAGCAGCTCGCGGTGCCCCCGCCGGAGGGGTGATGGCGCCCGGGCACGGCGGGTTCGTCCTCGCCGTCGACCTCGGCAGCAGCGGGCTCAAGGTGGGCCTGGTCTCCTCCACCGGCGAGGTCGTCGGGTGGACCCACCACCCGCTGGACACCGAGCGCGGGCCCGGCGGGGCGGTCACCCAGGACGCGCACACCTGGTGGCGGCTCGTCACCGAGTCGGTGCGGTGGTGCCTGGCCCGGACCGCGGTCCCCGCCCGGGAGGTCGTCGCGGTGGGCGTGACCGGCCAGTGGGCCAGCACGGTGCCGGTCGACGTGGACGGCCTGCCGGTGGGCCCGTGCGTGATGTGGAGCGACACCCGCGGGGCGCCGTACTCCCGCGAGGTCGTGGGCGGCCACGTCCAGGGCTACCGAGCCACCGCGCTGGCTGCCTGGGTACGGCGTACCGCCGGCGTCCCGAGCCCCTCGGGGGCCGACCCGGTCGGCCACATGCTGCACCTGCAGCACGACGAGCCGGGCACCGCCCGGGCGGCCCGGTGGTTCCTCGAGCCGGTCGACTACCTGTCGATGCGGTTCACCGGCCGGGCCGCGGCCACCCCGGCGTCGATGACCGCGGCGTGGCTGACCGACAACCGCGGCGCCACGCCCGGCTACGACCGGCAGCTGCTGGCCCGTTCCGGGGTGGACCCGGACCGGCTGCCGCCGCTGCTGCCCACCGGGTCGGTGATCGGGCGGGTCCGCCCGGACGTGGCCGGGTCGCTGGGCCTCGGGTCGGGGACCGTGGTGGTCGCCGGGATCCCGGACCTGCACGCCTCGGTCGTCGGGTCGGGCTTCGTGCGCGACCACGAGGCCCACCTCTCGATCGGCACGACCGCCTGGGTGAGCTGCCCGCTGCCGGCGAAGAAGACCGACGTGCTTCACCAGATGGCCACCGTGCCGGGTTTGCGTCCGGGCGGCTACCTGCTGGGCAACAACCAGGAGAGCGCCGGCCGCTGCCTGGAGTGGTTTCTCGCGGCCGGCGGCGGGGGCGTCCCCGACGGGTACGACGGCCTGCTCAGGCTGGCCGCGACGGCGCCGCCAGGCTCGGGAGGGGTCCTGTTCACCCCCTGGCTCGCGGGCGAGCGGTCACCGGTGGAGGACCGCACGCTGCGCGGCGGCTTCCACAACCTGTCGCTGAGCACCACGCCGGCGGACCTGGCCCGGGCGGTGCTCGAAGGAGTCGCCTACAACGCGCGCTGGCTGCTGGAGGCCGCGGACCGGTTCGCCGGGCGGCGCCTGGAGCCGCTGCGGCTCGTCGGCGGCGGGGCCAGGTCGCTGCTCTGGTCGGGGATCGTCGCGGACGTCTGCGACCGGCCGGTCGAGCGGGTGGCCGAGCCGTTGCTCGCGGTCCTGCGCGGGGCCGGACTGTTCGCCGGCGTCGCGGTCGGCTCGCTGGGCTGGGACGACGTCGCGGCGCTGGTGCCGGTGGACGGGGTCCTGCGGCCCCGGCCCGAGAACCGCGACGTCCTCGACGCCCTGTTCGCCGAGCTGCCGGGGCTCTACCGCCGGCAACGACGGATGCACGCGCGCCTGAACCGCCCGGCCGGCTGAGCGCCGGCCGGGCGATAGAGGCGTGTTCCATGGTCGAGCGGGTCCGGACGTCAGCCCCCGTGGCGACGTCCGAGCATGCTCCAGGTCCGTCCGGTGGCCGCCGCGACCCCCTGATGCCGCGGCGACCACCTACTAGGACCCCCCGAGCCCCGTGTTCAGCTGCCGCGCGGCCTGCACGGCGTTGGTGAAGCGCCACCGCCGGTCCCCCGAAGCTGCGGACAGCTCCGTGGTGCGGCGGCGCTGCCGCGGGAGGCGGTCGACGGGCTGGATCGCCCCCTGCTCCGCCTCCTCACGGGCATGCCGCTGGCGGTTCTCCGTGGACCCGCTCATGCGTGCCCTCCCAGCTCCGCCGGGCCACCGAGCGCAAGCTCGAGCGTGGCGTGGGCGCGAGCATCGGTCGGGGTCGGCCGCACCAACATGGCCCGCGAGACACGGGCGTTGAGCAGGCGCAGGAGCAGGCGGTCGTCGTGCAGACGGGTCCGCAGGTCCTGGGCCGCCGAGTCGGCATGCCAACCTCGAGCCGCACTCACCTGGAGCAGAACCGCTGCTGCGTAAGCAATGCGTGATCTGCTGCCGGCAAGGGATGAGGAGGAGACGAGAAGGTCCATGTCCACCGTCCAAGGCGGATGCGCCGCCGGGATCTGGGGCAGCTGTCCCTGCTGAGCAGGGAGGGAGGGACGTGACGAAACTAGCAACCGCCGCAGGGTTTACACAACGACAGGAGGGGGAACCGGGCCCACGGCTAGGTGCGGGTCAGGCGTCATGACCCGCTTCGTCATGGTTCCCGGGGTTGATTCGCCCGGCCGAGTCTCACGCCTCGGGCACCAGATCGCCGTCGAGGACGTGCTGGGCGACGACCTGCACCGACACCTGCCTGCTCCGGGCGTGGCGGCGCATCCGCTCGAACGCCTCCTCCGGGTCGACGCCGTCGCGGCCGGAGAGGAAGCCCTTGGCACGCTCGATCACCAACCGTGACAGCAGAGCCGCCTGCAGCTGGGCGGCGCGGGCCTCGGCGGCCTCCTGCGCCTCCCGTCGCCAGCTGGCCCGCAGGTTGCACACCACGCCGCGGACGTGCGGGTCGTCGAGCAGGTTGGTCAGGGCGGCCTCGGCCCAGACCCAGGCGCCGTCACGACGGACCCGCAGCTCGACCGGAGGATGCACACCGGGTCGGGCGACCACGTCGGCGAGGAAGTCCGCCAGGGTGGTCCGGTCCTCGGGATGCAGCAGCGGCACCACGGAGGAGCCCACGATCTCCTCCTCGGGCCAGCCGAAGAGCTGGTTGACGGCCGGACTCGCGTAGGTGATCACCGCGTCGGAGCGGAGCACCAGCGCCGCGTCGGTGGAGCGCTCCACCAACGGTCGCACCGCGGTGCCGAGGTTGGTCGAGACGCCGATGATGCCGACCAGCTCGCCGTCACGGTGGATCCCCGCGTCGGTGACCAGGGCGGGGAACATGCTGCCGTCCTTGCGCCGGCAGGGGAAGCCGCCGGACCAAGCCACGCCGTTGCGCAGCGCGGCCATGATGTCCTCGGCGATCTCCTGGGCCACGTCGGGGACGCTCAGCTCGGCGATGTTGCGGCCGACCGCCTCCTCCGCCGTCCACCCGTAGAGGTCCTCCGCGGCCGGGTTCCAGTAGACGACGGTTCCCTGGACATCGGTGGTGATGACCGCCTGCCCCAGGGCGTCGAGCTGCTCACGGGGAGTGGGACCAGGTTCTTGCGGCGCTCCTTGCATCATGCTCCTCAGGGAGCGGAGGGTTCGAGCTGATTCCTCGATCGTAGACCCGTCCGTCCCTTCGGAAGAGCGCGAAGGGAAATGCTCGTCCGGCGGGCGCGTTCGCACGCCTGAGCGAGCAACCGCTGCGGGGCAAAGCACCCGGGAATGACGAGAGCCGCAGGCCGGAGACTGGCTCCGCCCTGCGGCTCTGCTTGTGGGCAGGGGCGGGGTCGAACCGCCGACCTTCCACTTTTCAGGCGGACGCTCGTACCAACTGAGCTACCTGCCCTCACAAGCCCCGCTCGGCCGGTCATGGACCGGACCTCGCAGACGAGCCCCGGTTCCCCGGGGCCGTGCGCAGTTTAACGGATGGGGCCGGGGTGCGCGAAACCGTGTCGCACGCGGACCGCCGAGGGACCTTTGCCCCTGACCGGAAAGGCGGACTGGTTCCGAGGCTAGAGGCAGGTTCCAGCACGGGGAGGAGACGCGATGAGGTCTTGGAGCCGACAACCGGTCACGTCGCAGCAGCCGGCCGTGGCCGACGACGGTGTCATCGTGGCGGCCGCAGGAGTAAGGAAGACCTACGACACCGGCCAGGTGAAGGTGGACGCGCTGAACGGCGTCGACCTGACCCTGCAGCGGGGCGAGATGGTGGCCGTGATGGGGCCGAGCGGCTGCGGGAAGACCACGCTGCTCAACTGCCTCTCCGGTCTCGACGAGATCGACGCCGGTCAGGTGCATATCGAGGGGGTGAGCCTCGCCGACCTCTCCGACCGGCAGCGCACCAGGTACCGCGCCGAGCGGATGGGGTTCGTCTTCCAGTTCTACAACCTGATGCCGGTGCTCTCGGCGGTGGAGAACGTCGAGCTGGCGTTGCTGCTCGCGGGTGTCTCTCCGCGCGACGCCCGGAGCCGGGCGCTGGACGCGCTCGGACTCGTCGGGCTCGCCGACCGGGCCAAGCACGTGCCGGACGAGCTCTCCGGGGGCGAGCGTCAGCGCGTCACGATCGCCCGCGCGCTGGTCAACGACCCCGCCATCGTCTGGGCCGACGAACCCACCGGAGACCTCGACAGCGAGTCGGCCGAGGAGATCACCTCCCTGATGCGCCGGCTCAACGAGGAGCGCGGGCTCACCTTCCTGATCGTGACCCACGACATCGCCGTCGGCCGGCGCGCGGACCGCATCGTCCGGATGCTCGACGGCCAGGTCGTCGACGAGCAGCGAATGGAGGCCAGCCGTGTACGCACGTCTCACGTTGCTTGAGATCGACACCATGCGCATCAGCGCCACCGACGCGGTGGAGATGTTCCGCCGCGAGATCCTTCCCGACCTGCACAAGCAGCCCGGCTACGCCGGCGTCCTCGTGATGTCGACCCCGGAGGGCAACGGCGCGCTGGTGAGCTTCTGGGAGACCGCCGAGGCGGCCGAGGCCGGGGCTCCCACCGGCTTCTACCCCGAGGTCCTGGAGCGCTACATGACGATCTTCAGGTCGCCGCCAGGCCGGGAGCGCTACGAGGTGGCGTTCTCGGAGCTGCCTGCCGTCGCCTCCAGCTGAAGGGGGCGCACCAGGATGCGTGAGCTCTTCGGGATCCAGGTGACCTCGCTGGCGGTGGTGCTGGGCGTGCTCGTCGTGCTCGCGCTCGCCGCGGTCGGCATCCTCGCGCTGCGCAGCCCGGTGCTGTTCAAGCTCGGGGTGCGCAACATGTCCCGGCGGCGCGGGCGCACCGCGATCATCGTGGGCGGCCTGATGCTCGGCACGATGATCATCGGGTCGGCCCTGGCCTTCGGCGACATCATGTCGAGCACCGTGCGGAGCTCGGTGATCACCTCGCTCGGCCAGACCGACGAGGTGGTGTCGCACCGGTCGGCCAACGCACCGGACATCCCCACCGTGGGGCAGAGCACCGGGGCGAAGTACCTCACCGCCGCAGAGGCGGGCGCGGTCCTCGCCGCGGCCCGTGACATCGCGTCGGTGGACGGTGCCGGACCGGAGATCAGCGAGTCGGTGGCCGTCCAGGACCGCACCAGCCGGGCGACCGAGCCGCAGGTCACCTTGTTCGCCACCGACCCGGGGTCGATGACCGGCTTCGGCCAGATTACGTCGACGTCGGGCGGCCGGGTCGGTCTCGAGCAGCTGGGCCGCCACGAGGTCTACCTCAACAGCAAGGCGGCCGACGACCTCTCCGCCGGTCCCGGTGACCAGCTGGTCGTCTTCGCCGCGGGTCGGCAGCGGCCCGTCACCGTCGCGCAGGTGGTGGAGTACGACGGCACCGGGACCGACGGTGACGCGCTGCTGATGGACCTGCGCTCCGCCCAACGGCTGCTCGGCGTCGGCACGACGGTGCAGCAGGTCCGGATCTCCAACGTGGGCACGGCGGTCAGTGGCGCCCAGCGGACCGACGAGGTGACCACGGCGCTGGAGACGACCACCGGGCCGCTCGGGCTCCAGATCGACCCGGTGAAGCGCGACGGCCTGCAGCAGGCGGACGACCAGGGGGCGACGTACCTCTCGCTGTTCTCCACCTTCGGCACCTTCACGATCTCCGCCGGCATCCTGCTGATCTTCCTGGTCTTCGTGATGCTGGCCGCGGAGCGTCGCGGCGAGATGGGCACCGCCCGGGCGATCGGGACCCAGCGACGGCACCTCGTGGAGATGTTCGTCTTCGAGGGGGCCGCCTACGACGTCCTGGCGGCGGTGGTCGGCGCGTTCCTGGGCCTGGGCCTCGCGGTGGGGATGGTGCGGGTGCTGGCCGGGGCGCTGGCCGACACCGGCATCACCATCCGGTACACGCTCACCTGGACCAGCCTCATCGTCGCCTTCTCCCTCGGCGTCCTGCTGACCCTTGCGGTGGTGCTCGTCGCCGCCTGGCGGGTCAGCCGGCTCAACATCGTGGCGGCCGTCCGGAACCTGCCGCAGCCGCCGAAGCGGCGCCGCCGCCGGTCCAACGGGTTGCTGGTCGCGGCCTGCCTGGTGCTCGGTGCCCTGATGATCGCGATGGCCTCGCGCAGCGACAGCGCCGCCACCTTCCTGGTCGGCGGCACGGTCGGCCTGCTCGCCGTGGTGCCGCTGACCCGACTGCTCGGCGGCAGCGACCGGCTGGCCTACAGCCTCGGTGGGGTCTGCGTGGTGGTGTGGAACCTGCTGCCGTTCCGGGTCTATGACCAGCTGATGCCCGGCCTCAAGATGGGGTTCTCGGTGTGGATCCTGGTCGGCCTGATGCTGGTGGCCGGCTCGACCTGGGTGGTCGTCTACAACCTGCCCGCCCTGCTCGGTGCCCTGATGTGGGTCTTCGGACGGTTCCGCCGCGCGGCGCCGGTGGTGCGGACCGCGATCGCGCAGCCGATGCGCAACCGGTTCCGGACCGGCGCGACGATCGGCCTGTTCACCCTGGTGGTGTTCACGATGGTCACGGGGGCGTCGATCTCGATGTCGATCCTCTCCGCCATCGATGACGAGAAGACCTTCAGCGGTGGGTACGACGTCACCGCACAGACCTCGCCGCTCAGCCCGGTCACCAACATGGACCGCGCCCTGGCCCGTGCACCCGGTGTCGACCAGGCCGACTTCGTCTCGACCGCCGGGCAGTCCTACGTCCCGGTGGATGCCCGGCAGGTCGGCCACCAGGCGTACGCCGGCTACGTGCTCCGCGGGCTCAGCGACTCGTTCGCCCGGACGACGACGTACGGCTTCGCCACCCGCGCCCGCGGCTATGGCTCCGACCGTGCGGTCTGGAAGGCGCTGCAGAGCCAGCCGGGTCTCGCCGTGGTCGACTCCCTGTCGGTGCCGCGTCGCGCCAACTGGGGCTCGGCGGCGCCCTCGGACTTCCGGCTCAGCGGCTTCTACCTCGAGGACAAGTCCTTCGACCCGGTGCAGGTGCAGGTCCGCGACACCCAGTCGGGCAAGGTGATCCGGCTGACCGTCATCGGGGTGCTCGCCGACAACGTGCCCTACACGATGGTCGGGCTGTCCACCTCGCAGCGGACGCTCGCGCCGCTCGGTGCGGCCGCCGCTCCCACCGTCTGGTACTTCAAGACCGCCTCCGGGGTGGACCCGGTCGCGGCTGCCAAGCAGCTGGAGGCCGGCTTCCTCGGCAACGGCATGCAGGCCACCGCGATGAGCGAGCTGCTGGACGACGCGGTCAGTGCGTCGCTGACCTTCCAGTACCTGATCCTCGGCTTCCTCGGCCTGGGCCTGGTGATCGGCGTGGCCGCGCTCGGGGTCATCGCGGCCCGGTCCGTGGTCGAGCGGCGCCAGCAGATCGGCGTGCTGCGCGCCATCGGCTTCCAGGCCCGGATGGTCCAGGTGAGCTTCCTGGTCGAGTCGCTCTTCGTCACGCTTGTCGGGGTCGTGCTCGGCACCGTCCTCGGGCTGGTGGTCGCCTTCAACGTGGTCACCGACACGGCGCGCCAGCCCGGCTGGGACAACCTGGTGCTGCAGCCGCCGTGGGGCTCGTTGGGGCTGATCCTCGGTGTCGTGGTGCTCTCCTCGCTGGTCACGACGTGGCTGCCGAGCCTGCGGGCGTCACGGACCTACCCGGCCTCCGCGCTGCGCTACGAGTGATCCGCTCCCGCAGCGGGGTGCATCGAGGGCGCATGGTGAGCGCTGGTTGTGCGCGTGGGAGGTGTCGGGCAGCAACGAGGGTGCACAGTGAGCGCTGGTTGCGCGCGTGGGGGTGCGGGGCAGCAACGAGGGCGCACGGTGAGCGCTGGTTGCTCCCGGGCGGGCGCGGGGGCCTGGTGGCGCATCGAGGGCGCACGGTGAGCGCTGGTTGCGCGCGTGGGGGTGCGGGGCAGCAACGAGGGCGCACGGTGAGCGCTGGTTGCTCACGGGCGGGCGCGCGGCGCCGGGGGACCTCCGGCTCTGGCCGGCGTGGGTCGGACCTGCTGGGCTGGAGCCGTCGGGGACCGGCCCCGAGCGGCAGTCTCGCCGGCACTGGTGCGGTCGCCCGTGGAGGTGGTTGCGGTGGCCGGGAAGTTCGTGCCTCGCGGGTCCGGACGGGAGGGGAGGACCGGCTGGGCGGGGCTGCACCCGCTGCCGCGTGGTCCCGTCGGCTGGTGGGCCGTCGGACTGCTGCTGGCCACCGCGCTCTTCCCGCTCTGGTGGGGCTGGCTGGAGGACCTGGTCGCGAACGACGTGGCGCTGGTGGGCGTCGCGGCCGTCCTCGTGGTGAGCGCGTTCGCCCTCGGCGGGGTCGCGCTGTTCCGCGCCAAGGACCGCTCGCTGCTGCTCGGCGTCGCGCTCACCCTGGCCGGCGTCACGGTGCTGCTCGGGGTGGTCTTCGCCGTCGCGCTGTTCCAGCAGGGGGAGGACCCCACGTTCGAGTCGCTGGCCGCGCACCCGGACCCCGGGCTGCACGGAACCGTCGCCTACTGGGCGGAGTCGGACTGCGTGCGGGTCCGGGCCGCCTCGGGCCAGCCCTACCGGGACGTGCTGTGTCCCTCGACGGAGCAGGACGTGGCCAAGGCCAAGGAGCTGGGCAAGATGATCGGTCCCGAGCTCGCGTGGCGACCGGACGGCCGGCTCGAGGTCACGATGTTCCGGATGCAGCCGCCGCCCCGGCCGGGTGCCGAGCCGACGTACGGCCCGGGCTGGCAGACGGTCGTCGACGTGCGCACCGGCCGGGTGCACGACGTGCCGGCCGCCGACCTGCCCAGCACTCCGAGTGACCGGACCGGGCCGACGGTCAACCCGGCCGGCGAGCGCGTCACCTGGTCCTCGGACAGCGGTCACGTCGAGGTCGGCCTCGTCAGCGGGGGACGCACCCGCACGCTGCTGTCCGCGGACGGACCGACAAGCACCTACGGACTCGAGACCGCCTTCTGGGCGCCGAACTGGCAGTGGGTGGCGGCCGACGACGGGCGGATCCTCGTCATCACCACCGGGCGGCGGCCGGTCACGCGGATCCTGGACACGCCGAGCGGCTCCGGGGCGCCGTTCAACTTCGCGGTGACCGGCTCGGACCTGCTGGCGCCCACGAAGTGACGCCGGTCGACCCGGTCCTACGGGCTCAGGGGGCGGGGAAGAACGGCTCCCGCTCGATCGTCGTCGGCCCGGCCGGCCCGGGTCCGAGCTCGGCCTCCCAGGTGGCCAGCACGTCGCGGTACTCCGGCGTGTGCGGGTAGCCGCTGTGCGTCATCACGGTCGGGCCGGGGTCGCCCTCACCCGGCCACGGCACCTCGCGGACGTAGACGTCGGCGCCGTCGTCGGCGTCGGTGAACACCCGGAACCCCAGCGGGTCCGAGCGCCGGAACAGGCTGATCCAGTGCCACGGTACGGCGCCCAGCCGGTCCAGCAGCGAGCCCGGCGGCGGCGTCAGCGGGGGAGCGCCGGTCCTGGGCAGGTCGGTGTCGACGTGGGTGAAGTCGGCCGCCCGGTCGGTCGGGCGGTAGCCGACCGCGTCGGCGCCGAAGACCCCGGGGAAGATCCGCCCGTACCAGGCCCGGATCTGGCTGCCGTAGGTGACGATCCGGACCCGCTCCAGCTGCGTGCGGCCCAGCCGGCTCGCGGCCGCCACCACCAGCGTGGAGCCCTGGCTGTGCCCGGAGAGCACGAGCAGGGTCGGCTCCGGCGCGTCGAGGGCCCAGGTGGCGCGGGTGAGCAGCTCGGGCACCACCCGCTCGGCGTAGCACGGGGGCGCGAAGGGGTGGGCCGCGCGCGGCCAGAAGGTGGTCAGGTCCCACACGATGCCGACGCCCTTGCGGACCTTCTCCGAGGTTCGCATCCGGGAGGCGGCCAGCAGGATCGCCGCGGACACCCCGACCGCGGCCCACAGCCCGAGCGTGGACAGGGCCCGCAGCGCGTCCCGGCCGACGACGTCCCACGGCGGCTTTCCGGTCGAGGAGCCGACGATCAGCAGCACCGCGAGCACCGCGCTGACCAGGCCGGTCAGGTCCAGCAGGCGCTCGCCGCGATGGACGTACGCCGCCCGCAGCCGGGCGGCCACGCAGGCGGCGGCGTCCCGGGGCCCGATCTCCTCGCGGGTGGCACGCCGCAGCGGCCGGCGGAGCCGGCTCCGCAGCAGCACCGAGCTGGCCCCGGCGAGCGCCGCCACCACGAGCAGCCACAGCAGCTGCAGCGACGGCGCCCAGACCAGCACCTGGGGCAGCGCCAGCGGACGCTGGAACGGCTCGGTGACCGAGACGCGTACGGCGCTGGCCGACCCGACCGTGAGCTCGCGGCCCTCCGGAGGCGGCAGCGAGCCCGACGTCCGGAACAGCGGGCTGTTGACCGGGCACGCCTGCGGAACGGTCCGGCGGGGCAGCGGGACGAAGACGCAGCTGTCGGTGTAGGCGATCCGCTCCAGGTCCGCCGGCAGCAGCAGGGTCACGTCGTGGAGGCGCCGCGGCCCCAGGTCGGTGACCACGCCGTCGGCGCTGGTCTGGGACAGCGACCCGACCTCGAGACGTCCCGAGCGCAGGTCCAGCCGGCCGCGGTCCAGCACGATCACGGCGTCGCGGAAGGTCACGTCGCCGCCGGCCTGCAGCGGTCCCGTCGTCGTGTCGGTGCCCGCGACCACCGCGGTGCCCAGGTCGGCCACCGAGTGCTCCGCGCCGTTGAGCCGGTCGGCCGTGACCGTGACCGCCGCGGTGGTGAAGAGCAGCGCCACCCAGATCGCCAGGGTCAGCATCACCGAGGCGCCCGACCCCCGCCAGGCGGCCGGGCCCTGCGGGCGGCGGAAGTGCCAGCCGCCGAGCAGCAGCCCACCCAGGGCGACGCCCGCGATGCAGGTCCACGCCCCGGCCGTCGTCCAGACGGTGCGCTCGGCCAGATGGGTGCTCGAGCCGACGAGCAGCAGCACCGCCAGCACGCCGAGGCCGAGCGCGACGGGCACGGGTGCCCGGCCGGTGAGGAAGAGCGCGACATGCAGGCCGGCGAACGTCACGAAGACGGCGATGTACCAGAGGTTGCGGCCGTAGAGGCCGGACGGCTCCGCGATCCTGCCCAGGTCGGTGAAGAGCAGCACCGCGAGGTGGAGCAGCGTGAGCAGCACGGCCGCTCCGAGCAGCAGGTCCGCGGTCCGGAGGGGCTTCGGGGCTGTCGCCGCCCCGGTGTGCTCGACGTCGCCGGGCCGCACCGACAGGACGGCGAGCACCGCGATCGCGCCGGTGAGTACGGCGGCCAGGTCGGTCAGGCCGAGCAGCGGCAGCTCGTCGCCGCGCCAGGTCCCGCCGCGGCCGCTCATCAGCACCGGCAGCCCGGAGTAGGCCACCACCACCGCGAGCCCGACCACGAGGTGCAGCCGCTGCAGCCGTCGGGTCCGGGCGGTGCCCCGCCACAGGTCGGGGTGGCGGAGCACCGGGAGTCCCTGCGGGACGCGGCGCCGGGCCAGCAGCGTGAAGGCCTCCGGCTCCTCGACGCTCTCGTAGCGTTCGAGGGACTGCCGCGAGAGCGCCCACAGCAGCGCCAGGCCCAGCAGGGCCGGCACGGTGCCGAGCGCCAGCCGCGGCCCCGGCGCGCCGAGGCGCTCGCCGGTGAGCGGCTCGAGGAAGCCGGGCAGGGCCGGGCACCCTGCGGTGCCGCCGCGGAAGCACTGCCAGGCGATCAGGTCGACGCCGATCGTCAGCGGGGTCAGCACCAGCATCACCGTGAGGACGATCCCGGCGAGCCGCACCAGCCGGGCGCCGGTCCAGGCCGAGCGCCGCACCTGGTCCCGCACGGCCCGGCCGTCCACCGGGTCGTCGCCGGGGTCGTCGCCGCGGTCGTCGCCCGTATCGGGTTCGTCCTCGGGAGCGGGAGCGGGAGCGGGAGCGGGAGCGGGAGCGGGAGCGGGAGCGGGACCGGGAGCGGGAGCGGCCGCGGCAGCCGATGCGGGGTCGGTGCCGGGATCTGGTGCGGTGCCTCGATCGTCGTCCGGGCCGTCGACGCGTCGCGTGCGGGACCGGCCACGGCTGTCCCAGTCGAGCTCGGGCCGTGCCCAGTAGGCGAGGTTGAGCAGTGCGAACGGCAGCAGCGCGAGCCAGGCCGCGCGGCGTACCCAGCCGAGCAGGCCGGCCGCGCTGGAGGTCAGTGCGCCCCAGGAGTAGGCCTCCACCACCGCGTGCGGCGGCAGCGTGCGCAGCGGGATGGTGCCGTCGCGGGTCCGGTAGATGCCGGTCAGCCCGTCACCGGCGACCTGGCCGATCCCCGAGGCGTCCACGCCCAGCATCGACTGCGGAGCGGTGCCGTGGACCCCATGGACGCGCAGCTCGAGCAGGGCCTGGGGCGGCGGATCCGTCGGCGTCATCGCGGCTCTCCGTCCTGCGTCCGCGTGACGGACGCCCGCAGGCGGGACGCCTGCTCGTACAGGTTCCTGCCGGTACGGGGAAGGGCGCAATGGGTCATCGAGGTCATCTGTCGCGATTCGCCCCGCGGAGCACGCGAGCCGCCGCTCGCAGCACGGGAGCCGCCGCACGGAGCACCGGGAGACCTCCGCACAGATCACCGGAAGACCCGGGAAACGCGAAGCGCCCCGGACGACTGGCGTCCGGGGCGTCTCGCTTCTGTGGCGACCCCGACGGGACTCGAACCCGCGGCCTCCGCCGTGACAGGGCGGCGCGCTAACCAACTGCGCTACGGGGCCTCGTGCTTCTCAACAGCAAGCGGCGCAATGCTAACGCACTCGCCGCCACTCTCCGAATCGGGATCCGGAGCCGTGCGCCGACCGGAGTCGGTGTCGTACCCCCAACGGGATTCGAACCCGTGCTACCGCCGTGAAAGGGCGGGGTCCTAGGCCGCTAGACGATGGGGGCTAGCCCTCGACGTGGCCGTCGGGTCTGACTGCCGTCAGGGACCGGGCAAGCATAGGGCCCGCCCGGGCCGCTCACAAATCGCCCGGCGCGACCCCCTGGGCGTCGGCGGCCGACGGCGCCGGGGGAGGATGGCCGGGTGATCGAGATGAGTCGGGTCCAGTTCGAGGCCCTGGTCTCCGAGGCGCTCGACGAGGTGCCCGGGGAGCTGTTCGAGCTGATCGACAACTGCGTCGTGCTCGTCGAGGACGAGCCCCCGGAGGATGACCCGGACCTGCTCGGGCTCTACGTCGGGACGCCGCTGACCGAGCGTGACTCCTACTACGTGATGGCGCTCCCGGACCGGATCACGATCTTCCGCAACCCGGTGCTGGAGATGTGCGAGTCCCGTGAGCAGGTGGTCGACGAGGTCCGGATCACCGTGGTGCACGAGATCGCCCACCACTTCGGGATCGACGACGACCGGCTGCACGAGCTGGGCTACGCCTGAGGGGCTAGCTGCCGAGCCAGAACCCGAGCGCGCAGGCGAGCAGCGCCGGGACGAGGGTGATCAGCACCGTCACCGATCCCAGCCACGGACCGCGGTCGTGGGTGTGCACGGCGAAGGCGGAGTACGTCGTCAGGCCGCCGCAGAATCCGGTACCGAGCAGGGCGGTGCTCGAGCCGTCGAGGCCGAGGGCGCTGAACCAGCCGAGCAGGAAGGAGCCGGCGACGTTGACCGCGATCGTGCCCAGCGGCAGCACGTCGTCGAAGAGGTGGCCCGCGAGGTAGCGCAGCGGTGCACCGACCGCGGCGCCGAGCGCGACCATGCCCAGCAGTGCGGGGGTCACAGGTCGCCCTCCTCCTCGTCGAAGCGGACGCGCTGGGCGAGAGTGCTCAGCCGGTCCGCGCCGACGACCGCGAGCAGCGCCGCCGCCAGCGTGCCGAACACGTAGGCGCCGGCCACCGCGGTGTCGCCGGCCGCGAGCAGTCCGCGGGTCTGCTCCGACCAGGTGGACAGGGTCGTGTAGCCGCCGAGGACCCCGGTGCCGAGCAGCGGCGGGAGCAGCGGACGGCGGCGTACGGCGGGCAGCGCCGGCAGCAGCGCCAGCAGGAACGAGCCGCTGACGTTGATCGCGAAGGTCGCCCACGGGAAGCCGGAGGCGTCGATCGGCCAGGCCTGCAGGAGCAGCGCGCGGATGCACGCTCCGGCCGCACCCCCGAGCGCGACGACGGCGAGCGCGGCGGGAAGGGGCGGCCGGGTCACCGCGCCCCGGGGCCGGCGGAGGCCTCCGGCCAGGGCAGGGGCTCCGCACCGGTGGCCTGCCGGACGAACTCGCCGAGGTACCAGCGGCGCAGCCTGACGATCTCCTCGGTGGCCGGCAGCGTCAGCAACCCTTGCTCGCGGGTGAACTCGTCGATCCGGTCCATCAGCTCGTCGGAGCGGCGCATCGTGTCCGGCGCCGTCGGGGGCACCAAGTACTCCAGGTCGACGAGCTCCTCACCCTCGACGATGGCGCTGTCGAGCCGGCCGATCCCGGTGGTCTGGGCACGTTCGGCCTCGACCTGCAGCGTGAGCTGCGAGACCTCCTCCGCGAGCGGGTACTCACCGGGGTGGTTCACCGCGAGGATCCGCAGCTCGCGGCGGATCTCGGAGTACCAGACCCGGAAGTCGGCGAAGCGGCGCGCCGGCATCCCGAGCAGCCGCACCCGGACCCGCGTGCTCGGGTCCAGCCGGCTCTGCTCGGCGAGCCGGGCAGCGACCACCCGGTCGAGGTCGAAGACGTCGCCCTGGGGCGCCGCGCCGGGCTCCGGACCGTCGGTCGGCTCGAACCAGACCACCTTGCCGTCCCCGGAGAGGTCCGCCCCCCAGGTCGCGGAGTAGAGCGCCACCAGGCCGAGCCCGCGGCCGACCGCGCTGAGCAGTGCGTCGTCGTCGTCCAGGTCGAGGCTGACCTCCGGCGGCCGGGTCGAGGCGTCGTGCACCTCCACCCGCGGGTGCTGCGCGCTCCCGCGCACCCGGACCGTGATCGGGGGTGCGGCGTGCAGGATCGCGTTGGTGACCAGCTCGGAGACGCCGAGCTCGGCGGAGTCGACGAGGTCGGGACGACCGAGGTCCTCGAAGGTCTCCACCACCCAGCGCCGGGCGCGGCGCACCGACTGGGGCTCAGGGTCGAGCTGCAGCCGGCGAGTCACAAGTGGGAACAGTACCGTTCCGGGCAGTTCGGACGGCGTTCCCGAGGGACCGCGAATCCAGCGGCTCGCCCAGCGGTGCCTCCCGGGTCCTCAGCGGTCGAGGTGGCGGGCCCAGGCGAAGCAGAACAGCCCGTAGCAGGCGATGCCCGCGGCGATCACCAGCAGGCCGACCTGACCGAACGGCTGCGCGAGCAGCTTGGTCAGCGCCTGGTCGAGACCGCCGGACTTGTCGGGATCGTGGGTGACGGCGGCGAGGACGAAGAGCAGGCCGACCAGCACGAGCGCGGCCCCCTTGGCCAGGTAGCCGATCTTGCCGAACAGGATGTAGGCGTGCCCGTCGTTGCCGGTGGTGCCGTCCACGTCGAGCTTGCTGCGGAACTTCTCCTTCCAGCCGCGCCAGGCGAGCATGCCGCCGGTCGCGATGACCCCGACCCCGACCAGACCCACCAGCAGCTGGCCGCCCGGTGCGGCCATGAGCTTGGCGGTCAACGTCTCCGTCGAGCTGCCCTTGCCGCCGCCGGACCCGGTGGCGATGCGCAGCGCGGTGAGGCCCAGGACGACGTACAGGACGACCTTGCCGGCGGAGACGATCCGCTTGAACGTGCGCTTGCCGCCGTCCTCGTCGCGGTGGCCGACGACGGCCTCGATGCCCTGCCAGATGACCAGCGCGAGGAACCCAGCGGCGACGACGTAGAGCGACAGCCGGCCCAGGGTGGTCTCCGCGAGCTGGTGCAGCGCGCCGCTGGCGGAGGCCTCACCGGAGCGGTCCCCGAAGACTAGCTGCAGCGCCAGCCAGGCGAGGAGCAGGTGCTCGACGCCGTACGAGACCAGGCCAACGCGGACCGCGTTGTCGAGCATGTCGCTGTGGTCGGCCTTGCGGTCGATCCCGCTGGCGGAGAGTTCCATGTCCGGAACGTACCCCCGAAGGGGTGTTTCGGAACCGCGGGCGCGGTACAACTGTCCAATGTCCTCCCCATCGCTGGTGCTCGGCCCCCTCATGCGCTACGTCGACGAGACGTCGGCGTCGATCTGGGTCGAGACCGGCCACTCCGCCACCGTCACCGTCCGGGCGGCCGACCGCAGCTTCGAGGCACGGACCTTCTCGGTGCACGGCCACCACTTCGCGCTCGTCGAGGTACAGGGGCTGGAGCCGGGCAGCAAGACGCCGTACACGGTGGAGGTGAACTCCCGGCAGGTCTGGCCCCCGCAGGCCGACGAGGCGGACCGGGCCGACGGCGAGGAGGCCGCGGAGGGGTCCGGCCGCAGCCACCACCCGGAGCTGCCGCCGAGCGTGATCGCGACGCTGCGGCCCGGCAAGCCGCTGCGGCTGACCTACGGCTCCTGCCGCACCAGCGTCACCCATGACGAGAAGGGCAACCGCAGCCACGGCGTCGACGCGCTGCGGGCGCTGTCGCTGCGGATGGCCACCGACCCCGACGTCCGCTGGCCCGACCTGGTGCTGTTCCTCGGCGACCAGGTGTACGCCGACGAGACCAGCGAGGCGATGCAGGACTTCATCGCCTCGCGCCGCGACATCGAGGAGCCGCCCGGCAAGGAGCTCAAGGACTTCGAGGAGTACGCCCACCTCTACGAGCTGGCCTGGACCGACCCGGCCAACCGGTGGCTGCTGTCCACGCTGCCGAGCGCGATGATCTTCGACGACCACGACGTGCGCGACGACTGGAACACGTCGCTGGCCTGGAAGCACAAGATGGACGCCACCCGCTGGTGGCACGAGCGGGTGGTCGCCGGGCTGTCGTCGTACTGGGTCTACCAGCACATCGGCAACCTCTCGCCCGAGGAGCGCGGCAAGGACGAGATCTGGCGGCAGGTCCTCGACCACGAGGGCGCCGACGAGCTCGACCTCACCGCCGAGCTCGACGCGCTCGCGGCCCGCGTCGACACCGACCCCGAGTGCTACCGGTGGAGCTACGCGCGCGACATCGCCGACGTCCGCCTGGTCGTGATCGACTCACGGTGCGCGCGGGTGCTCGACCCCGAGCGCCGGGCGCTGCTCGACCCGCTGGAGCTGCAGTGGCTCGACGAGCAGATGCGCGGCGGCTTCCGGCACCTGCTGCTCGGCACGTCGCTGCCGTACCTGCTGCCGCCCGGGCTGCACCACCTCGAGGCGTGGAACGAGGCGGTGGCCGGCGGCGCCTGGGGCCCGCGGTTCCAACGGATCGGCGAGTGGATGCGACAGACCGTCGACCTCGAGCACTGGGGCGCGTGGCAGCGCAGCTTCCAGCGAGTCGGCGAGATGGCGCTCGAGGTGGCCGACGGGCGGCGCGGGCCGGCCCCCCGGACCGTCACGTTCCTGTCCGGGGACGTGCACCACTCCTACGTCTCGGAGGTACGGCGCCGCGGCGCCCGCACGATCCGCGGCCGGCAGGGCGCCCGGATCGTCCAGGCGGTGTGCTCGCCGATCCGCAACCCGCTGCCCCGGGCGATGCGCTACCTCACGGCGCTGCTCGCCTACGCGATCGCCGGGCCGATGGGGCGGCTGGCGTCCCGGTCCGCGCAGGTGCCGAAGGCGCCGTTCACGTGGCGCAAGCTCGCGGGCCCGTGGTTCGACAACATGATCGCCACGCTGGAGGACAGCGACGAGGGGCTGCTGCTGCGCTGGGAGAAGGGGGTCGTCGACGACGACCCGTTCGCCCCGCGGCTCGAGACCGTCGAGGAGGTGCTGATCCGCTCGCGCTGATCCGCGGCGCCATCGCGCGGCCGGCCGAGGATCAGTCCAGCGGCAGCTTGAGCAGGACGTTCTCGACGACCTCCATCAGCGCCGGGTGGATCCAGAACTGGCCGCGGGCCACCTCGCGGGCCGTCTGGCCGAGCGACATCGCCTGGATCAGCGGCTGGATCAGGTTGGCGGCCTGCGGGCCGATCAGGTGCGCGCCGAGCAGCAGCCCGGTCGCCGGGTCGGCGACCACCTTGACGAAGCTGGTGTGGTCCTCCATGGCCCAGCCGTACGCGGTGTCGGCGTACATCTGCTTGGCCACGACGTAGCGCCGCCCGGACTCCGCGGCCTCGCGTTCGGTGAGGCCGACGCTGGCCACCTGCGGGTGGCTGAAGACCGCGCTCGGGACGTGGTCGTGGGACGCGGCGACCAGGTCGTCGGGGTGCAGCAGGTTGTGCTGCACGACGCGGGCCTCGTGGTTGGAGAGGTGCTTGAGCTGGTAGGTGTTGCTGACGTCGCCGAGCGCCCACACTCCGGGGGCGGTGGTCCGCTGGAACTCGTCGACCACCACCAGGCCGTCCGCGTCCACCGCGACGTCGGCCTTCTGCAGGTCCATGGTGTCGGAGTTGGCGCGGCGGCCGGTCGCGACCAGCAGGGCGTCCGCCTCGACGGTGCCGCCGTCGTCGAGGTGCGCGCGTACGCCGGTCGCGGCGGAGCCGTCCGACCACGGCTCGAGCCGCGCCACGGTCCGGTTGAGCCGGAGGTCCCACCGCTGCGCGGCCAGCTCGGTGAACCGGGCGGCGACCTCGTGGTCCTCCTTGCCGAGCAGCACCGGAGAGCGGTTCACGACCGTGACCTCGGTGCCGAAGGCGGAGAACACGTGGGCGAACTCGGCCGAGACGAACCCGCCGCCGATGATCAGCAGCCGCCGTGGCTGCTCGTCGATGCGCATCACCGTGTCGCTGGTGTGAAAGCGCACCTGGTCCAGCCCGGGGATCTCGGGCAGCACCGGCCGGGAGCCCGCCGCGATCACGACCTGGTCGGCGGTCAGGACCTCGCCGGTCCCGGTGTCGATCGTGCGCTCGCCGACGAACCGGGCCTGGCCCTCGTAGAGCCGGACGTTGGGCCGACCCTCGGCGCGCCAGTGCCGGCCGCCGTCGGAGATCGGGTCGATCCGGGTGAAGATCCGGTCCCGGATCGCGCGCCAGTCGGCCTGCTCGAACCGGGTGCCGACGCCGAGCTCGGGCCCGTGCGCCGCGGAGAGTGCGAGGTCGGCGGGGTAGACGAACATCTTGGTCGGGATGCACCCGTAGTTCAGGCAGGTGCCGCCGAAGACGCCCTTCTCCAGGATCGCCACCTGGCGGTCGGCGAAGGAGTCGTCGGCGATGCTGTTGCCCGAGCCGGAGCCGATCACGGCCAGGTCCACGTGGATGCTCACCCGTTCATCCTGCCCGCCGGTGGGTAACCCATGTGACCGAGGACATGTCCCGGGCCGCCATCAGCCGGACACGAGGATGCGTTGACCCAGTAGAGGGACCAAGATGGCACCGACAGCAGCGAAAGGTGAGACATGACCGATCTGCAGACTTCTGCGACCGACCGCCACCGGGTCGTGGTGATCGGCTCGGGCTTCGGTGGGCTGTTCGGGACCAAGGCGCTCCGCAAGGCCGACGTCGACATCACCATGGTCGCCAAGACGACCCACCACCTCTTCCAGCCGCTGCTCTACCAGGTGGCCACCGGGATCCTGTCCGAGGGCGAGATCGCGCCGCCGACCCGTGAGGTGCTCTCCAGCCAGGAGAACGCCCGCGTGATCCTCGGCGAGGTGCGCTCGATCGACCTCGAGAACCGCACCGTCACCTCCCACGTGCTCAACCGGACCACCGTGACTCCGTACGACTCGCTGATCGTCGCCGCCGGCGCCGGCCAGTCCTACTTCGGCAACGACCAGTTCTCCGAGTTCGCGCCCGGCATGAAGAGCATCGACGACGCGCTCGAGCTGCGCGGCCGGATCTTCGGCGCGTTCGAGCTCGCCGAGATCTCCGACGACGAGGCCGAGATCGAGCGGCTGCTGACCTTCGTGGTCGTCGGCGCCGGCCCGACCGGGGTGGAGATGGCCGGTCAGATCGCCGAGCTCGCGCACCGCACCCTGGAGAAGGACTTCCGCCGGATCAACACCCGGCACGCCCGGATCATCCTGCTCGACGCGGCGCCGCAGGTGCTGCCGCCGTTCGGCGCCAAGCTCGGTGAGCGGGCCAAGAAGGACCTCGAGGGCCTCGGCGTGGAGGTCCAGCTCGGCGCGATGGTGACCGACGTCGACGAGCGCGGTCTGGAGGTGCAGGACAAGGACGGCGGCCGGCGCCGGATCGAGGCGGTCACCAAGGTCTGGGCCGCCGGCGTCGCCGCCAGCCCGCTGGGCCGCACGCTCGCCGAGCAGACCGGCGCGCCGCTGGACCGGGCCGGCCGGATCGGGGTCAACCCCGACCTCACGCTGCCCGGTCACCCCGAGGTGTTCGTGGTCGGCGACATGATCAGCCTGAACAACCTGCCCGGGGTCGCGCAGGTCGCGATCCAGGGCGCGAAGTACGCCGCCAAGGAGATCCGCGGCCGCGTCGAGGGTCGTCCGCCGCAGCCGCCGTTCAAGTACTTCGACAAGGGCAGCATGGCGACGATCTCGCGGTTCAGCGCGGTCGCGCTGATCGGCAAGCTCCGGTTCACCGGCTTCATCGCCTGGCTGATGTGGCTCGGTCTGCACCTCGTCTACATCACCGGCTTCAAGAGCCAGGTCACCGCGCTGCTGCACTGGGCGGTCAGCTTCGTCGGCAGCGGCCGCTCGGAGCGCACCACCACCGAGCAGCAGATCTTCGCCCGGGCGGCGCTCGGCCGGCTCAAGGGCGGCGCCTCGGACCTGGTCGCGCACCCCGAGGTGTACGACGCCGCGCAGGACCTGATCAACGCCACCCGGGCCGACCTGGAGGCGAAGGCGGCCGAGGAGGCCCGGCTGACCGACACCGGCCAGCGCGGCGTCAAGCAGGACGCCACCACGGGCTGACGTCCGGCGCTAGTCGAGCTCCGGCTCCTCGATCACGTGGACGGCGGCCTCCTCGGCCCCGGCGCCGGCCCCGTCGATGCCGACGTCCTGCGCCAGCAGGTCCTGCTGCCAGTCCTCGTCGTGACCCTGGTCGTGCTCGGCCACCAGCCGGCCGGCCCGCCGGTCGCCGGCCTCGCCGCCGAGCACCGGCTCGTCGTACTCGTCGGCGGCCAGCGCGTAGGGATCGGGCTCCGGCTCCTCCTGGGCCATCCGCTGCTCGAGCGACTCGCCGCGATGCCCCTCGGCCGGGGTGTTGCCGAACCCCTCGGCGGGCGACCACCGCTCCGGCGGGGAGTACCCCTCGTCGAGCGCGTCGACCAGGCCGCGGTCGATCAGGGTGTCCTCCATCGACAGCTGGTTCTCGTCGTCGACCTCGAACTCGCCGTAGCTCTCGCGGTCCTCGGGATCGGTGAGGCCCGGATCGGTCTCCGGGATGTTCTCGCTCATGTCTTCTGTCTAGCGCTCCGGCGGCCGCCGTACCCCGGTCGAAAGACCCCCTCCGGCAGCGGAACGATCCCCCCGATGTGACGAAAGCCGACGAACCGGCAGGATCGCAGGCATCCGGACGAACCAGCCTCTAGGCTCGGGGCTGCCCACGAGACCACCACCGGAGCGACCGGGAGGCTGACGTGCACGTCCTGCCCGCCCCCGTCGACGGCGTCGAGGCCGACCTGCTCGGCGCGGTGCACGAGCTGGTGCTGCCCGACCTGCGCCGCCACGTGGCCCGGTCGTACGCCGCCGTCCCCGCCGGCTCGGGAGCCGCCCGGGTCAGGGACCGGCTCACCCCCGCCGAGCTCGACCACCTCGAGCGCACCCAGGCCGAGCACCTGCAGCTGCTGCTCGACCCGGCCACCGACCTGCTCGAGCTCACCGCGCGCAGCCGCGAGGTCGGCCGGATCCACGCCATGGTGGGCGTCGAGATGGACTGGTACGCCGCGGCCGCCGCGGAGCACCAGCGCGCGGTCTTCACCACCCTGGAGCTGCGGGGCGACGTGCTCGACTCCATCCGGGCGGGCCGCCTGGTCAGCGAGCGGTTCATGACCGACCTGCGGGGGGTGCTGCAGGGCTACCGGGACGTCGAAGTCGCCCAGGGCCGGGTGCTCGTGCGCGTCGGACGCGCCGTCACGCAGTCCCGGACCCTGCCCGACCTGGTGCGCGGGGTGCTGGAGGGCATCAGCGTCCTGGAGGGCATCGTCGCGGTGTTCATCAGCCGTCCCGACGACAACGGCTGCTTCCTGTTCGAGGCCGGGGCCGGCGACGGGGTCGAGGAGCTGATCGCCTGGACCCATCGCGAGGGCACCCCGGTCATGAACACCTCCCCGGACAGCCCGCTGGGCCAGGGGCCGAGCGCGCGGGCCTGGCGCTCCGGCGAGATCGCGGTGGCCGACGCCTACCTCACCGATCCGACCACCCGCCCCTGGATCGCGTGGGCGGAGCGCTTCGGCTGGCGCTCCAGCGCCGCCGTACCGCTGTGCGACGCCGCCGGGACGCCGCACGCGCTGCTGTCGCTGTACGCCGCCTGGCCGGGCTACTTCAGCTACGAGACCCGTGCCGCGATGCTCGAGCAGGTCAAGAGCGTCGTCGAACGGGCGCTGACGGACCTGGAGGGCAGGCCCGACCTCGCCGCCGGGGTGCAGGCGTACGGCGACCGGGCGCTGCACCTGTCCCGGCTGGCCGCCGGCGAGGTCGAGATGGTGTTCCAGCCGATCGTGTCGCTCCCGGAGGGCGAGCTGCTCAAGCTCGAGGCGCTGGCCCGGCTGCGCGACGGCGACCGGCTGGTGCCGCCCGCGGAGTTCCTGCCGGCCTTCGGTGACGACGAGCTGCTCCGGCTCTTCGAGGTCGGCCTGGAGGACTCCCTCACCGCGCTGGAGGAGTGGGAGCGGCAGGGACTGGTGACGTCGGTCTCGGTGAACATGCCGGTGGTCTCCGCGCACGACCAGCGCTACCTCACCACCGTCGCCGAGGCGCTCGCCCGGCACCGGGTGGACCCCTCCCGGCTGATGCTGGAGCTGCTCGAGACCGGTCACATGCTCGGGTCGCTGGTGGCCCGCAAGGCCGGCCTCGACGCCTTCAAGCGGCTCGGGGTGGGGCTCGCCCAGGACGATCTCGGCTCCGGCTACAGCTCGCTGCTGCGGATGCGGCACTTCGACTTCGACGTGGTCAAGATCGACCAGAGCCTGATCCGCGGCACGCCGGCGTCGCCGCGGACGGCGCTCCAGTTCGTCCAGCCGATCACCGACATCGCGCACAGCCTCGGCCTGCACGTGACCCTGGAGGGCCTGGAGACCCCCGGCCTCATCGAGGCCGCCGTGCAGCTCGGCGTCGACTCCGGCCAGGGTTACGGGATCGCCCGGCCGATGCGCCGCGCGGACGTGGCCGGGTGGGCGCGGAGGTACGCCGTCCGGCTCGACCGGGAGCGGCCCACCACCTCGCTCGGCGCGCTCGCCGCCCACGTGGCCTGGGAGCACCGGGTGACCGCGGTGGGCGCGTCCTCCTCGGCCCGGGCCGCCCTCGTCGCGTCCGACGCCTGCGCGCTGCGGGGCTTCCTGGTCGGCGGCGACCAGGGTCTGCAGACGCTGCACGAGCAGGTGCACCTGACCGCCCTCGACGGCCGCGGGCCCGTGCACCGGGTGGCCTGGGAGCGTCTGGTCGTGGCCCTGGACGAGGTCTGAGCGTGAGCCCGACCGCCCGGCCGGCCGAACGTCCCGGTCGGGTCAGGCGATGGGCGTGGATGCGCCCCGGCGCCGACGTGCCGGCCTCGCTGCCGTTCCTGGTGGTGATGACGATGGGCCTGCTGAGCCTCGCGCTGCCGCCGTACCAGCTGCAGGTCTGGCACCTGGTCGCCGCCGCCGTGCTCACCGCGGCGCTGCTGGGCATCCGGGCGGTCGCCGTCCGGCGTGTGGAGTGGCGCTGGGTCGGCCTGGTCGCCCCGTTCGGGGTGTTCCCGCTGGAGGCGCTGCTGCGGGACGCCTCCGGGGCCGCGCAGTCCGGGCTCTCGCCGCTGGTGGCGGTGCCGGTGGTCTGGCTGGCGGTCTTCGGGCGGCGGCGCGACCTCTGGGCGGCCTCGGTGTTCGTGGCGCTGGTCTTCGTCAGCCCGATCCTGCTGGTCGGCGGCGACCGGTACCCCGTCGGTGAGTGGCGGCGCGCGCTGCTGTGGACCGGGCTGAGCGTCGTGATCGCGCCGCTCCTGCAACGGGTCGTGCACCGGCTCGAGGTGGAGACCGCACGCAGCCGCGCCATCGCGGCCCGGCTCGAGGGGATCTTCCGCGGGGCCACGCTGAGCGCGCTGGTGACCACCGACGTGGACGGCCGGATCACCTCGTTCGGGGTGGGCGCCGAGGCGCAGCTGGGCTTCTCCGCCGCCCAGGTGGTGGGCCGCGAGCTGACCGACGTCTGCCTGGAGCGCGGCGAGCTGGTCGCCGCAGCCCGCGAGCTGGGGGTCGAACCGGGCTTCGCGGTGCTCACCCGGCTCGCCCACCAGCGCGCCCCGAGCCGGGAGTGGACGCTGGTCCGGGCCGACGGCGAGCCGGTGTTCGTGCGGATGGCGGTCACCGAGCTGCGCGACGACCGCGACCAGGTGAGCGGCTACCTGTGCGTCTCGATCGACTCCACCGACTCGATCCGGTCCCAGCGCGAGCTCACCCAGGCCGAGGAGCGGTGGCGGGTGCTGATGGACCACCTGCCCGACACCACGGTGATCATGGTGGAGGAGCGCACCGGCATCACCGTCGTCACCGGTGCCGGCGTGCTGGTCCGCCGGCTGCGCGACGGGGCGGGGCGCCGCCTGGCCGAGATCGTGGACCGGGAGACGCCCGGCACGCTGGCCCGGATCCTGGCCCACGCCTTCGACGGCGACGAGCCGGCGGCGGTGCACGCCGACGTCGACGGCGCCGAGCACGAGTTCACCGCCAGTCCGCTGCCGTCCACCGGCGCCCGCCGGCAGGCCCTGCTGATGGCCCGGGACGTCTCGCGCGAGCGGGACCGGGAGCGCACGCTGCTGGCGGCCAAGAAGCGCGCCGAGCGGCTCTTCGACGACGCCCCGCAGGGCATCGCGCTGCTGGACCGGCACGGGGTGGTCGTCCAGGCGAACCCGGCGCTGCGCGCGCTCCTCGGCGATGAGGTCGTCGCCGGCAGGGCGCTGTCGTCGTACTCGCTGCGTCCCGACGACGACTCCGTCGACCGGCACCTGCGGCGGGTCCAGGACGTGGACGGGCACCGTTCGGAGACCCAGTGGACGCTGCGCGGACCGGAGGGCGAGGAGCTGCACGTCGTGCTGATCAGCACCATGCTCGCCGGTGAGGGCGACGGCGCCGACCGGATCCTCACCAACGTCGTCGACGTCTCCGAGCGCTACCGCTACGAGCGCCAGCTCGCGTTCCTCGCCGAGCACGACCCGCTGACCGGGCTGGCCAACCGGCGGCGCTTCGACCAGGAGCTGCGCCGGCACGTGGAGGAGTGCCTGCGCTACGGCCCCCGCGGCGCGGTGCTGATGCTGGACCTCGACCACTTCAAGGCCGTCAACGACACCCTCGGTCACGCTACCGGCGACGAGCTGATCGTGGACGTGGCCCGGGTCCTCGACCAGCGGATGCGCTCGACGGACGTGGTCGCCCGGCTCGGCGGTGACGAGTTCGCGATCCTGCTGCCGCACTCCGACCAGAAGGCGGCCGAGCTGGTGGCCGCGAGTGTGGTCGAGCGGGTCTTCGCGCTGGTCCGCCGGCACGGCGACGCCCGCTCCGGGGTCACCGTCAGCATCGGCGGCGTGGTCGTCGAGGCGGCGCACCAGAACGCCAGCGACCTGCTCTCCGCGGCCGACAGCGCGATGTACGTCGCCAAGGAGTCCGGCCGGAACCGCTACTGCTTCCTGCCTCCGACCGACGGCGCGGGGACCGTCATCACCGGCCGGTGACGGCGTCGAGCCTCGCGGCCGGGCGGCCCGCTCAGCACGACGGCCGAGGCGGCAGCTGCCGGGGGCCGGCGTCGCGGGCGAGCAGCACCTCGTGGCCGCAGACCTCGGCGACGCGCCGATAGCGCTTCGTCAGCGCCGCCTGCATCTTGCCGTTCGCGTCCAGGCCCCACGTGTCCAGGTTCTCCCAGACCACCCACCAGGTGGGCCGGCGCTCGGAGCGGACCAGCGCGGCGAGCTGCTCGAGCTGGGGGTCCCGCACCCGCACCGGCAGGCTCCACAGCAGCGGGTAGGGGTCGGGCAGGCCCGAGGCGAGCACGATGTTGGCGGCGCCGTAGCTGACCACCACCGAGTCGCCCGGACTCGCCGCGGAGCCGATCCACTCCCCGATGGCCTGCTCCGCGGTGTCGGGCGGCCGGCGGCCCAGGTGTCGGGCACCGTTGATCGCGCCGAAGACGAGTGCCGAGGCGACGACCAGGGCCACGAGCACGCCGGCGGTACGCCGGTACTCGGCCAGCAGCGCGGTGAGCAGCACCGCCCCGGGGACCAGCAGCAGCAGGTAGTGCAGCCAGTAGCTGCCGCCGCCGACGACCCCGGCCAGCTCGACGGCCACCACTGCCGGCGCGGCCAGGCCGACGGCCTCGCGGCGGCGGATCCGCTGCATCGCCGCGACCCCGCCGCCGGCCAGCAGCGCGGCCAGCCCGCTGAGCACCAGCATCAGCAGCAGCACCCACAGCCGCTGCTCGGGACGGCTGTGGTCCTGCTGGCTGATCGTCCGCGCGGCCGCCACCCGGAAGCCGTAGGTGGCCTCGAGCAGCCGCCCCGGCCCGGGCCCCCGCACCGCCCAGGCCCCGACGACCACGAGCACCGCGGCGGCGCCGGCCGCGAACCCACCGGCCACCCGGGCGCCGGCGCGGTCCAGCCGGCGCCACACCAGCGCCGCCAGCACCAGCACGCCGGCGAACACCCAGGCGTCGGCGACGTTCTGCTTCACCGTCAGCGCCGCGGTCCCCGTCGCTCCCGCCGCCATGCCGAGGAGCAGCCGCCGGGACCTGCCGCGGTCCAGGGCCACCAGCAGCAGCGCCATCGAGGCCATCGCGAGCGGCACCGCGAGCAGCTCGCCGTCGATCTCCAGCGCGCCCAGCGCCGAGCTCGACGTCAGAGCCGCGGCGGCCAGCGCGCACAGCCCGGCCGCCCGGCGGCCGTCGAGCCGGTCGCCGATCACCGCGGCCGCGGCCACCCCGACCAGGCAGGCCAGCGCGCCCAGGAGCCGCAGCGCCGGCATCGGAGCCCCCGGCAGCAGGTCGACGAGCTTGAAGAGCAGCAGCAGCAGCGGCGGCCGGTCCACCCAGAACGGACCGTAGAGCGCCGACCTCGATCCCTCGAGCTGGTCCAGCAGCGGCCAGGACCGACCGACCAGCAGGTAGCCGGCCTCGTCAGGCGCCGGCGGCCAGGTCAGGAACGGCAGCCGCAGCAGCAGGACGAGCGCGCCGGCCAGCAGCACCGGCGGGTACGTCCAGAGGGAACCGGCGGAACCGACGAACCGGGTGTCCCCGGCGGGCGTCGACCCCGGTGCCGGAGCCTCGGACGCCCGGGTCACGGTCCGCGCTCAGACCGGTCCGGGGAGGGAGCTCACGAGCCCCTCCGGAACAGGGAGCCGCCGCCGACCGGCAGCAGCCGCTCGAGCATCGCCGGGTCACCCGGCCAGGCGTCCTCGATGGCCTCGCGAGGGCTGACCTTCACCGCGTGCCGCAGCGCCAGCGCCACGACCACGATGTCGTCGAGCGGGCCGATCACCGGCAGGAACTCCGGGATCAGGTCGATCGGGGAGAGCACCCAGATCAGCGCGATCCACAGGCCGGCCTTGGCGCTGCGCGGCACCCGCGGGTCGCGGTGCAGCGCCCGCAGCGCCACCACGCAGTCGGGCAGCACGCGCAGCAGGTCCCGCAGCGGACCCGGCGGCAGCCGCCGGGCGAGCACGATCAGCGTCAGGTAGAACGCGCAGGTCACCAGCGCAGCGACCGCGATCGCCCTCCACCAGCCCTCCACGGCCACCTCCTGCGCCCATCATCCCTGGGACACATGATCGCAACCTGAACGGGTCAGCGTCGCGGCAACCGGACAACGAAGCGGCCGCCGCCCTCCCGGGGCCGGGCGAAGACGTCGCCGCCGGCGGCGCGGGCGATCCGCCGCGCCAGCGGGAGCCCGAGCCCGGCGCCGGCGCTGGCCGTGCTGCGGACCCCGGGGTCGAAGACCTGCTCGGGGTCCTGACCGTCCAGCCCGGCGCCGTCGTCGTCCACGACCAGGTCGACGTGCGCGGCGGTGACCTCGGCGGTGACCCGGATGGTGGTACGTCGGTGCCGGCGGGCGTTGTCCAGCACGGGGGCCAGCGCCCGGACGGCCAGCGCGCAGGGGAGCGCCACCTCGGCCCGGAGGTCGGCCGGGGTGGTGACGGTCTCGAGGTCCTCCGCGTCGAAGGAGCCGAGCAGCAGCCCGACCGAGCAGCTCTCCGCGAAGCCGTCCGCGCCGGAGCGGGCCAGGTCGACCAGCGTGGTCACGGTGGCCGACATCCGTCGCGCGGAGGCGCCGATCTCCGCGAGCGCCTCCCGGCTGACCGGGTCGAGGCCCGGGTGCAGCAGCGCCACGTCCGCGGAGCCGATGATCGACGTCAGCGGCGTGCGCAGCTCGTGGGCGACCTCGGCGGTGAGCCGCTGCTCGGCGCGCAGCGCGCCGGCGACCCGGTCCAGCAGGTGGTCCAGGGTGGCGCCGAGGGCGGAGATCTCGTTGGCCGGCGGCCCGAGGTCGAACCGGCGGCCGAGGTCGTGCGCGCTCCAGTCGTCCGCGGTGGCCGCCATCGTCGCGACCGGTGCCAGCGTCCGCCGTACCGTCCACGCGGTCAGCGCCGCGACCCCGGCCGTCGTGATCACCGCGAGCACGATGCCGGCGAGGATCGCGTAGTGCTCGCCGCGCTCGTAGGGCGCCAACGGCTCGGCCGCGACCACGACCCCGTGGAACCGTCCGGCCTCGATCGGCACGGCCAGCAGCCGGGTGGTCTCCTCCACCTCCGTGGTCCGCGGCACGCGCGTGGTCGCCAGGCCCTCGACGGCCGCGGCCACCCCGGTCGGCAGGGCCCCGCCGACCAGGGTGCCGCGCTCGTCGAAGACCGCGACGTCGCCGCCGAGGCGGCGCAGCGCACCCGGCCGCTGCGCGGAGGAGAGCACCAGGGTGCGGGTCGAGGTCACCCGGTTCTGGAGCACCTGGTCGATGTTGTCGTCGATGACCCGGCCGATCACGAGCTGCACCGCGGTGAGCAGCAGCAGCATCGCGGCCGCGGTCACCGCCCCGGAGGCCAGCACCACCTGCCGCCGCAGGCTGGTCCGCCCACGCCACGCCCCGGTGGGGGAGGCCGTTCCCTCCGGCTCCTGCGGTGCGCGCGGGGTGGCCGGTTCGGTCGACGCGACGGCTGACGGCGGGGCGTCGTCCGCGCTCATCGCAGCACGAAGCCGACGCCGCGGACGGTGTGCACGGTGACCGGGGAGCCGACCTCCTCGAGCTTGCGGCGGACCCGGCTGAGATAGGTGTCCACGGTGTTCTCGCTGACCATGGCGCCGTCGGGCCAGGCCGCGGCGACGACGGCGCGGCGCCGTACGACCTCACCGGGGCGGGCCGCGATCGCGGCCAGGATGCGGTACTCCGTCGGGGTGAGCAGCACCTCGGCGTCCGGCATCCGGAGGGCGTGCCGGTCCGGGTCGAGCCGCAGGCCCTGCGCCGGCGGCTCCACGGCGGCGGACCGGCGCGCCAGAGCGGCGAGCCGGACCAGCACCTCGCGGATGTCGAACGGCTTCGTGACGTAGTCGTCGCCGCCGGCGTGGAAGCCCGAGAGCCGGTCGTGCATCGCGTCGTAGGCGGTCAGGAACAGCACCGGCGCCCGCTGCCCGGCCGCCCGCAGCGCCGCGCAGACGTCGCGTCCGTCCGCGTCCGGGAGGCCGATGTCGAGGACGATCACCTCGAGCCCGGGATCGTCGGTGAAGAGCCGCATCGCCTCGGCGCCGTCATGGGCGGCGACCACGTCGTGCCCGGCGTAGCGCAGGCCCTCGGTGAGGACCCGACGGATCGACGCGTCGTCCTCGCAGACGCCGATCCGCAGCGAACGGCTCTCGTTCACCCGGCTCAGTCGCCGTCGCCGTCACCGGTGGACGCCGAGGAGCTGCCCACCCGGCTCGACCAGGCGGCGCGGGCACCCGAGTCGCCGACCCGGACCACCTGCACGGTCATCGCCAGCGCCGCGATCACCGCGACCACCCCGACGCCGCGCAGCACGTTGAGGCTGGGCCGCTTGTCCGGCCGGCGGTCGAACCAGACCATCGCGGCCACGAGCAGCAGCACCGGGATCGTGAACCAGATCAGGGAGTCGCCGAGCTCCGCGTGCTCGCCGGGCGAACCGACCCGCTCCTCCAGCGCCTCGCCGCTGCTGGTGGCGACCGGCAGCAGCACGGTCGCCAGCGCCAGCGCCGCGAGCACCAGCGGACCGTAGGTGTGCCGCCAGCGCGGCCGCACCGCGAGCGCGATCGCCCCGAGCGCGCCGAGCGGCAGCAGCACGACGACCGCGTGCACCACCAGGGTGTGGACCGGCAGACCGTTGATCAGGTCGAACATCAGGGTTCTCCTCGGTTCGGGGCGTCCGGCCTCGCAGCCGAACGTCCAGAGTCTCCCCGGCGCAACCTGGGGACAACCTGAACACGCCGGGTTGCCCGGTATCGTCGAGGCAGAACGACCGCCCCGGACCCCAGCGCGAGGAACTCCCGTCCTTCATGGACTGCCACAGACCCTGCTTCCCCTCTGCACGTCGGACCGGGCCGGGCCGGCCGCTCCGCCGCCGCCGTCAGCGCCCGCCGGGCTCTTCGGGCTTGCAGCGCTCGCCTCTCTTGCTGGACTCGCAATGCCGGAGCGCTGAGAGATGACCGAGGTCGTGTACCTGCTGGTCTCGCTGGCGCTGGTCGTCGCCTGCGGCGTCTTCGTCGCCGCCGAGTTCGCGTTCGTCACCGTCGACCGCGCCGCGGTCGACCGGGCCGCCGAGGCCGGCGAGCGGGGTGCTGCCGGGCTCCAGGCCGCGCTGCGCTCGCTGTCCACCCAGCTCTCCGGTGCGCAGGTCGGGATCACCGTGACCAACCTGGCGATCGGGTTCCTCGCCGAGCCGGCGGTCGCCGGCCTGCTCCGGCAGCCGCTGCAGGCGGTCGGGCTGCCCGCCTCGAGCATCCGCCCGGTCTCGGTCGGCATCGGGCTGGCGGTGGCCACCGTCGTCACGATGCTCCTCGGCGAGCTGGTGCCGAAGAACATCGCGATCTCCCGGCCGCTCGGCACCGCCCGGGCCACCCAGGTGGTGATGCGGGCCTTCACCGCGGCGATGCGGTGGCCGATCCGGGTGCTGAACGGCTCCGCCAACCTGCTCGTACGCCGGCTCGGGATCGAGCCGCAGGAGGAGCTCCGCTCGGCCCGGACCAGCGACGAGCTCGCCTCCCTGATCCGTCGCTCCGCCTCGCAGGGCACCCTCGACCGGAGCACCGCCGAGCTGATGGAGCGGTCGGTCTCCTTCGGCGACCGGATGGCCGGCGAGATCATGACCCCGCGGGTGCGCATGCACCGCGTCGACGTCTCCGACCCGGTCGCCGCGGTCATCGAGGCCGCCCGCCGTACCGGCCACTCACGGTTCCCGGTCGTGCACGGCACCGACGACGACGTGGTCGGCGCGGTGCACGTGAAGAACGCCGTCGCGGTGCCGCCCGAGCGCCGGCACGCCACCCGGGTCCGGGAGGTGATGGTGGAGGCCACCGTCGTCCCGGAGAGCCTCCGCCTCGACCCGCTGCTGGAGCTGCTGCGCGAGGAGGGCTTCCAGATGGCGCTGGTCGTCGACGAGTACGGCGGCACGGCCGGTGTGGTCACCCTCGAGGACGTGGTCGAGGAGATCGTCGGCGACATCGCCGACGAGCACGACCGGCCCGGCGCCCGGACCCGCCCGCGGCGTGACGGCTCCAGCTCGGTCTCCGGGCTGCTCCGGCCGGACGAGGTGGCCTCCGCCACCGGGGTGCGGCTGCCCGAGCACGAGGACTACGACACCGTGGCGGGCCTGGTCATGCAGCACCTCGGTCGGATGCCGGCGGTCGGCGACACCGTGGTGGTGCCGCTGCCGGTCGCCACCGACGAGGCCGGCGACCCGCAGCCGGCGCGCGAGGCGGTGCTGAGCGTCGAGCGGCTCGACGGGCTGCGCATCGACCGGGTCGACGTACGCACCCGGCCCGTGGCCGACCCGTCGTCCGACCCGTCGGGTCGGTCAGGCCCGTCGGACCGGTCTGCACCGGCGTCCGACCCGGCGGACCGGTCTGCCTCGTCGTCTGCGCCTGTGGCCGACCCGTCGTCCGATGCGTCGGAGGACCAGCCCGCCGCGGCCCCGCCCTCTGCGGACTCGCCCGCCGCGGATCGGCCCGGCACCGACCCGGACCGGGGGGCCCGCTGATGAGCCCGCTGGTCGCCGTACTCCTCGCCGTGGCACTGCTCGCCGCCAACGCGTTCTTCGTCGGCGCGGAGTTCGCGCTCGTCTCGGCCCGGCGCAGCCAGATCGAGCCGCGCGCGGCCGCCGGCTCCCGCGCCGCGCGCACCACGATCCGGGCGATGGAGAACGTCTCGCTCGTGATGGCCGGCGCCCAGCTCGGGATCACGATGTCCTCGCTCGGGCTCGGCGCCATCGGCGAGCCCGCCGTCGCGCACCTGGTGGAGCCGCTGTTCGCCGCCGCCGGGGTGTCCGAGCGGTTCCTGCACCCGGCCGCCTTCGTGATCGCCCTGCTCGTGGTGGTCTACCTGCACGTGGTGCTCGGCGAGATGGTGCCGAAGAACATCGCGCTCGCCGGGCCGGACCGGGCGGCGCTGGTGCTCGGGCCGCCGATGATGCTGGTCGTCCTGGTGCTCAAGCCGGTGGTGGTGCTGCTCAACGCCGTCGCCAACGGGCTGCTCCGGCTGGTCCGGGTCGAGCCGCGATCGGAGGTCTCCTCGACGTTCACCCGCGAGGAGGTCGCCGCGATGGTCGACGAGTCGCGGGGCGAGGGGCTGCTCGAGGAGGACGAGTACGACCGGTTGGCCGGCGCCCTCGGCTTCACCGAGCGGACGGTGCTCGACGTGCTGCTGCCGGCCGACCGGCTGGTCAGCGTGCCGCGCGGTGCAACCGGCGCCGACGTCGAGCGCGTCTGCGCCGAGACCGGGTTCTCCCGGTTCCCGGTCGCCGGGCCGGACGGCGAGCTAGTCGGGTACCTGCACGTGAAGGACGTGCTGGAGATCGATCCCGAGCGGCGCCTGCGGCCGGTGGACGAGAAGTGGGTGCGGCCCTTCGCCACGCTGCGCCCCAAGGACGTGCTGCACGCGGCGCTGACCACGCTGCGCTCCCGCGGCGCCCACCTCGGCCGCGTCGTCGACGACTCCGGCACCGTGCTCGGCCTGGTCACCCTCGAGGACGTCCTGGAGGAGCTGGTCGGCGAGATCCGCGACGCCGCCCACCCCGGCGCCTGAGCGGCGGCGGCCCTGCGCGTTCTGCGCACCGCCGTACCGCCCGCACCGGGGGCGCACCGTGACCGCTGATTGCTGTTTTGCGGGCCGTCGGGCGCAACGAGCGCGCACGGCGACCGCTCGTTGCTGAGGCCCGTCCGCCGCGTGCAACGAGCGCGCACCGTGACTACTCGTTGCTGAGGCCCGTCCGCCGCGTGCAACGAGCGCGCAAGGCGCCCGCCCGCGCTCCCGTGCTCCGTACCGTCGGGCGCAACGAGGGCGCACCGTGACCGCTCGATGCTGATTACAGGGCCGCCGGGCGCAACGAGCGCTCACGGTGACCGCTGGTGGCTGAAACCCGCTGTCGGCGCGCTGCTCGCCGTGCGCAACAGGCCTGTGGATGACGCCAGACGTCGGATCGCGATCCCCGGCATGCTCGGGGAGATGAGCGCGCACCCGCCTTGGACCAACCCCTTCGACGAGCGTCGCCCGTTCCTCTTCGCGGCGGGGGTCCGGGCCGGTATCCCACCCTCGACGTTGCGCGGCCGCCGCTTCCGCCGGCTGATGCTCGGGGTCTACCTGCGCGCCGACGTGGCGCCGGACCCTGTGCACATGGTGGTCGCCGCGCTGCTGGTGCACCCGCCGCGGGCCTATGCCAGCCACGCCAGCGCCGCCCGGGTGTACGGCGTGCCGCTGCCGGCGGGCTTGGCCCAGGAGCACGTGAGCGTGTGCCGGGCCGCCGACCGCCGACGCCGAGAGGACATCCGCAACCACGTCGTGGCGGCCAGCACGCCGGTGGTGCGCTTCCGCGGGCTGCCCGTGTCGGCTCCGGCGCAGGTCTTCGTCGAGCTCTCCGGACTGCTCACCCTGGTCGACCTCGTCGCGGTCGGTGACGACCTGGTGCGCAGGAAGTTGCTGACGACTGAGCAGCTGGTGGACTACTGCCGCCTTCATGGCGACGCCGCTGCCCGGACGGCAGCCGGCTACGTCCGTCGCGGGGTCGACTCCCCGATGGAGACCCGGCTGCGCATGCTGCTGGTCCTGTCGGGACTCCCGGAGCCGAAGGTCAACGTGAAGCTGTTCTTCGAGGACGGTCGGCTGCGGTACCGCTTCGACCTCGCCTGGCCGGAGCTCAAGATCGCCGTCGAGTACGACGGCCGGCAGCACCGCGACGACCTCGACCAGTGGGACCACGACGTCACGCGCGACGAGTGGATGGACGATGCGAACTGGCTCCGCGTCCCCGTGTTCTCCCGCGGCATCTACCGCCGCCCCGACGTGACGATCGAGCGGGTGGTCAAGGCGCTCCGGGAGCGGGGGTTCCGCGTGGCGCCGGGGGACCTGTCGGAAGCCTGGCGGCCGCATTTCCCCGTCATCTACTGAGCGCCGACCAGGGCTGCACCCCGACAGCGCAGTCTGCAACGAGCGCGCGCGGTGACCGCTGGTTGCTGTCTTCGGGCGGGGAATCAGCAACGAGCGCGCACGGTGACCGCTCGTTGCGCAGCGGGGGCTCCGGCGCGGTGCGCACCCCGACAGCGCCCGTGGAGTTTGCAGCGAGCGCGCACGGTGACTGCTGGTTGCTGTTTTCGAGCGGGAAAACAGCAACGAGCGCGCACGGTGACCGCTGGTCGCGCAGCGGGGGCTCCGGCGCGGTGCGCACCCCGACAGCGCCCGTGGAGTTTGCAGCGAGCGCGCACGGTGACCGCTGGTTGCTGTTTTCGGGCGGGGAATCAGCAACGAGCGCGCACGGTGACCGCTGGTTGCGCAGCGGGGCACCCAGCCAGCGCCCGTGCAGTGTGCAGCGAGCGCGCACGGTGACCGCTCGTTGCGGCGGCACCGGCCCGTACCGGCCGGCCGCACCGGCCCGCACCGGCGGCACCGGCCCGCACCGGCAGCACCGAGCGCACCACCGCCTCCGGCTACCGACCGCCAACCCCGGCGCTCGGTAGCCTGCACCCATGCCGAGCCGCCGTCCCCCGAGACCCGCATGAGCCGCCGCTTCGAGGAGCTCGACCACCAGGAGACCCCGATGGGGCCGGTGACGCTGCGCCGCCGCTTCGACGCGGTGCTCGAGGCCGACGTCTTCGAGGTGAAGCTCGGCGAGGAGTTCCTGATGTCGAGCGCCTTCACCGTCGCCGAGGAGGAGCTGGCCCGGCTGGTCCTCGCCCGGCTCGCGGAGCCACCCGAGCGGGGCTGGCAGGTGCTGGTCGGCGGCCTCGGCCTCGGCTACACCGCGCAGGCCGCCCTCGAGGACGAGCGGGTGGGTGCGGTGACCGTGCTCGACGCGGTGGAGCAGGTGATCGACTGGCACCGGCGCGAGCTGCTGCCGGCGTCCGCGGGCCTGGTCGCGGACCCCCGGCTGGCCCTCGTCCACGCCGACTTCTTCGCCGCGGTGGCGGGCCGGCAGACCACCGACGCGGTGGGCGCGCCCGCGCTGTCGGGCGCCGGGTACGACGCCGTACTCCTCGACATCGACCACACCCCGCACCACCTGCTCAACGAGAGCCACCGGGACTTCTACACCGTCGAGGGGCTGAGTGCGATGGAAGCCCACCTGCTGCCCGGCGGCGTGCTCGGGATCTGGTCCGACGACCCGCCGGACGAGGCGTTCCTCGACCTGCTCCGCCAGGTGTACGTCGACGTGGCCGGCGAGGTCGTGGCCTTCGCGAACAGGTACACCGGCGGGGAGTCGACGAACACCGTCTACCTCGCCCGGAGGCGCTGAGCCCGGATGCGCTGAGCCCGGATGCGCTCAGCCCGCGGCGCCGAGCCCCCGGCACCAGCACGGCAGAGCCCCCGCCCGCCGGCACGAAGCCGAACGGGCGGGGGCCGCGTGTGCGTCCCCCTGCCGCGGATGCCCCCGGTATCGCCGCGACAGCACGATGGTGCTGTGCCCCGAACGGCGCGCCGGCATGCTTGAGGTCGCGCCGGACGCCGGCACCGGCCGGCCCTTCGTCCGCTTCGGGGGGTCTGACCTGGCGCGCGGTCTGGACCGGCGCCGCCCGCGAGCCGCGGTGAGCGGACTCAGGAGAGCGCGGCGAGGTCCTCCGCGTCCAGCTCGAGGTCGACCGCCGCCACCGAGTCGCTGATGCTCTCCGGTCGGCTCGCGCCGGGGATCGGCACGACCGCCTCCGACAGCGACAGCTCCCAGGCCAGGCAGACCTGCTGCGGGCTGACGCCGTGCTTGCGCGCCACCTCGTCGAAGGCCTCCCACTTGCTGCCCAGCGCCGCGGCGTCGGACATCCCGCCGAGCGGGCTCCAGGCCAGGAAGGCCAGGCCGAGCTCGGCACACAGGTCGATCTCCGGCTGCGAGCTGCGGAACGCCGGCGAGAACTGGTTCTGCACGGCGACCAGGCCGTCGCCGAGGATGCCGTGCGCGAGTCGGATCTGCCCGGGGTCGGCGTTGGAGATCCCGGCGGCCTCGATCAGCCCCTCCTCGAGCAGCGCCGCGAGGCCACCGATCGTGTCCTCGTAGGGCAACTCGGGGTCCGGCCGGTGGTGCTGGAACAGCCCGATCCGGTCGACCCCGAGCCGCTTCATCGAGGCCAGACAGGCCTCGCGCAGGTACTCCGGCCGGCCGTCGAGCTCCCACTCGGTGCCGCGGCGGGTGTGGCCGCCCTTGGTAGCGACCAGGACGTCGTCGGGGCCGACGCCGTACGCCGCCAGCGCCTTCGCGATCAGCTCCTCGTTGTGGCCGAACGTGGCCTCGTCGGGGGAGTAGGCGTCGGCGGTGTCGATGAGCGTGACGCCGAGGTCGAGCGCGCGGCGTACCGTCGCCAGCGCCCGCTCCTCGTCGTTGTGCTCCCGCACCGACATCGGCATCGCGCCGAGCCCGATCGCGCTGACGTGCCGGTCGCCGATTCGTCTGGTTCGCATGGGTCCACCATAGGAAGCGGCTCGCGAGGCGGTCCCGGGAGCCCCGCTCGGGCACCTGACACACTGGGCGACATGAGCGTGGTCACTACAACTATCGAGGTCCCCACCCCCGACGGCGCGGCGGACGCCCTGCTGGCCGCTCCCACCGACGGCGGCCCGCATCCCGGGGTGCTGCTCTACATGGACGCCTTCGGGCTGCGCCCCCGGATCGAGGAGATGGCGGCCCGGCTGGCCGGCGAGGGGTACGTCGTCCTGGCGCCGAACGTCTTCTACCGCAGCGGCCGGGCGCCGGTGGTCGAGCTCGGCGACCTGACGAGCCCCGAGGGCCGGCACGCGATGTTCGAGCAGCTCGGGCCGCTGATGGCGGCACTGACCCCGGACCTGGCGATGCGCGACGCCCGGGCCTACCTCGCGGCGCTTGAGGCTGACGAGCGGGTCAGCGACGGGCCGGTCGGCACCGTCGGCTACTGCATGGGAGGCGCGCTGGCGCTGCGCACCGCGGCGGAGGCACCGGACCGGGTGGCGGCCGCGGCCAGCTTCCACGGCGGCCGGCTGGCGACGGACGCCCCGGACAGCCCGCACCGCTCGTTCGGCCGGATCGCCGGCGAGGTGTACGTCGGGCACGCCGACCACGACGGCTCCATGCCGCCCGAGCAGCAGCAGCTGGTCGCCAAGACGCTCGCCGACGCCGGGGTCGACCACCGCGCCGAGCTCTACGAGGGCGCCCAGCACGGGTTCACGATGGCCGACACCGCGGCCTACGACCCCGCCGCCACCGAGCGGCACTGGGAGCGGCTCAGCGACCTGTTCCGGCGTTGCCTCGCCGGCTGAGCCCAGCGCTCACGGCTCGAGCTCGGCGACCACCGAGTCGACGACCGCGACGAGGTCGCCGCCGGTGTCGGCGGCCACCTGCCGCTGCCGCTGGTAGGAGGCGCCGAGCTTGGTGATGTCCACGACCCCCGCCAGCTCCTGCGCGCAGCCGAGCTCGTCGGCCAGCGGAGCGAGTCGGTCCAGCAGCTCGTCGAGGTCCTCGGTGACCGGACGCTCGCGGTTGCGGGAGTCGAGGATGATCTCGGCGTCCAGCCCGTAGCGCGCGGCGCGCCACTTGTTCTCCTGCACGTGCCACGGCGGCAGCGTCGGCAGCTCCTCGCCTGCCTCCAGGCGCCGGTCCAGGTCGACGACCAGGCACTGGGTGAGGGCGGTGAGGGCGCCGAGCTCACGCAGGTTCGAGACCCCGTCGCAGATGCGGACCTCGACGGTGCCGAGCGCGGGGGAGGGGCGCACGTCCCAACGGAGGTCGTTGAGGTGCTCGATGACGCCGGTGGTGAACTGGTCGTCGACGAAGTGCTCGTACTCCTCCCAGGTCTGGAACTGGAAGGGCAGCCCCGCGGTCGGCAGCTGCTGGAACATCATCGCCCGGTTGCTGGCGTAGCCGGTGTCCGTGCCGCTCCACATCGGCGAGGACGCGCTGAGCGCCTGCAGGTGCGGGAAGTAGTTGAGCAGGCTGCTCACGATCGGCAGCACGTGCTCGCGACGGCGGATGCCGACGTGGATGTGCAGTCCCCAGATCAGCATCTGCCGACCCCACCACTGGGTCCGCGAGATCAGCTCCTCGTAGCGCTCGCCGGGGGTGAGCAGCTGCTGGGACCACTCGGCGAACGGGTGGGTGCCGGCGGAGTAGAGGTCGGCGCCGAGCTCGCTCGCGGTCCGGCGTACGACGCGCGTGGTCCCGGCAAGGTCGGCCACCGCCTCGGGGACCGTCTCGCAGATGCCGGTGACGATCTCGACGGTGTTGCGCAGCAGCTCCTTGTGCAGCTTCGACTCGTCGATCAGCGAGCCGGCGGAGGCATGCACCGCGTCGAACACCTCGGAGGCGCAGTTGGACAGGTCGCGGGTGACCTGGTCGACCAGTGCGAACTCCCACTCGACGCCGACGGTGGGCTGCGGGGAGCTGCGGAACTCGACGGGCACCCCTCCATGACACCACTGCGGTCGCGTCGCGGGAAAGTCGGCGTTCACGAGCGCAGACCCGGAGACGCCCGTTCTTTGGTCGCTCCCAGTATTGCGGTTTCGCAATCGCCCGAACGGGCACCAGTCTCCAGGGGCACGAGCCGAGGAGAGCGATGAGCGAGCAGGCGACAGCAGCGGAGCAGGATTCCGGGGGCACCAGGAGCAAGACCACGGGCCGGAAGGAGGAGAGCGGCGGCGGCGAGACCACCACCACCGTCATCATCGCCTTCTTCGCCAACCTGGCGATCGCGATCGGCAAGACGGTCGTCGCGCTGATGTCGGGGTCGGCGTCCATGCTCGCCGAGGCGGCGCACTCCTGGGCCGACACCGGCAACCAGATCCTGCTGTTCATCGCCGACAAGCGGTCCCGGCGCGACCCGGACCCGGCCCATCCGCTCGGCTACGGCCGCGAGGCCTACGTCTGGTCGTTGATGGCGGCCTTCGGGCTGTTCACCGCCGGCGCGGTGGTCTCGATCTGGCACGGCATCTCGACGCTGGGCGCCTCCTCGGAGGAGGAGGCCTCCTACACCTGGGCGTACGTCGTGCTGGCGATCGCCTTCGTCTTCGAGGGCGCGTCGTTCACGCAGGCCTACCGGCAGACCCGCAAGGAGGCCAAGAACCTCGACCGGGACGTGCTGGACCACGCGCTGCGGACCTCCGACCCGACGCTGCGCGCCGTCTTCGCCGAGGACTCCGCGGCCCTGGTCGGCCTGGTGATCGCGGGTCTCGGTGTCTTCCTGCACCAGCTGACCGGCAACGCGGTGTACGACGCGATCGGCTCGATCCTGGTCGGCATCCTCCTCGGGGTGGTGGCCGTGGTGCTGATCAACCAGAACCGCCGCTTCATCACCGGCCAGGAGAGCGACCCGGAGCTGCGCCGGCTGACCATCGCGCGGCTCAAGGAGCTGCCCGGCGTGCAGCGGGTGGCCTACCTGCGGATGGAGTTCGTCGGCCCACGCAAGACGCTCCTGATCGCCAGCGTCGACCTCGACGGGGAGCAGCTGGAGTCCCAGGTGGCCTACCGGCTGCGCGAGCTGGAGGCCGAGCTGGAGACCGAGTCCTTCGTGCGGGAGGCCGTGCTCACCCTGGCCACCCCGGACGAGCCCGGCCTCTGAGCCACGCGCCTCTGTCACAGTGGGAGGCATGACTGAGGTAGAGGTCGTGACCGCCCGCGAGGTGCCGCTGGGGGGTCCGCGCGCGATGACCGTGCGGCGCACGCTGCCGCAGCGGCGGCGCTCCCTGATCGGGGCCTGGTGCTTCGTGGACCACTACGGTCCCGACGATGTCGCCGGCACCGGCGGCATGGACGTGCCGCCGCACCCGCACACCGGCCTGCAGACGGTGAGCTGGCTGTTCGAGGGCGAGATCGAGCACCGCGACAGCCTCGGCGTGCACGCGGTGGTGCGCCCGGGCGAGGTCAACCTGATGACCGGTGGGCACGGGGTCGCCCACTCGGAGGTCTCCCCGCCCGGCACCGAGGTGCTGCACGGCGTGCAGCTGTGGGTCGCGCTCCCCGACGCGGCCCGGCACGTGCCCCGCGACTTCGCCCACCACGCCCCCGAGCCGGTTGAGCTCGACGGCGCGGTGGCCCGGGTGTTCGTCGGCTCCTTCGCCGGGACCGCCTCCCCGGTCCCGACGTACTCACCGCTGCTCGGCGTCGAGCTGGTGCTGGCTCCCGGGGCGGAGGTGCCGCTGGAGCTCGACCCGTCCTTCGAGCACGGCGTGCTGGTCGACCTGGGGCCGGTCACCCTGGCCGGCACCCAGCTGAAGAGAGCGGAGCTGGGCTACCTCGCCCCCGGCACCGATCGCGCCGGGCTGGTCAACGACACCGACGAGCCGGCCCGGGTGCTGCTGCTGGGCGGCACGCCGTTCGGCGAGGAGATCGTGATGTGGTGGAACTTCGTCGGCCGCACCCACGAGGACATCGTGGCGGCGCGGGAGGCGTGGGAGCAGGGCTCGGACCGTTTCGGCGAGGTCCGCGGGTACGCCGGGCACACCCAGCGCCTGCCGGCGCCCCCGCTGCCGAACGCCCGGCTGCGGCCGCGGGTGGAGCCTCCGGCTGCGGGCGACCGCAGCGCCTGGGGCTGACCGCCGGCCGGTGCGGCCTCAGCGCCAGCGGCTCAGGGCCGGCAGCTCCCCGGAGGAGGACGTCAGCCCGGAGCCGTCGCCGCGGCCGATCGCCCACCACGCCAGGTCGCAGGCACGCCCCTCGACGGTCGGGCCGTCCCCCGCTTCGCCGTACTGCCACAGGCCGGCGCCGTCGGTGGCGCGGAGGAGCATGGACGGTCCCGCGGCGCGGTCCGGCACCACCAGCGAGAGCAGCACGTCGCAGAACCCCGCCGGCCAGTGCTCGGGGGTGTAGCCGATCCCGAGGTCTGCGTGGTGCACCTGCAGCTCGACGAGCCGGTGCGTGGGGATCTCCCGGGCCGGGAAGCTCGCGTCACCGGGCCGGCGCGCGACCGGGTTGTCCTCGTGGCGCACGTCGAGCTCGTTGATCGCCTGGAGGAAGCGGCCGGCCGAGGCGGAGGCGTCGACGCGCAGGTCGTGCGCGGACCGGCCGGCGCCGGCCTCGATGTCGGCGTCGCGCTGCTCCGCGGAGTCGTACATGAACTGCACCTCGCCGGTCTCCGCCCAGTGCAGCAGCCGGCACAGCCCGTCGGCGTTGCGAGCCAGGTGGGTGATGACGTGCCCGCGGGTCCAGCCGGGCAGCAGCGACGGTGCGCGTACGTCGTCGTCGGTGAGGTCGCTGAGGGCGCCGAGGTAGCGCGTCGACGCGGTCACCATCTCCACCAGGTTCGGCAGCGCGATCGACTGCCGGCTCGACTGCTCGATGTCCACGGGGGCCTCCTCGGGGCGGGTCACGGCCAGCGTAGGCACCGGCGGCCACCCGCGCGAGGGCACTCCGGCCCCCGGAGCTGACTTTGGGAAAATGGGGCGTCGTCCGCCGGCGTTCCGCAGTAGCCTCCCCTTGACTGATCGGCGCGGGGGAGGCGACGACGGTCCGAACGGCACCCCGGCGGGGTCGCGACCCTGCCGAGCGGGGCCCGGACCGCGGGGTCCGAAGGGGGTGGCGCGTGGAGGGAGCGAGCGCCGCGCGGCTGTGGCTCGTGAACCGTGTCGATCGCCGGCTCCGGGACGGGTTGCGCGACCTCCTCGACGTGCTGGTCGAGGAGCTCGCCGTCGTGACGGCTGACGCGGTGGCGCTCCGGGGGCTCTCCGCGGACGGCCGTCGGCTAGTGCCGTTGGCGGCCCACCATCCCGACGTCGAGGTGCAGGCCGCGCTGCTGGCCGCGATGGAGGAGACGACGGAGGTCGGCAGCAGCGGGATCTGGCAGCGGGTGATGGCGGAGCGCACGCCGCAGCGGTGGGAGCTGGCCGCCGGGGACCCGCCACCGGAGACCCCCGCGACGCGGCTGGGCTTCCTGGCGCAGTACCCGATCCGGGCGGTGCTGGCCGCGCCGATGATCGCTCGCGGGCAGCTGCTCGGTGGGGTCATCGTGATCCGGTTGGTCAACGACCGGCCGTTCAGTGAGGACGACGAGGCGCTGGTGTGTGCGTTCGCCGACCGCGCAGCGCTCGGCGTGGACTGCCTGCGGACGCTCGGCGGTTTCGAGGCGGAGTCCTGAGCCGGCGGCAGGTCAGCGCGACGCCGGCTGCGCCTGCGCCTCCTGCTGCGCGAGGCGACCGCGACGGGCGCCGTACGTGAAGTAGAGGACGAGCCCGAGCGCCATCCACACCGCGAAGCGGATCCAAGTCTCGATCGAGAGGTTGCCCATCAGCGCCACGCACAGCACTGCCGACAGGATCGGCAGCACCGGGGAGAACGGGGTGCGGAACGGACGCGGCAGCTCAGGACGGGTACGGCGCAGCACCGGCACCGCGAGGGAGACGATCGTGAACGCGAAGAGCGTGCCGATGCTGACCATCTCCGCGAGCGCCGTCAGCGGCACGAAGGCCGCCAGCACCGCGACCAGCGCGACCGTGAAGAGCGTGATCAGGCTGGGGGTGCCGTGCTTGGGGTGGACCTTGGCCAGCCCCTTCGGCAGCAGCCCGTCGCGGGCCATCGCGAAGCCGATCCGGCCCATCGCGACGAGGTCGACCAGGATCACCGAGGTCAGCCCGGCGAGAGCGGCGATGCCCACCAAGGTGGCCGCCCAGCCGAGGCCGACGTCCTCGAACGCCGAGGAGATCGGCGCGCCCTCGTTGATGTCGGTGTAGTTCACCATCCCGGTGAGCACCGCGGAGACACCGACGTAGAGGAAGGTGCAGATCAGCAACGTGCCGAGCAGCCCGAGCGGCAGGTCGCGCTTGGGGTTGCGGGTCTCCTCGCCGAGGTTCGCGACCGCCTCGAAGCCGGTGTAGGAGAAGAACACGATGGCGGCCGCGGAGAGCACGCCGGCCATCCCGTAGACCGACGGCTCGACCCCGACCAGCGCCTGCCACAGCGGCTGGGTGAGCCCGCTGGTGGACTCCCGCGGCGCCTCCGCGCCCGGGATGAACGGGGCCCAGTTGCTCGCCTTGACGAAGAACGCGCCGGCCACGATCACGAACAGGCAGACCAGCACCTTGACCACCACCAGGACGTTCGTCACCCACTTGGACTCCCGGATGCCGACATAGGCCACCACCCCGAGCACCAGGGTGATGCCGAGCGCGCCGAGGTTCACCGTCGCGCTCTCGCCGAACAGGCTCGCCGGAAGCGAGTCGACGAGCTCGGCCAGGTAGCCGGACCAGCCGCGGGCCACGACGGCGGCACCCAGTGCGAACTCCAGGATCAGGTCCCAGCCGATGATCCACGCGAAGATCTCGCCGATGGTCGCGTAGGCGTAGGTGTAGGCCGAACCGGCCGTCGGCACCGCCGAGGAGAGCTCGGCGTAGCAGAGCGCCGCGAGCAGGCTCACGAAGCCGGCCAGGGCGAAGGAGATCACCACGCCCGGCCCGGCGGAGTCCTTGGCCGCCACGCCGGTGAGGGTGAAGATGCCGGTGCCGATCACGATCCCGATGCCGAAGCCCATCAGGTCGAAGGGCCCCAGCCGGCGACGCAGCCGGGTCGTCGAGGTGGCTTCGTCGGCGGCGGGCTCGGCGGTGTGGGCGAGGATGTCCTCGACCGACTTGGTGCGGGTCAGGTTCACCCGCGGGGTGTACCCCGCCCGTCGGCGACCTAACGTGGCGACGCTCACGTCGGTCGGTCGCGGGTCGGTGGGCGGCAGGGGCCGGGGCTCTGGATCGCGAATCGGGCCTCGTCCCGGCGGCGTGCGTGGGACGCTGGATCCTGTCCGGACCGGAGACCGGACGGTCGGTCCGCTCGGCGGGAGGGGGCGAGGGATGCTCTCGTCATCGGCCGGCCGCGGGCGCGGCAACGGCAGCCGTGGCGGCGCGGAGCCGGTCGAGATCGGGCCGGTGCGGCGGGCCTTCGAGGATCCGCGCCGGGAGTGGCGCCGGCTGTTCGCGGAGGTGCTCGGCACCTTCTTCCTGGTGCTGGTCGCCGCTGGCGGAGTGGTGGTCGGCGAGCTCAGCGACGGTCAGGTGTCGCGGAGCGCCGCCGTCACCGCGCCCGGCCTGATGGTGATGGCGATCATCTTGTTCATGGGGGCGGTCAGCGGCGCGCACCTGAATCCGGCGGTCACCCTGGGCTTCGCGCTGCGCGGCGACTTCCCGTGGCGTCGCGTGCCCGGCTACCTCCTCGCGGAGGTGGTGGGGGCGACGCTCGCGGTGGTGTTCCTGCGGGCGGTCCTCGGCGAGGTGGGCGAACTCGGCGCGACCGAGCCGGGCGCCGGGGTCGGGGACCTGCAGGCGATGCTGATCGAGCTGGTCCTCACCCTCGGTCTGTTCAGCGTGATCATGGGCACCGCCTCGCGGTCGCAGAACGTCGGCCCGCTCTCCGCCCTCGGCGTCGGCGGCTACATCGCCCTGGCCGGGCTGTGGGCGAGCCCGGTCAGCGGCGCCTCCATGAACCCCGCCCGCAGCCTCGGCCCGAACCTGGTGACCGGCGACTTCTCGCACCTGTGGGTGTACGTCGTCGGACCGGTGCTCGGTGCCGCCGTCGCTGTGGCCTTCGCGCTGGTGCTCCGGGGCCCCGCGGACCTGGGCGGCGCGGTAGCGGCGCAGGGGACCCTTGACCGGCCGGTGCTTCCCGGTGACGACGAGGACCGGCGGGGCGCGGTCTGAGCCTTCCTGCAGCAGCCGGCCGCACGACGTCGCCGGCGCCCGACCGCACCGGCCCGGTCACGGGGGGCTGTCGGGTCAGAGGGTCACAGGGTCAGCTTGCTCGTGCCGGTGCTGCCATCGTCATAGGTCACCTCGACCTCGACGGGGTTATCCGCCGAGGCGTCCTCCAGCTCGTCTCCGGGCAGCCAGAGCGCGAAGCGTCCGTGGGACACCGTCGCGACGACGTCGCCGTGGATCTGGCTGTGGTAGGTCACCCCGGCGACGGCGGAGCCGGCGCTGCCGACGGCCATCGACAGGTCGCCGGCGTCCATGCTGCCGGTGCCCAGGTCCGTCGCGACCAGCTCTCGTGGCCCGGGCGCTGCGTAGCCGGTGGGTGTGCCGATCGAGCCGATCGCGTCCCTGGCGAACAGGTGGGCGGAGTCGTCGGAGATGCACAGGGCGGAGAACCCGTCGCTGCCGGCGAGGACCACGGTGGTCCACACGCCGCGTCGTTCCGCGACGGCGACCTCGGCGCCCCTCAGCTCGTCGGCGTACGTGCCCTCACCCGCGTCCTCCTGTGTCCGGCGACAGCCGTCGACGGCGTCAGCACGTTGCGTCGCCGTCATGCCGTGCGGGGCTTGGGTCCAGCTGGCGAAGGCCTGGTCTCCGCCGGTGAGTGCCGGGAGCGCCACGATGCCTCCGGCCACTGTGGCGAGCACCCCACCGGCCAGTGCGAACCTGCGGGCGCCGTGGGCCGCGCGTCCGGGACCACGGCGCCCTCCGGCAGCGGACCGGCGATGCCGGTCCGCTGGCGCAGGCAGGGCAGGCCGGGTGGTGGCGAGGATGCGCTGCAGGTCGGCGCGGGCCCGGGGGCCGGCGGGGTCGACGTCGGGGTCGGCTACGTCGAGGGTCGTCAAGGCGGTGTCGATGTCGTGGATGCGGGTCATGACCGGAGGGACCTCTCTGGGGCGTCGGCGCACAGGCCGACCGCTTGCGGTTGGTGGTGGAGGTGGAGTCGGAGCGCTCGACGTGCCCGGCTCACGCGCAGCCGGAAGGCAACGGGCGAGATGCCCAGCACGGCGGCTGCCTGCGGGGCCCGCAGTCCCTCGAAGACAGCGAGGGTGAGCGCCTCCTGGTGAACGGCGGAGAGAAGGAGCCATGCTCGGGTCAGGTCCACACGGCTCACCACCCCCTCCGCCTCGGGGTCGGCCAGCGAACCGGTCGCGGTGTCGGCGAGGCGCACCCTCAGCGCGCGACCTCGCCGCTCACCGCGTTGCTCGTTGAGCAGGATGTTCCGGGTGATCCCGAAGATCCACGCCCGGGCGTCCTCGGGGGCTTCCGGCACCTCGTCGAGCCGCCGCCACACGACCATGAGCGCGTCTGCGACCACGTCCTCCGCACAGGGCGCGTGGGTGCGACGTTGGACGAAACGTACGAGGTCGCCGTAGACCGCCTCGTACAGCGTCGTGAAGGTGTGCTCCGGATCAGGAGCCCGCGAAGGATCACTCATGTCCCCCACCTGTCCGCCACCCGGGCAAGTGTGTCGCAATCGGTCGCGTGACCTCGTGAACGAGCGGTGATCCGTGCCGGGTGTCTGCAGGGGCGGGAAGGCTGTCGAGCTTGGCGTTGCCGAACGCCGTCTGCTGCGGGGAGGCGGTTTCGCCCGCGTCGAGGTCGGGTACTCCACCTCTGATGACGACTGCGCGGACGAGGACGTGAGCGCCGGAACGCCGAGCGACGAGGCGGTCGTCGCGGCCCTGACGACCGCGCTGGCGCCGTACCCGTGGCGAGGCTTCACTCCGGAGCTGCTGGCGCGGTTCGGCCTTGCCGCCCGCGACAGGGTCGAGCTGGCAGCCGCGCTTTCCGGGGTGCACGGGGCGGCGGTGGGCCCGTGGGACCGGCTGGAGCCGGCTGGGCGCGACGACGCACGGGTGCCACGGGTCGTGGGGTTCCTCGCCGACCTTCGTTGGACCGAGCTGAGCCTGCCGGGGATGTGCCGTCACCTCGTCGGTGTCGTCGGCGTCGAGCTGAGGTAGGCGCGCACGGGTCGCCGCGCACCTGAGGGCGCACGGCGACCTGGCCAGGGGGTTCTACTGGCGCGCCATGGCGATGCGTACCTCGCTCTCGCTGTCGGTGATGAGGTCACCGGAGACGTCGATGACGACCTCGCGCAGCGTCCCGGTGAACCGGAACGGTGAGCCGTAGTCCGGGGTCACCGGGGAGCCCGGGTTGTGCCCGCAGCTGAGCGCACCCGGGTTGATCGCGAAGGGGATGGTGACCGGGGCCTGCTCCTCGGCGACCAGGTTGCCGTCGACGTAGAGCTGCATCCGCCCGGGAGTGCCCCGGCCGTTCGGCAGGTCCGGCTCGCCGGTCGGTTCGAACTCGAAGCGCAGCTCGTGGGCGCCGGGTGGAAGGGGCTCCGGTGTGGTGACGCGGTGCAGGCTGCGGCCCAGGTAGTTGTGGACGTAGTGCAGCCTGCCGTTCTTGAGGAAGAGCGAGTACCCGCCGGCCGCCGTACCTTGGCAGAGCAGCACCCCCTCGGCCCCTCCGTCCGGCAGCTCCACGGTCGCGGTGATGCTGTGCGGTCGGTTGAGACGCGGGCGCCGGCGAAGAACGGGATCGACTGCGTGTTCGGCCGGTAGGCGTAGCGCTCCCGCGGCACGGACACCAGTGGCTTCTCGGCGGCCATGCGGGCCAGGCCGCTGCCGTCGACGGGCATGACGCCGTACTTGCCTGCCTCGACGTACCAGGTGCCGATCAGCGCGATGAGCTTGTCGCGATGCTGCTCGGCGACGTTGTGGTTCTCGGCGAAGTCCTCGGCCACGTGGTAGAGCTCCCAGCCCTGGGAGTCCAGCTCGGTCAGCTTCTCCGCCGAGATGGGCTCTCCGAAGCCCATGCCGGCCTCGGTGAACGAGGGCCCGGGCCACGGGCAGACGGCACGCCACCCGTCGTGGTAGATCGCGCGGTGACCCAGCATCTCGAAGTACTGGGTGTGGTGCGTGCTGGCCGCCTCGGCGTCGTCGAGGGTGTGCGCGAGGCTCACCCCCTGGAGCGGCGACTGCGTGACGCCCCTGATGGTGGCGGGCGGCTCGATCCCGAGCAGGTCGAGGACGGTCGGGACCATGTCGATGATGTGGGCGTACTGCGTCCGTACCTGGCCCTTGGCCTTGATGCCCTGCGGCCACGAGACGATGAAGGGGTCGGAGGCACCGCCGCGGTAGGTCTCCCGCTTCCAACGCCGGAACGGGGTGTTGCCGGCCCAGGTCCAACCCCACGGGTAGTGGTTGAAGTGGTTGGGGCCGCCGATCTCGTCGATGACCTTGAGGCTGTCCTCGAGCGACTCCTGCGCGTTGTTGAAGAACTGGGCCTCGTTGGTCGTGCCGGTGGGCCCTCCCTCGGCGCTGGCGCCGTTGTCGGAGACCACCATCACGATCGTGTTGTCCAGCTGCCCCTGCTCGCGGAGGAAGTCGAGCAGCCGGCCCACGTGGTGGTCGGTGTGGCTGAGGAAGCCGGCGAAGACCTCCATCATGCGGCTGAACAGCCGGCGCGCCGGCTCGGGTTGGGCGTCCCAGTCCGGCACGTCCGGGTCCTGCCGGGACAGCTCGGCGTCGGCCGGGACGATCCCCAGCTCCTTCTGCTTGGCGAAGACCTTCGTGCGGTAGGCGTCCCAGCCGTCGTCGAACTTGCCGGCGTACCTGTCCGCCCACTCCTTCGGGACGTGGTGGGGCGCGTGCGTGGCCCCGAAGCAGAGGTGGAGGAAGAACGGCTTGTCGGGATCGACCTGCTTGGCGTCGGCGATGAACTCGATCGACTTGTCGACCAGGTCCTCGGTGAGGTGGTAGCCCTCCTCAGGAGTCGCCGGTGGGGTGACCTGGTGGTTGTCGTAGACCAGGTCGGGATACCACTGGCTGGTGTCACCGCCGAGGAAGCCGTAGAACCGCTCGAAGCCGCGGGCCAGCGGCCAGCGGTCGTAGGGCCCGGCGGCGGTCTCCTGGTTGCTGGGCGTCAGGTGCCACTTGCCGACCATGAAGGTGCTGTAGCCATGACCGAGCAGCATCTCCGAGAGGAAGCCGTTCTCGAACGGGACGACGCCGTTGTAGCCGGGGTAGCCGGAGGCGAGCTCGGTGATGGCCGCCATCCCGTTGCTGTGGTGGTTGCGCCCGGTGAGGATGCACGAGCGGCTCGGCGAGCACAGTGCCGTGGTGTGCATGTTGTTGTAGCGCAGCCCGTCCGAGGCGAGCGCATCGAAGTTCGGTGTCTCTATCGGGCTGCCGTAGCAGCCGAGCTGCCCGAAGCCGGTGTCGTCGAGGACGATCATCAGCACGTTCGGTGTGCCCGGGGTGGCACGCTTCGGCCTCGGCCAGGCCGGCGTCGACTCGTCGACGGTCCTGCCGATGGTTCCGGGGAAGGCCGATCCCGGGTCGTACTCGCTCAGCGCCATGGCGAAGCCGCTCTCCTCACGAAGACCTTGCGACCCAGGACAGGGCACCCGGGCGGCGTGCCGCATCCCCCGGTGCGGATGACCCGGAGGCCCGCGAGGCGCCGGTGCCTCGGGATGCCGACCGCACCGCGTGCGCAGCGCTGCTGCGGTCTCGGGCGGGCGACGCGTGCACGGACATGCAGACAGCGGCGCGCCACCACCGACTCAGGCGGCGCTCTCGCCCGGCTCGTCCGCCTTCGCATGTCCGTCTACGAGCGCCGTCACCCCTCGACCGGAGCGACACAGCCACAGGGTGGGCCCCGTGGTGTGTTCCATCAGGACATCGGCGACACATCTCTCAAGACATCGGCGACACCTGTCTCGTGGCGATGCTCAGCCATGTCGAAGGCGCGCCTGGTCCTGACCGCCCTGTTCGTTGACCACCAGAGACCGGCGGAGGTCGCCACCCGATACGGCGTGAGCCGGGCCTGGGTCTACAAGCTCAAGGCCCGCTACGAGGCCGAAGGCGAGGCCGCGTTCGAGCCCCGGTCCCGCCGACCGAAGACCAACCCCACCGCACTACCCCGAGCGACCGTCGACCTGATCATCGAGCTGCGCGAGAAGCTGTCCGCCGCCGGCCTGGACGCCGGACCGGACACCATCGCCTGGCACCTGGCCCAGCACCACCAGGTGACCGTGTCTCTGGCCACGATCAGCCGCTACCTCACCCGCGCCGGGCTGGTGGTCCCCGAGCCGAAGAAGCGTCCCAAGGCCTCCTACATCCGGTTCCAGGCAGCCATGCCGAACGAGACCTGGCAATCGGACTTCACCCACTACCGACTCACCCCCGCCACCGGCCAACCCGGCCGCGATGTCGAGATCATCAGCTGGCTCGACGACTGCTCCCGCTACGCCCTGCACATCAGCGCCCACCCCCGCATCACCGGGCCGATCGTCCTGGCCACCTTCCGCAACACCCTGACCGCACACGGGATCCCCGCCTCCACCCTCACCGACAACGGCATGGTCTACACCACCCGCTTCGCCGGCGGCCGCGGCGGACGCAACTCACTCGAAGCCGAGCTCCGAGGGCTCCACATCGCCCAGAAGAACTCCCGCCCCAACCACCCCACCACCTGCGGCAAAGTCGAGCGGTTCCAACAGACCATGAAGAAATGGCTCCGCGGCCAGCCCGCCCAACCCGCCACCATCGCCGAGCTCCAGAGGCTCCTGGACCAGTTCAGCGACGAGTACAACCACCGCCGACCCCACCGCTCCCTGCCGCAGCGAGCCACCCCCGCCACGATCTACAACTCACTCCCCAAAGCGCTACCCGGTCCCAGCCGCGACACCGACACCCACGACCGGATCCGCCACGACCGCATCGACGACTCCGGCTGCGTCACCCTGCGCGTCAACGGCACGCTCCACCACATCGGCATCGGCCGAACCCAAGCCCGAACCCACGTGATCCTGCTCGTCCAAGACCTCCACGTCCGGATCGTCAACGCCGTCACCGGCGAACTCCTCCGCGAGCTCACCATCGACCCCACCAAGAACTACCAAGCCACCGGAGCACCCAAAGGACCCACCCGAAAATGACGAAACCCGGACCCACGAATCGTGGGTCCGGGTGTCGCCGATCTCTTGAGAGATCACAGGGTGGGCCCCGTGGGGATCGAACCCACAACCCGCGGATTAAAAGTCCGCTGCTCTGCCAATTGAGCTAGAGGCCCGGAACATGGGGACTCATCCGAAAGATCCTCAAGGACTTCCCCGTGTCGGGCTGAAGTATCGCAGGTCAAACAGGTGCCGACCCCTCCGGTCCCGGACCCCCTGGCGCAGCGCCTGGGCAGCGACGTCGGGAGAAGCCCGGAAGGCCGTCGTACAGCCGTCAGATGGCCTTGACGCGGCTGTAGACGTACATGTCCTTGTACTGGTCGCCGACGAGTTCCCAGCCACGCAGAAGCCCTTCGCGGTCGTAGCCGCAGGCCTCCGCGGCTCTCCAGGAACCGGCGTTCCACGGTTCGACGAAGAGCTGAACGCGGTGGATGTCCTCCAACGCGTCCGCTCAGGCCGTCAGGGTGGCCAGAGCGTCGCGCGCAAAACCGCGGCGTCGGAAGTGAGGAGCGACCCAGTAGCCGATCGTGGCCCTGCCCTGGTCGGCATCGCGTAGCCACAGCCCGATCTGTCCCACCCCCTCGCCGGTCGAGCCGTCGGCTATGGCGAAGGAGTAGCCAGCCCCCTCAGCGAGGCGCCGTTGCTGCCGCTCGATGTACGCAGCCACCTCCTCGGGGCCACCCCCGCGAGGCACGGTCGTGATGAGCGGGATCAGCGTGTCGGACGCCACCGATGCGACCAAGCTCTGATCTGCTGGCTCGAAAGGGCGCAGAACGACCGAGCGTCCCTGCAGGCGTGGCATCGAAGTCGGCAGCACGCTGGCCATCGTCCCAGGACCGCCGCGAGGCGCCACCAAGTCACCCCCGGAGGCCTCACCGCGATGACGCGATCAACCGCCGGGCTCTTCCTCGTAGTCGTCCTCCTCGCTGGTTGCGGCGGGGAGGAGGACGATAGCGAGGGGCCCCTCGATACCGTCGGGGAAGGACCGGGCCACGGGAACACGGTGTGCGTGCCGGTTCACGACGATGGGTTTGCCTCGATAGCGTGGGAGACGATCCAGAACACTTCCGAGGCCGACGTCACCGTGGTCGGCGTCGCCGTTGACAGCGATCGGGTCAAGGTTGAGGGCTGGTTTCTCGCAGACGTCGACTGGGCCGACGCCGGCGTCACCGGCGGCCGGCTGCCCGACACCCAGGAAGCAGAGCTGTCGTCAACCCTCGCACCAGGTCAGGAAGCGCTGGTCGCTATGACTCTCCACGGCGACAAGCTTGTCGAGCCAGTCGACCTCGACGTCGCCGTCCAGTACGAGTCCCCAGTCGGGAAGGGTGCCGTAGAGCTGGACGCGGGTGTACGTGTGATGCCCGCCGGTGAGCTTTGCGACTACGTGCCCTCGTAGCTCGGTGCTCAGCGCCGACGGACGTGCGGAATGCGGCACAGAGAACAGCGCGGCGACAAGCTACAGTGGAGGCGATGACCGGGCGCGCTTGGCGTGCAGATCCAGGAACGTGCCGGTAGGCAGCGCCCACACCGTGACGGTAATCTGGGCCTTGCGTTTGAGGGCGGTGCCGTGATGGCGCTCGTGATCGCTGGTCGGACACCAGTTGCTCTCGCCTTGCTGCTCATCCTCGCTGGTTGTACGGCGCCACCGACCCCGCAGTCCGACCGCGACAACGCTGCGACAGCATCTCCGAGCCGCACCGAGACGATGGAGGAGAAGTCCGCCCAGCACGCCGTCGAGGGGCGCCAGTGGAGCGCCGGGGAAGGCCGGCAGGGCGGCGCCGCGGGATCGACCGAGTTGCCGCCGCCCCCGACGGCCCGCCGGACAGCTCGGGCCCAGCAACGACGGCACCAAGCCGCCTGCAACAAGATGCGTGACCAGGTTGACGTCACCTACCGGCTGCTCCGAGAGCCAGGTCCCGCCGGCCAGCGCATCTGGCTCGAACTGACCATCGTGAATCGCTCCGACCATGCGCTCTGGGGCGAGACCGCAGGCGAGGTCATCCTCACGCACCCGGTGCACTCCCGGATGCCGTCCTCCATCGAGTGGGGCGGCTCCTCGGCCGACACCGCCGGTGCGCGTCCGCGGTCCTCGTCGACAAGCCCGATCTACACGATCGTCGGCACCAAGGTCGACGTGCACACCGACTCCCGGGTGAGGCTCATCGGCGTGTACACCTACCTCGCCGCCGGCCACCTCGAGTGTGCGCTGCCCGCACGGATGCTCGCCCCCGCCGGACTGGTCCTTCATCACCCTCGCGGTCGCTGGTCTCTCGATGCCGCCACTGGCGACCGGCTACGGGTGCGGGGGCTCACGCGGATGCTCGACGCCCGGTAGCTGTTACCGCAGCCCGCGCGGCGTGCCCACCCTGATGCATCCGCCGGGCACCGGAACCATGCGGAAGCTCAGGTCGTCGTCGTAGGGCCACTCCTCGTCGTTCACTGTCTCGCAGACACTGCACCGCCACACGGTGTTCGGGTGCTACCGGGTGCGGGGCCTCGACGTGCGGTCAGCAGGGTTGGACCCCGCCCGGATCTCGTCCAGGTCGTGCGCCCCGTCACCGTCGGCGTCGTTCCTCCACGCGCTGGTCGGCTCGTTGCCGAACTTGTCGTTGCGGGAACCGGTGACCTCCTGGCGGTCCCTGAGTCCGTCCTTGTCGGTGTCGACCCGCAGCGGGTGCGACTTGAGCGTCCGGCCCCACAGGGTGTTCGTGAAGCCCCTGACCTCGACGCCGTCCTTGAGCCTGTCGCCGTCGGTGTCGCGCACGTTCGGGTCCGTCTTCACGTTGCTGAGTCGGACGGTGTCGATGCCCAGCACCTCGCGTCCGTCACCCAGCCCGTCCTCGTCGGAGTCCTTGGCCGTCGGGTCGGTGGCCAGGTTGCCGTACTTCCCGTTCGACGACCCGGTGACCTCCTGCAGGTCGCTGAGCCGGTCCCGGTCGGTGTCCGGGTCGTTCGGGTCCGTGCCGAGGGTGCTCTCCTCGGCGTTGGTGAGACCGTCCGCGTCGTCGTCGGGGACGATCGGGTGGCTGCAGTCCACGCCCCCGACGGGAACCTTGATGTCGGCGTACAAGGTTCCTGCTGTGACGCTGCCGACCGTCCCGAACTGGCTGTCGGTGAACTGGGCCGCGAAGCTGGGCGCATAGCTGTTGGCGGTGGTTCCGTTCTCAGCCATCTCGTACCCGGAAGCGCCCATCGAGACGATGAGGTCTATCGAGGCATTGGGGTTGGCCGGGTCGATGTACCGGGTCCGGGACCCGGGCGCGAGGACCGTGACCTTCCCGTTCCGCTCCTCCACCGTGATCACGGAGTCGACCGCTTCGAAGGTGCTCGGGTTCACCCCGTCCGCGGTGGTGACCATCTTTGCCGCGGAGGCGGTGACCTTGACGGTGCCGTTCAGGAGGCTGTAGCGGGCTCCCGAGTACTCGCTCGTGCTCACCACCCCCCGCATGCCCGGCTGTCCGTTGGTGATCATCCGGGTGCTCGAGGTGACGGTCTCCGGGGTGAGGAGATCCACCAGGTCGACAGCCGTGCGCGGGTCGTGGAGGTAGTCATACGGTTCCACGTCGAGGCTGTCGGTGGTCAATGTGGAGGCGGTCATCGGGACCCCTGCCGGGGTGCAGAGGCCCGCTGCCGGGAAGTCCGTCTGGGCGGAGGTGGACGCGGCTCCGATGGTGAACTCGCCGCCGACCGTGGTGGCCGGGGAGGAGTCAGTGATCGGGCCGGGCCCCTGGACCGGGTCCACGTGCTCGGCGTTCACGGCGGTGTTCTCGGGGGCTGCCGGGCTGGACTGCACCCCTTGGCCCATGCTGGCGCGGGCGTCGCCGTCGGAGGTCGCGGAGACGTGACCGAAAGCCACTCCGATCCACACGCCCTTGTCGAACTGGGTCATCGGCACTGCGAGCTTGCTGGTCAGACCGGTCGCCTGAGCCGAGGCGGTGAACTGTCGCGCCGGGTCGCTCTCGGCGTTGGCTGGTGCAGCCGCGCTCATGCTGAGGCCGGCGACGGTGAGGCTGGACACCGCCATCAACGACAAGGAGGCACGGACGGGGCGGCGGTGCGTGAGGTTGCGCATGCGGAAGGGCTACCTGATCTCCTGGTCGGTCAGTGATGACCGCAGTGCGCCGAGACGCGACACCGGAGCTGCAGCGTGACACGGAACCGGCAGAAATCTGTCTCTTTCCAACAACCCACCCCACGCGGGGCTTCCGCGAGCCGGCGCCTACGGCTTGCGCCAGACGGAGACGTGGCTCTCGCTGTCGGAGGTGAACGGGCTGCCGTCCCAGTCGGCGACCCGCTGCTCGAGCTCCAGCCCGGCCAGCTGCGCCATGAGATCGCACTCCGCCGGCCAGATGTAGCGGAAGTTGCTGGGGCCGTACGTCGCCTGTCCGTCGCCGGTGGCCCGGTAGTGGTGCGAGGTGCCGCGCTGGGTGGTGAGGTCATAGGTGTCGAAGCCCAGGTGCCCCTCGTCGATGGCGAAGGGGACCGCGACCTGACCCGGCGGAAGTCGGCGGATCGGGGGCACCCACAGTTCGATCACGAATCGACCGCCGGGGCGCAGGTGCCGGGAGGCATTGCGGAAGCAGGCGACCTGCTCCTGCTGGCTGCGCAGGTTCCCGATGCTGTTCCAGACCAGGTAGACCAGGGAGAACTCGCCGGGCACCCGGGCGGTGGCCATGTCACCGACGGTGACCGGCAGCGCGGCCTCGTCCGCCTTCCGCCGCAGCTGGGCGACCATCGGCTCGGACAGCTCGATGCCCGACACGGGGATGCCGCGGGCAGCGAGCGGGACGGCCACGCGTCCGGTGCCGATCGCGAGCTCGAGCGCCGGCCCGTCCGCGGCCAGGCGCGCGAGGAAGTCGACGGCCGGGTCGAGCACCTCGGGCGCGAACATGTCCGCGCAGAGCTCGTCGTACCGCTCCGCCGTCGCCTGGTCCCACAGGTCGCTGCTCGTCATGGCGCCCGAGCCTGCCGGGCCGGGACAGCCGTGTCGACGGGTTTTCCGGGTACGGCGACGCGCGCCGACGGCGGCGATCGGTCCCTCAGCCCGCGCGGATCGTGATCTCCTCGCCGACGCGCAACGCCTGGTGCGCCGCGCCGAAGGCCTCGTCGAACGCCGCGAGCGTCCACGGAGTGCTGTCGTGGGCCGACAGCGCCACCAGCCCGGGACCGCGGGCCCGGATCGAGGCGATCACGGCCCGGGCGTCGCCCTCGCTGATCGGCCGCCACGGCCAGTTCGGGCTGCCGAGGATCGCCTGCGGCATCAGGGGTGTCCCGGCGGCGTGCACCGGCAGGTGCAGCCCGCCGATCACGGCGTAGACGGGAGCGTCGACGATCTGCTCGGCCTCGGCCAGCGTCTTCTCGATCTCGGGGTGACCGCAGCCGGTGAGCACCACCAGACCGCGATTGCGGACGTTGACGACCAGCGCCTGCTCGGCGACGGGGCCGAGCCAGAACAGCATGCGGCGCAACGGCGGCAGCACCGCCACACCGGTCCCGAGCACCCGCGCCTCCTCGACGACGCAGACGTCAGCGCGTGGATGCTCCATGTCGGTCGGGACGAAGGCCGGCAGCGAAGCCGGCAGCGGCTGCTCCCTGCCGAGGCTGAAGGTGTGCCGCAGCTGCGATCGCGCGCCCCCGACGTGGTCGAGGTGCAGGTGCGAGACCACGAGGCAGTCCAGGTCCTCGACGTGGACCCCGAGAGCCCGTGCGTTCGTCTCGAAGGGTGTCTCGCCACGACCCATCCCGAGCCCGCAGTCGAAGAGCAGCGTCAGCCCGTCGGCCCGGAGCAGGTAGGACACCCCCGCCTCCCCGCGCAGCCCGGGGTCGCGGGTCAGCCGCTCCACGACCGGCATGATCGTCACCGAGTCCACCGCTCCCAGGTGGCCCAGGGTCCTCTCGAGTCCGGTCGTGCGGTGTCGGCTCGCGGCGTTCCGCCCGACGACGTACCGTCCGGCGAGCGCCGCCGCCAGCGCAGCGGTCGCGGTGGTCCCTGGCCCGACCCGCATCGATGCACCTCCGGCACCAGGCTCCGTAGTGGACGAGCCGCGGGCCAGGGGCGAAGGTCCGTCGGCGACCCGACCGCCCGACAGGTGGGCGCGGGGCCGGAGAAATGGTGACTGCTCCGACACAACCCCCAGACCGCTCCGCGGAGTCAGGTGAGCAGAAGGGGGTGGTGTCAGATGGACACCGTGACGAGCAACGCCGATGCGGCCACGTTCGAGGAGTACGCCGGCGCTGCCTGGCCCTCGCTCTACCGCTACGCCTACCTGCTCACCGGCAACCACGCGGATGCCGAGGACGTCGCCCAGCAGACGCTGGTGAAGGCCTACCGGTCCTGGGGCCGGGTCAGGGACTCGGACGCGCCGACCGCCTACCTCCGTCGGATGCTCACCAACACCTACCTGTCGCAACGGCGTCCGAAGGGACGACGGCTCGAGCTGCTCACCGACGAGCCCCCGAGCCGGGTCTCGCCCGGGCAGCCGGCCCCGAGGACCGGATGGCGCTGTGGCCGCACGTGAAGTCGCTGCCGCCGCGCCAGCGCGCCGTGATCGTGCTCCGCTACTACGAGGACCTCAGCGAGCAGGAGATCGCGGAGGCACTGGGCTGCTCGCGGGGCAACGTGAAGTCCACCGCACACCACGCACTCAAGGCACTGCGAGCCGCGATCGGCTCCGACGGCGCGACCGGGAGGGAGAACTGACATGTTCATCGACATCGAGGAGACCCTGGGTCGTGAGCTGCGCGAGGTGGCCGACGGACTGCCGGTCCCACCCATGCCGCCGGTGGCGCAGGAGCCGCCCCGCACGCGGCGGCAGTGGCAGCCGCTGCTGGTCGCTGCCTCGGTCGTGCTGGTCGTCGCCGGCGTCGCCACGGTGGCGCAGGTCCGTGACCACCAGGAGCCGGCGCCTGCCCCGGCTCCGACCACGCCCAGCAGCACCGACTCGGTCGACCCGCTCCCCACGAGCGCGCCGAGCGTCCCCAGCACCGACCCGGTCGGCCGTCTCTCGACGAGCTCTCCGAGCGTCCCCTACGTCCTCGGGCAGCGGTTGTACGTCGACGGCGGGCTGGTGCCGGGCAGCTGGTGGTCCGTGCAGGCCGGTGAATCCGGATGGCTCGCGCTGCGCACCGACGGCACCTGGTGGTGGGGCCGGGGACCGGTGCCGAACGAGCTCACCGGCGCGCACGACGTACCGCCGGTCCTCTCGCCGAACGGCCGGTACGTCGCCGCGACCGGCGTCGAGAACGGCCGGGGCAGCCTCACCTTCGTCGAGACCGACGCCGGCGGGGAGCAGCCGGGAGGCGTCCCGATCGACCTCGGCGACCGTCAGGACGGCAGCGCGGTCACCATCCGGGCCGTCACGGACGACGGCAGGGTGATCGCCCAGGGGACGAGGACCAGCCTGCTGTGGCTGCCTCTCGCGGCAGCCGGCGACGACACCGTCGACCTGAGCGTGACCGCGCCGGGGCAGGAGATCCTGGCGGGGACCTCTGCCGGCCTGGTCGTGACCGACGGTGCCGGCGGGGAGCCCTACCTGGCCGAGCTCTCCGATGCCGGCGAGATGACCCGGACCGGCGGCCTGCCGGCCCACGACGACCTCGTGGTGAGCCCGGGGGCCCGCTGGCTGGCCTGGACCGCTCCCGGGACCACCGGTGGTGAGGCCACCTCGGTCCCCGCGCTCCAGGCACGGTCCGTCGACGGCAGCCGGACGGCCACGCTCACGCCCCCGGCGGGTTGGGACTTCCTGGTCCGCACGTGGGTGTGGGAGGACGACGAGCACCTCGTCTCCGGGGTGGTCCGCGAGGGTGCCGGGGAGGAGCGGATGGCACGCTGCAGCCCCCAGCCGGCCCGCTGCGTGCTGGTCAGGAGCCGGTGACCCAGCGATGGCGCCCAGCAGGCTAGAACGGGCTCATCACCTGGTCGATGCCGTGGGCGATCTGCCGGTTGCCCTCGTTGATGTTGCGCAGGGCCGGGATCGTCCGGGCCGGCGGTGAGGCGGGCTCCCGGTCCAGCACGAAGAGCTGCCCGTCCCGGATCCGGACCCGGATCACGCCACCCGGCATCGGGGTCAGCTCGGTGGGGGCCGCGGCCCGCAGCTGCGCCCGGGTGAGCGTCTGGCCACGGACCACGTGGAAGAGCAGGAACTTGCTCGTCAGCTCGACCCGCTCCCGCCGCGTGCCGCCGGCGGAGTCCCACAGTGCGGCTGCCAGGCGACGCTCCGAGGCGATCCGGTGATCGGTCACGGCGACCCCAAAGCGGCGGAAGGCCCCGTCGGTGGGGAGGAAGGCCGTGACCCTCCGCTCGCCCTGGGTCAGGATCGCCAGCCGGCTGTCCGGCCGGGCCGCCAGGATCCGTGCCAGGATCGCGTCGAAGACGTCGAAGTCGCGAGGGTTCTTGTCGAAGCCGTGACCGTCAGCGGCGAGGACGTCGGCCAGGCTCCGGGTGCCGAGCTGCTGCTGATCGGGCGCGGCCTGGGCGGTTCCGGTCGTGGCGACCAGCGTGGTGCCGCCGACCAGCAGTGCGGTGGCCACCGAGGTGAGACGCAGGTGCATGAGGAGCTTCCTTCCTTCGAGGGATGGTGCGCGAGCCCGCGCCGCTCAGCGGCGGGCGTAGTAGACGTCACCAGGGGTGCCGGTCCGGTCCAGGGCGGCGACGGTGGCGACGCGCCGCTGGTCCGCCCAGGTGGCGTGCACCCGGCCCTGCGAGTCCATCGCCAGGCCGTTGTAGTCGCCGATGAACCGCGAGCACTCGACGCAGCCCGCCACCCCGGCGCGGAACCACAGCGAGTGGTCGGGGTCGGACTGCGCGGTGGACGCCGACTGGTAGCTCCAGGTCGCGCCGTCGTCGGTGGAGGTGGCGATCGTGAAGCCGTACGTGTCCCGGGTGGGGTAGTCGGCGGTGCCGTCCATGTAGCCGACGGCCAGCTTCCCGTCGTGTGCCGCTGCCCAGGGCATCCACTTGTCGGCCGGCCCGGAGGTGACCCGGATCGGCGCGGACCAGGTAGCGCCCCGATCGGCGGACGTGGCGACGAAGACGTTGGTGTGCGTGACCGGCTCGGCGGTGTCGCGTACGCCGTCGCGGTTGTCGGTCCAGAAGACGTAGAGCCTGCCGGTCACCGGGTCGGCGGTCATGCCCTGCACCGACTGGGTCCGGAACTGGTGCCCGGTCTGCGTCGCCCGCCCGTCGACGTTGATCGGGTAGTCCGCGCCGGCGTTGCCGTTGTCGATGCCGCCGTCCTCGAGGTCGGCCACCGGCACCGGTGCCGACCAGGTGGCGCCTCCGTCGGTGGAGCGGACCACCATGATCGTGGACTCCGCCTCGTCGGGGGTCTCCCAGGCGGCCTGGTGCTGGTTGTTCTGGAAGTGCACCGCGACGGTGCCGTCCGGCAGCACCACCGGCACCGAGAACTGGTCCTCGTCGCAGACGCCGGCGGGCCCGCTGGTCTGGAACGTGCAGACGGCGGGGTTGCTGCCGCTGATGGGGCGCCCGGCCGTCCAGCTGCGGCCACCGTCGTCGGAGGTGGAGAGGTAGATCGGCGACTCGACGTACGCGCCGCGGTCCAGCGCGAAGCGCGACCAGGTGAGGTACATCCGGCCGTAGAACGGGGAGCCCGGGTCGTTGTCGGCGGTCAGCCACTCCTTGTCGTTGAACACGGCGTTCGGCGACGGGGTGATCGAGCCGCGGCCCTGGGCCACGGTGACCGGCTGCGCCCAGGTCCGGCCGCCGTCGCGGGAGGTCGCGACGCTGACGCTCAGCGAGCCGCAGTTGCCGGTGTTGCCCACCGAGGTGCAGCTGGCGTTGAGCTGCGCCATGTGGGCGGTGCCGAACTTGCGGTTGAACGCCGGCGAGGGGTCGCCGTTGCCGCCGCCCGCGCCGGAGCCCATCGGGATCTGCCCGTCGGTCCAGGTGGCGCCCCCGTCGAAGGAGACGAAGAAGCCGGTCGGGATGCGGGCCTGCAGCGTGGAGCCCTTGAAGGTGAGGTGGTAGTCGTTGGAGCCGGCCAGGAGGTGGTCGGGGTTCGCCGGGTCGACGACGATCGGCGTCTCGTCCTCGGGGCTGATCGGGTCGTCGCAGCTCAGGTCGATGTCCGCGCTCGGCGTACCGGACGACGTGCAGGTCTTGTTGTCGATCGCGCCGCCGCCGAGCGCGCCCGCGGAGGCGAGGCCCTGCAGCATGAGGGCGCTTCCGGAGAGGTTGAGGTGCACCCGGCCGTCGACCGGGTCCTCGCTGCCGGACGCCGGGGTCCCGACCGAGCTGAGTGCGACCAACGTCGCGCTTGCTGCCAGGGCCGCGCCGACCCGGCTGGTGCTTCGAGCAGAGATCCACCTGCGCATCACGGAAACCCCCTACGTGTGGTGTCGACCGGTTCGTTTCAGTCTCCAAGCGCTCCGGCACCGCGCCCATGACCCGTTGTGGCCACCATGAGGACCTCTGGTGGAGCATGGGTCTCGTTTCCAACCTCGCGTTCCGGACCTGAGCGACAGGAGGTGAACAGGTGGGTCCACGACGGCGTTCGGCCGGCGTCCGGATGCTCCGATGACCGCGCGCGCCGCGCTGGCCCGCAACCTCGCCGTGCAGCGCGACCGGTTCCGCCGGGGCGGCGCCGCCGCGGTGGCGTGGGCGCTGCGGCTGACCATGGCCGCGGTCGCCAGCTATGTGGTCGCGCTGGCCTTGTTCCCGGGCACCCAGCCGCTGCTGGCGCCGCTGACCGCGCTGCTGGTGGTGCAGGTGACCCCGGTGACCCTGGTCGCCAGCGGGTTGGACCGGGTCGTCAGCGTGGTCGCCGGGGTGTCCCTCGCGGTCGCCTTCTCCGCCATCGTCCCGCTCGCCTGGTGGAGCCTCGGGATCCTGATCGCGGTGTCGATCATGATCGGGCAGGCGCTGCGGCTGAAGTCGAACCTGATCGAGGTGGCGATCAGCGCCATGCTGGTCCTCGGGGTCGGATCGCTCGGCGCGGAGTCGGCCGGCTGGCAGCGCATCGCCGAGACCCTGGTCGGCGCGGCCGTCGGGGTCGTGACCAACCTGCTGTTCCCGCCGAAGGTGGCCACCGGGGACGCGGGGAGCGCCATCAAGAACCTCGCCGACGAGCTCAGCGTGCTCCTGGACCGGGCCGCCGAGGAGGTGGTCGAGCACGACGCGGCGGGGCCCGCGGTGGTCGCGCACACGTCGGGGTGGCTGGACGACGCCCGCGTGATCACCCACGACATCCCGCGGGTCGGCGCCGCGCTGCTCCGCGCCGAGCAGGGCCGCCGGCTCAACGTGCGCGCCCTGGGAACCCCGGACGTCGGGCCCGGGCTCCGCCAGGGCCTCGAGGCGCTCGAGCACACCGCGGTCGCGGTCCGCGGCATGTTCCGCTCGGTGCGCGACGCCACCTCCGACCCCGACTGGCCCGACGACGAGCGCGGCACCGCCGTGCTGATGGGGCTCGCCCAGGTGTTCGAGGAGATGGCGGCCGGCGTCGCCGCGTTCGGCGAGCTGGTGCGTGCCGAGGCGGAGCCGCAGCAACGGGGGGTCACCCCGCAGATCGACCGGATGAAGGAGGCCCTCGACGGACTCCACGAGGCCCGGGCGCGCCTGAGCGACCTGCTGCTCATGGACACCGACCGGGTGATCTCCGAGCTGCACTTCGCGGTGATGTCGACGGTCAAGCGGCTGCTGAGCGAGCTGGGCCTCGACGAACGCATCCGGCGGCAGGTGCGGCTGCGCACCGGGGGCCGTCCGCTGCTGCCGCGCACCGGCCGCCGGTTGCCGCCGGGCCAGCCCGGCTAGCGTGCCCGGGTGCCCGCCGCAACGCGCCGCTCGGACAGGCACACGCCGGGGAGCTCGAACCAGCGCAGCTGCTCGAAGTCCGCGGACACGACGGCCTCGGCACCGCCCACGTCGGGTGCCGGCGCCGCGTCGAGCACGGCCGCCGCCTGCTCGAGGTACTCGCCCAGGATGCTCTCCGGGGCGGTGTCCGCGAGCCGCGGGAACCGCATCGAACCGTCCGGCCCGTAGCCGACCTGGCGCAGGCGCAGCGGCGGCTCGACCGGTCCGTCACGGTGCACCCAGATCCCCCGGGCGGCGTCGAAGCGGTAGTCGCCGAGCAGCCGCCACCCGTCGCGGGCGACCAGCCGCACGGCCTCGACGATGTAGTCGAAGACCGCCTCGGAGATGAAGTAGTTGAAGTTCACCCGCACCCAGCCCGGCTTGATGCCCTCGCAGCCGTGGCTGATCTCGCGCTCGAACTCGTGGGACCGCTCGAGGTCGATGCCCAGCAGCCTGTGGCCGTACGGTCCCGCGCACGAGCATCCGCCGCGCGACTGGATGCCGAACAGGTCGTTGAGCAGCGCCACCACGAAGTTGTGGTGCAGGTAGCGACCGCTGAGCGCGCGGACCACGAAGGAGACGATCGAGAGCCGTTCGGCCTCGGGGTTGCCGAGCACCTCGATGGTCGGTTCCTGCTGCCAGCGCGCCAGGGCGCGACGCAGGTAGCTCTCCTCGTGCTCGCGGATCACCTCGATCCCGACGGCCTCCTTGAGCTGGAACACCAGGCCGGCGCGGATCGCCTCGACGATCGCCGGCGTGCCGCCCTCCTCCTTCTGCGCCGGGTCGGCCAGGTAGAGGTGCTCGTCGGCGTTCACGAACGCGACCGTCCCGCCGCCCGGCACGTCGGGCACTCGGTTGGTGAGCAGCTCCCGGCGTACGACGAGCACGCCGGGGGTGCTGGGACCGCCGATGAACTTGTGCGGGCTCAGGAAGACCGCGTCCTTGTAGCACAGGGGATCGTCGTGGTCCGGGCCGTACATGTCGATGTCCACGTAGGGCCCGGCCGCCGCGAAGTCCCAGAAGGACAAGGCGCCGTGCCGGTGCAGCAGCGAGGAGATGCGGGCGGTGTCGCTGAGGATCCCGGTCACGTTGCTGGCCGCGGAGAAGCTGCCGATCTTCACCGGCCGGTCGGCGAACCGGACCAGCTCGGTCTCGAGCCGGGTGAGGTCGATGTGCCCGTCGGCGTCCTCGGGGATCGCCACCACGTCGGCCAGCGACTCCCGCCAGGGCAGCTCGTTGGAGTGGTGCTCGTAGGGCCCGATGAACACGACCGGCCGCCGGGTGGGAGGGATGGTCTCGCTGAGGTGGTACTCGTCGTCGAGCGCGGACGGGATCCGCAGGCCGAGGACGCCGATCAGCTTGTCGATCGCGCCGGTGCAGCCCGACCCGGCGAAGACGACCACGGTCTGCTCGTCTCCACCCACCGCGTCGCGGATGATCCCGCGGGCGTCCTCGCGGAGCCGGGTCGTCTGCAGCCCGGTGCCGCTGGACTCGGTGTGGGTGTTGGCGTAGCGGGGGAGCACCTCGTCGCGGATGAAGTCCTCCAGGAACGACAGCGCCCGCCCCGACGCGGTGTAGTCGGCGTAGGTGACCCGACGGGGACCGAACGGTCCGGGCATCACCTGGTCGTCGCCGATCACCGCCTCCCGGATCCGGCGCAGCAGCGGGGTCTCCACCGGTGGTCCGCCGTGCGCACCGGCACCCATCGCCCACGCTCCTTCGTCGTCCCAGACGGCCGGCGCTGCCGCACGACCGGACTCCTGGCCGCCATGGTGGTGCAGCGGACCGGGTCGGCGGCAGGGTCGCTCGGCCGGAACGGCGGGCCGTTGGTCCCGGCGCCGGCGGCTCTCACCCGATGGCGCCGTCGACGGTGAGCACCTGCGCGGTGACGTAGGAGGCAGCGTCCGAGCACAACCAGGTGACCACGTCGGCGACCTCGCGGGGCTCCCCGATCCGCCCCATCGCGATCACCGACTCGTAGCGGGCGAGGTTGCGGGCCCGCCCCTCCTCGGTGTCGGCGGTGAGGTGCCGCTCGAGCATCGGGGTGAGGATCGCGCCGGGTCGGACGGCGTTGATCCGGATGCCCCGGGACGCGAACTCCTTGGCCGTCGTGATCGTGAGCGCCTCCAGACCCAGCTTGCCGGCGGCGTACGGCGCCGTGCCGGCGCTGAGCAGCTGGGCGTCCACCGACGACGTGTTCACGATCGCACCGCCCCCGGTCGCCAGCATCGCCGGCACCTCGTGGCGCATGCACAGCCAGGCACTGGTCATGACCACCCGGACGATCCCCTCGAACTCGGCGAGCGAGGTGTCGGTGAGCGCGCCGGAGCCGGTGACCGCCTCGATGTTGGCCGCGTTGTTGAACGCGTAGTCCAGCCGTCCGTGCCGGTCGAGCATCGTGCCGAGCAGGTCGACCACCTGCTGCTCGTCGGTGACGTCCGCGGCGACGAAGCTGACGTTGCCGTCGCGGCCCAGCTCCTCGGCGACCCGCCGGCCGCGGTCTGCGTCGCGGCCGCACACCACCACGTCGGCCCCGCGCGCGGCGAACCGCTGGGCGGTGGCCCGGCCGATCCCGCTGGTGCCACCGGTGACCAGCGCCACCCGGCCGGTCATGTCCTGCGCCAGCTCGGTGCCCATCCGACTCCTCGTCCGCGTTCCCGGCCTGTCCGCGGCGCGGGTCCCGGTGCGGGTCCCGGAGCGGATCCGGATGCCGCGACGATAGAGGAGCGCGCCCCGCCCGTGCGGGGATTCGCGCCGGGGCCGGCCTCAGCCGGTGACGGCGCCGGCCGGCGGATGGTGGCCGAACGGCAGCTCGTCGAGGTGGCCCAGTGCCGCCAGGACGCTGGGCAGCAACGCCTTGGCGGTACGCCGGTAGCCGGCGCTCGAGGGGTGGAACCGGTCGAGGGCGAACATCTCGTCGGGCCGGCTGACGAAGAACGGACCGACCACGGTGGCCAGCGAGACCGCGTGCGCGCCGAGCGACGTGGCGACCTCGCGCTGCGCGATCGCCAGCTGCCGGGAGGCGCGGCTGCCGAGGCTGCGCAGCGGTTGCGGCACCGGGCGCAGCGCCCCGAGGTCCGGGCAGGTGCCGACCACCACCGCCGTGCCGTCGGCCCGCAACCGCGTCACCGCCTCGCCGAGGTGCCGGGTGGACTCGGCGATCCGGACCCGGTGGGTGACGTCGTTGCCGCCGACGACGACCACCGCCACCTCGGCGTGGTAGCCCTCCGGCAGCGCGTCGAGCTGGGCCGGCAGCATCGAGGACTCGGACCCGACCCGGGCCGCCGTGTGCAGGCGCACCGACCGCCCGGTCGCCTTGGCCAGCCGGCTCGCCAGCTGGGCGCCCAGCGTGTGCGACGGCCTGTCGGCGCCGAGACCGGCCGCGATCGAGTCGCCGAGCAGCAGCAGGTCCAGGGGGTCGCCGTACTTCTTCTTGTAGGTGCGGTCGGCGACGTGCGCCTCCTCGCCCAGGTCCGAGACGTGGATGGTCGCTCGGGCGGTCCGGGCCTGCCGGCGCAGCAGCTCCCGGGCCAGCGCCGTCGTGGCCAGGGCGGTGGCGGCGGCGGACGACGCACCGATCACGGAGACGCGGGTGCGGCTCAAGGCGGGTCCGGCCTCAGGCCGCGGTGGGGTGGCCGGCGTGCCCCGCCGGAGCGAGTACGGCGGCGTAGTGCACGTCGAGCAGCTCGTCGACCACCTGCGGCCAGGACCGTTGCGACACCTGCCGCAACGCCCGCTCCGCGAGCTGGTGGCGCAGGTCCGGGCTGGCGGCCAGGGTGCCGACGTGGCTGCGGAGCAGCGAGGCGTCCTCGGGCGGGTAGAGCATCCCGGTGCGACGGTGCTCGACGAGGTCCAGCGGCCCGCCCGCGGCCGGAGCCAGCACCGCGACCCCGCTGGCCTGCGCCTCCTGCACGGTCTGGCAGAACGTCTCGGAGGCGCCGGTGTGCACGAACACGTCGAGGCTGGCGAAGGCCCGCGCGAGCTCGGCACCGCGCAGCAGCCCGGTGAAGCGGGCCCCCGGCAGGTGCCGCTCCAGCCAGGGACGTTCCGGGCCGTCGCCGACCACGACGAGCTGGATGCCCGGGACCGCGGCGACCTCGCGCAGCCGGCGTACCTGCTTCTCCGCGGCCAGCCGGCCGACGTAGCCGACCACGGTGAGCGAGGGATCGCCGCCGGTCCAGGACCGGACCAGCAGCGGGTCGCGCTGCCGCGGGCCGAACAGGTCCAGCGAGATGCCGCGGCGCCACAGGTGCAGGTTCGGCACGTCCCAGCCCTCGAGGTGCTCGCGGGAGGCGTGCGAGGGGACCAGGGTCCGGGTGGCCCGCCGGTGCAGGTGCGCCACCCACCGGGCGAGCAGCGGATCGACCCGGAGCCCGTAGTGCCGGGCGAAGCCGGCGACGTCGGTCTGGTAGACCGCGACGGTGGGCAGGTCGAGCCGTCGGGCCGCGCGCAGCCCGGCCGCGCCCAGCACGATCGGGGAGGCCAGGTGCACCAGGTCCGGCCGGAAGGCGGCCAGCCGCCGCTCCACCGACAGGTCGGGCAGCGCGACCGGGAAGGACCGGTAGCGCGGCAGGTCGAAGGAGCGGACCCGGAGCACCTCGACGTCGCCGTAGTGGCCGGGGCCGGGCGCGGGCGCGATCACCAGCGGCTCGTGGCCCCGGGTGACCAGCCGGTCGACGATGTGACGCACCGTGTTGGCGACGCCGTTGACCTGGGGCAGGAACGACTCGGTGACGATCGCGACGCGCATGCGGCAAGCGTCGGCTCCGGCGGTGAACGGGTGGCGACCACCAGGCGGGTGTCGTCCGAAGTCGGCGCTACGTCCTGGAATGGCTGGCACGAATGCGCGGTGGGAGGGGACCCAGGTCCCTCGACCGCGTCGGCCGGCGGGAGCAGTCTCGAAGCACCAGGGGGAGCCTGCAGGACGGGGGTGCAGGCTCCCCGGACGCGGCGGGGCTCCGGGGGCTCGGCACGGGTCGGGTCAGACCGGGGCGTCGCGGGACGGAGAGGTCATGCTCGGACCGGTGATGGTGCCCTCCGCCTTCGTTGTCGTCGGCGGCGCGGTGATGTTGTTCCTGCGCAGGGTGACGCTCGAGGAGGCCGGGCGGGAGGCGGAGCTCGGCGGACCCGGCGCCCACACGGTCGCCTACGCGGTCCCGCTCGGGCAGGACGCCGCCGTCCCGATGGCCGCGCTCGCGCATGCCGGCTTCCACTCGGTCACCGCCACCCGCAGCGGCATGGAGCTGCTGCTGATCGAGTGCCGCGACGAGGCCGAGCGGGCCCGGGTGCGCGCCATCATCGAGAAGACCGGCTGGACCCGCTACGACGGGGCCGAGATGCATCCCGCCCACGTGAGCTTCGAGGACGAGGGCTCGACCGGCTGAGCGGGGCGGCCGCGCCCACGACCCGGGCGCGGCTCAGGGCGCCGGCGACATCACCCACAGCACCTCCGCCGGCTCGGTGGCCGAGGTGTTGCGCCAGGTGTGCGGGGTCCGGCCGGGGAAGGTCATCGCGTCGCCCGCGGCCAGCGTCACCTGCTGGTCCTCCAGGACGATCTCGAGCGAGCCGCCGACGACGTACACGAACTCGGTGTCGCAGTCGAGGGTGTAGAGCTCGTCGCCACCGTGGCCGGCGCCCTCGAGCACCGTGTGGATGACCTCGATCTGCTGCTGCGTGCCGGGGCTGAGCAGCCGCTCGACCGCACCGCTGGCGCCGAAGTTGATCCGCTTGCCCGCGCCCGCCCGGACCACCGCCGTCTCCGGCGGGTCGAACAGGGCGCCCACCCGGAGCCCGATGACCTCGCAGACCGCCACCAGCGAGGCCACCGAGGGAGACGCGCTGTCGCGCTCGAGCCGGCTGATGAAGCCCTTGGTCAGGCCGCTGGCGGCGGCCACCTGCTCCATCGTCATCTTCTGCGAGAGCCGGGCGGCGCGCAGCCGGGCGCCGATCCGCACCGGCGCCCGCTCGGCGCGGGCGGGAGTGCCGGGGAGGTCGTCCGCGGGCGTGGGGCCGCCCGCGTCGGGGGCGCTCACGGCTGCAGCTCCATCGCGACCGCGCGCACCGGCGCCCCGTCGGCTCCTTCGAGCGCGATCGGGAAGAAGGTGACGAAGGGGTCCGGCCAGTCGAGGGCCTCGAAGTTGCGGAAGTTCTCCCCGATCACCCCGCCCGCCGCGGCGATCAGGTGGTGCACCGGGAAGCCCTCACCGGGGTGGTCGTCGTCGGGGGTCTCGTCGAGGTTGATCGCGTCGATGCAGAACGCGCGCACGCCGAGGTCGAGCATCCGGCGGCAGGCGTCCGCGTCGAGGAACGGGTTGGCGAAGTACGCCGGCGCGCCGTACCGCTGCGCCCATCCGGTGTGCAGCAGCACCACCGTGCCGGGGCCGAGCCGGTCGGCCACCGGGGCGACGTGCTCCCAGGTGATCCGGCCGCGCTCCCCGACGGCGGTCGCGTCGACCACGACCGCGGTGCCCGCGAACCGCTCGAGCGGCAGCTCGTCGATGCGCGGGGTGTCGGCGTCGAAGTGGAACGGGGCGTCGACGTGGGTGCCGGACTGCGAGCCCATGCTCACCTGCAGCAGGTTGAAGCCGTCCCGCTCGATGGTGCTGTGCACCTGCAGCTCGGGGCTGGGGTCGCCGGGGTAGACGACCGTCCCCGGCCCCACCGGTACAGACAGGTCCACGATGCGAGTGACCCTCATGGGAAACAACTATTGCATGTGATGCAACTCATGCCTAGCCTGCGTGCAGCGCCGCGGGCACCGCGGCCGTCATGGAGGGACCTGGCGATGCGACCAGAACCGTACGACGCCGGCCGGGGGGCCACGCCGGAGATCCGCCGGCCGAAGGCCACCGAGGTCGAGCAGCACGGGATCGACACGATCCCGCCCGAGCACCGGCACTCCCGGCCGCTGGACCTGTTCCGGATCCAGTTCGGCGGCGCGAACACCTTCGCCACCGTCATCCTCGGCACCTTCCCGATCCTGCTCGGGCTCTCGTTGTGGGAGGCGGTCGCCGCCACCGTGCTGGGGGTGCTGGTCGGCGCGCTGATCCTGATGCCGATGGGGCTGTTCGGGCCGATCACCGGGACCAACAACGCGGTCAGCTCGGGTGCGCACTTCGGCGTCCGCGGCCGGGTGCTCGGCTCGTTCCTGTCGCTGCTCACCGCGATCGCGTTCTACTCGATCTCGGTCTGGGTGAGCGGTGACGCGCTGGTCGGAGCACTGGTGCGGCTGGCCGGGGTCGAGGACTCCGACCTGCTGCGCGGCACGATCTACGCCGTTCTCGGCGGGATCGTCATCGTGGTGGTCGTCTACGGCTACGCGTTCATGCTGCTGGTGAACAAGATCGTGGTCTTCGGCAACACGATCCTGATCCTGCTCGGCGGCGTGGCCTACTCCGGATCGCTCGACCTCGGCTACGACCCGGGGCCGGGCGCCTACGCGCTCGGCTCGTTCTGGCCGACGTTCGTGCTGTCCGCGCTGATCGTGATGGGCAACCCGATCTCGTTCGGCGCCTTCCTCGGCGACTGGTCCCGCTACATCCCCACCGGCACCTCGGTGAAGTCGCTGCTCGGCGCCACCCTCGGAGCCCAAGCGATGACGCTGGTGCCGTTCCTGTTCGGCGTCGCCACCGCGACCCTGGTCGCCGGTGAGGCCGACTACATCGTGGCCCTGATCAACCTCTCGCCCCTGTGGTACGCCCTGCTGCTCATGGTGGTCGCCTTCCTCGGCGGGCTCTCGACCGGCATCACCTCGCTCTACGGCACCGGCCTGGACTTCTCCTCGGTGTTCCCGCGGCTCTCGCGGGTGCAGGCCTCGCTGGTGATCGGTTCGCTCGCGTTCGTGTTCATCCTGGTCGGCCGGCTCGCCTTCGACCTGATCGCCAGCGTGAACGCGTTCATCGGTGCGATCGTCATCTGCACCACGCCGTGGATGATCATCATGACGATCGGCTACGTCGTACGCCGCGGCTACTACCGCGAGGTCGACCTGCAGGTGTTCAACCAGGGCCGCACCGGCGGCGCCTACTGGTTCAGCTCCGGGGTCAACTGGCGGGGCATGGCCGCCTGGATCCCGGCCGCCGTGCTGGGCCTGCTGTTCGCCAACTACCCGCCGCTGATCGAGGGGCCGTTCCGCAACGCCGCCGGCGGCATCGACCTCAGCCTGCTGGTCGCGATCGGCGTCGCCGCGGTCGTCTACACGGTGCTGCTGTACGTCGTCCCGGAGCCGCGCTACGTGTTCGGGCCGGACGGTCCGCGATGGGTGCCTGCCGCCGAGGTCGAGGAGCCTGAGATCCTCGACAACGCCGGTGCCTCCGTGCACCGGGTCCGTGCCCGCAGCGCTGCCTCGAGGAGAGCCGATGGCTGACCCCGCCGCCGATCCGTCGTCGCCCGCCTCGCCGGGCCTGCCCCGGGTGCGGGCCGGCGGCCGGGTCGGCCAGGTCGACGCGACGCTCGTACCCCGCTTCGCGGGCCCGGCCACCTTCGCGACCCTGCCCCGCATCGACGAGGTCTCCGACGTCGACGTCGCGGTGGTCGGGGTGCCGTTCGACGCGGGCGTCTCCTACCGGCCGGGAGCGCGGTTCGGTCCGTCGCACGTGCGGGAGTCCTCGCGGCTGCTGCGGCCGCACAACCCGGCCGTCGACGTCGACCCGTTCGCCGGCCAGCAGGTCGTCGACGCCGGCGACCTCGCGGTGAACCCGTTCGACATCGAGGAGGCGATCGCGGCGATCGAGGCCGGCGCCCGGCACCTGCTCGAGCGCTCGGAGCGGCTGGTCACGATCGGCGGCGACCACACCATCGCGCTGCCGCTGCTGCGGGCGATGCACGCCAAGCACGGGCCGGTGGCGGTCGTCCACTTCGACGCGCACCTCGACACCTGGGACACCTACTTCGGCGCCGCCTACACCCACGGCACTCCGTTCCGTCGGGCCTCGGAGGAGGGGCTGCTCGACCGGTCGGGGTGCCTGCACGTCGGCACCCGCGGGCCGTTGTACTCCCGCCAGGACCTCGTCGACGACGCGGACCTCGGCTTCCAGATCGTGCCGAGCGTCGAGATCGACGACCTCGGCGCCCGCGGCGTCGTAGAGCGGATCCAAGCCCGGGTCGGCGAACGACCGGTCTACGTCTCGGTCGACATCGACGTGCTGGACCCGGCCTTCGCGCCCGGCACCGGCACCCCCGAGGCCGGCGGCATGACCAGCCGGGAGCTGCTCGCGGTGCTGCGCGCCTTCGGCGGGCTGAACCTCGTCGGGGCCGACGTCGTCGAGGTCTCACCGGCCTACGACCACGCGCAGGTGACCGGGATCGCCGCCTCGCACGTCACCTACGAGCTGCTGTCGGCTCTCGCCCCGAGGAGCGCCACATGACCCCCGTCGAGAACGTCGAGAAGCAGGTGCTCGCCGCCGCGTCCGACCTCGTCCACGCCTTCGGCCGGCACGACCGCGACGCCTACTTCGGCAGCTTCACCCCCGACGCGACGTTCGTGTTCTACACCGTGCCGGAGCCGCTGAACTCACGTGTCGCCTACGAGCGGCTGTGGGCGTCGTGGGAGCGCGACGCCGGCTTCCAGGTCAGCTCGTGCACCTCCTTGGACGGCAGGGTCCGGGTGCACGGCGAGAGCGCGGTCTTCACCCACCGGGTCCTCACCGTGGTGCAGGCCGACGGCGAGCGGCAGTGGCTCGACGAGCGCGAGACGATCGTCTTCGCCCGGCAGACCGACGGCCGGTGGCTCGCGGTCCACGAGCACCTGTCCCCGTCCCCGGCCGACCCGGGCGAGGCGACGCTGGGATGACCCGGTTCGTGATCGGCCCGGACGTCGCGCTCCGGCTGGCCCAGGAACAGGCCGTGGTCGCGGCGGAGCACCAGCTGCTCGCGCCGACGCTGCTCCGCTCGCAGGTGCTCTCAATGCTCTACCAGTCGGTCCGCCGCGGGGAGCTGGACGAGAAGGAGGCTGGGCGCCGGCTCGACCACGTGCGCGGGCTGAACCTGCGCCTGCTCGGCGACCGGGTGCTGCAGAGGACCGCCTGGAAGGTCGCGGACCGGCTCGGCTGGCCCGACACGCTGACGGCGGAGTACGTCGCCCTGACCCAGCTGCAGGCAGACGCCTTCGTCACGCTCGACACCCGGCTCGCCGAGACGGTGAAGGCCCTGGTCGCCGTCGCCCCGGTGGAGGCGCTGCACTGAGCGGCACCGATCGACCTTGCCGATCGGTCGATCGGTGCCGTCGTCGGATCGACCGACGATTTTTCACGGTCCGTGTGGTCCTGCGGGCAGAGCCCCACCGTATGGAGGGGTGAGAAGTGACCACCGACGGGGGAGACCAGGATGAGGCGGAGCGACCGGGACCGGCGCTTCACGCAGTACGTCGTGGCGCGCTCGCCGCAGCTCACCCGCACGGCGTACCTGCTGTGCGGGGATCCTCACCGTGCCGAGGACCTGGTCCAGATCGCGCTGACCAAGCTCTACCTGGCCTGGGACCGCGTTGACCGGTCGGACACGATCGACGCCTACGTCCGACAGATCCTGGTCCGCGCCTGCATCGACGAGTCGCGCCGGCCGTGGCGCCGCCGTGAGGTGACCGACGGCCAGGACCGCTCCGGGATGCCGGGCAAGGAGACCGAGCCGCAGGTGGAGTCGGCGGTCTTCGCGGCGTTGAGGGCGCTTCCTCCCGGCCAACGGGCCGCCGTGGTCCTGCGCTACTGGAACGACCTGTCGGTCGAGGAGACCGCACGCCTCATCGGTTGCTCGCGCAGCACGGTGAAGACGCAGGCGTCCCGAGGCCTCGAGCGGCTGCGCGCCGCTCTGGCTCCCACCCCTTCGACCTCCGGAGCACACGATGAGTGACCGCGCCATCCTCGACGAGCTGGACCGGGTGCTGGAGTCCCGTCCGCTCGCCCCCACCGACCCCGCCCTGGTCATCCGGCTCGGTGCCCGCGCGCGCCGGCGACGCCGGGCGGGGGCCGTGGCCGGGGTGGCGAGCCTGCTCGCCGTGGGAGGTGTGCTGTCGGCGACGCAGCTCGTCGGACGCTCCGCGGACGAGCCCTCGCCTGCCTTCGGCGATCCCGGCGGTCGGGTGTCGCTCGTGGCGTCCGGCGGCCCGCGGGACGGCTACCCGGACCTGGTGGTGAGCAGCCAGGGCCGGCAGTGGGTGACCATCACCGGCTTCGGCTGGCCGATCGCGGGGATGGCGCCGGTCAGCGGAGCCGACGGCACCGTGTCGTTCCCGGAGATCTCCAAGGTGGACGCCGAGACCATGTGCCTGCCGATGCTGCGCCAGGCTGCGCCGCTCGTGCCGGACAGCGCCTGGCAGCACTCGGAGGGCTGGATCGACGACTTCCCGTCGCGGGCCGGCCTCGTCGCGAGCTACGAGGCCGAGCATCACGGGCGCACCTACTCGGCGGCGTGCACGCTTCCCGGCGACTTCAGCCCTCGCCACAGGCCCGATCTGTCGCAGGTGCCCTCGTCGGACGACGACCACCAGGTGCTGCGGCAGTGCTCCTACCAGGGACACGTGGACTTCCGCGCGTGGCGGGTCGGCGCCGCGGACCGGGTGGGGCGCACCTTGAGCGCGGCGCTGGTGTCACCGGACGGCTTCGTGGCGCGTTGCGCGCTCTCCTCGGACCCGGCCCAGCGCCTCACCCAGGTGTCGGCCACCCCGACCGACGCGGCGTCGGCCGCCGGGCCCTACCTGTACGGCGGTCAGGGGTCGGACCTGCTGACGTTGGCCGGATCCGCCGGCGCAGACGTCACGTCGCTGGAGGTGAGCGTCGGTGGTGCGACGCGGGTCGTGCCGGTGTTCGACGGTGTCTTCGCCGCGGTGGTGCCGGTGCCGGGCGGTGCTCCGGGTGCCGACACGGTGCTCCGCGCGCTCGACGCCGACGGCCACGAGTCCGGAGTCGCTCGGACCAGTTCTGACAACCCACCGGCGGACATGCTCGTGCCGGTCGAGTGCTTCACCTCGGTCGAGACCGGCGACGACGGCTGCTAGTCCTGGCGGACCCGGCCCGGATGCCGGACCCGGCCCGGCGCTCGCAGTGGGGCCGGATCACTCGACGACGACGTCCTTGCCGCGGCGGACCACGCGCCGAACCCGCAGCTTGAGGAACCGGGCGTAGCCGCGCACCAGCTGGGAGTAGCCGGGCGCGGGCCCGTGGTAGCCGAGGAAGCCGCGAGGGCCCTCGACCATCTCGCCCGACTCCACGTCGTAGCGGCTCTGGTGCCAGGGGCAGACCAGGCAGCCGTCGGCGTCGATGCTGCCCTCTGAGAGGTCGGCGAGCTGGTGCCGGCAACGGCGCGAGACGCCGAACAGCTCGCCGTCGCGGTTGCCCACCGCCCAGTCGCCGACGCGGCGCACGGTGCCCGGAGGCAGGTCACGGGCTGGGATGCGGTCGCTGCTGCTCACGGGGTCCTCCTGGTGGTGGGTCGGCCCGGCGACCCGTGCAGGAGTGCGATGCGGGGTGACCGGGCACGATGGCGCTATGACCGATGACATCACGGCGAACGAGCCGCACGAGTGGCCGACCCACTGTCCCGTCTGCGGCACCGCGCTGGAGCAGGCCGTGGTCGACTTCGACCCCGACAACGAGCCCCGTCCCGAGATGCGGCCCGGCGAGATGGTCACCGTCGACTTCTGCCCCAACGCCGAGTGCGCTGCCTACCGCCAGCCGGTCGGGCCGGACGATGCCGTCGCCGAGACCGGCCCCGGCTCGCTGGGCGGCGACAACGGCGGCGCCTGAGCGGTCCACGCCCGCACGCCGGGCGGCTGCTCAGGGGGTGGCTGCCGCCGCGGCGACGGCGGCACGGCGCCGTACCGTCAGGTCCCGCGGCCGGGGCAGCCAGCGCACCTCCGGGGCGGTGACGGCGCTCGAGCCGTAGACCAGCAGGGTCAGGAAGACGCCGTACACCGGCAGGTGGCCGACCAGCTCGGTCTGCCCGAACAGCAGCAGCGTCGCGTTGAACGGCACCGCCGCGACCAGCACCGCCACCTGCGGGGCCGCGCCGGAGAGCACCAGCAGCCCGAACAGCAGCTCCACGGCGCCGGCGACCGCGATGAACGTGGTCGGGGCGAGGTGGATGCCCGCCAGCGCGAACACGTCGAGCGAGGGGTAGGCGTCGAGGGTCTCGGTGGCCAGCACCGGGTTGGTCAGCTTCTCGGAGAACGCCAGCGTCACCAGCGCGACCGCCACCCCGAGGCGCAGCGCCAGCAGCGCCCAGCGCAGCCGTACGGCGTCGTGCTCGACACGTCCGAAGGTGCCGTCGCTCGGCGGCAGCACGGCCAGGAAGCCGGCCACCCCCAGCAGTGCTGCGGACTCGAGCATCGCCACCGGGCCGGCGGCCAGCAGCGCGACCGGACCGAGGACGACCAGCCCCACCGCGGCGGCCCGCAGCCGGACCCCGGTGATGAACCAGACGCCGATCCCGGCCTCGACCAGCCCGACGACCCCGCCGGCGGGCACCTCGCGCAGCGGAAGGGAGTGGGCCAGGAAGTCGCCGGTCGCCGCAAGGGCCAGCAGGCTGACCCCGACGTGGATGGCCAGCAGCCGGGGGACGTACGGCGCCAGCCGGCCCAGCCGAGCGAAGGCGCCGATCTCCGGGGAGGGCAGGCGCAGCGCCACCAGCCGCCAGGCCACCGTCACCGCCACGACGACGGCTGTCAGCAACAGCGGCAGGGGCGAGAAGAAGAAGGACCAGTCACCGCCGGAGACGTCGGTGACGAACCAGCGCTCGTGCGCGCCGGGGAAGATCAGTGCTGCGCCGCTCATCGGCCGACTCCCTTGCAGACCTGCGGGCGGGGACCGTGTCGGTCCAGAGGCCGCCGGGAGTCATCGTGCGCAGCGGGGCCGGCCGGAGGGAACCGTCCAGGGCCGGAAGGGGTCCTTCGCAGCGCAAAAGGGGTCCGACGCCGCCCGGCTCACGGGACCAAGGTCCTCCGCCCGGGCGGCCGGGAGATCAGGTGGCGAGTGCGGCGACCACGGTGAGGACCAGCAGGATGAGCAGCATCAGTCCGAGTCCGGAGTCGGCCTCGGCGGCAGTCTCCTGCACCGTCGTGTCGGTGGTGGTGGCTTTCATGGTGTTCTCCTGAACGGCTGGGCGTTGTCCGGGCCGGTCACCGATCGCGGTGCCGCGGCGCATCGGTCTGATACCCACAAAGACGCATGTGTAGGCATGTCGGTTGCACCACAGGGGATACCGGTCGACACCGGTCCGATTCGCCCCCAGCCGACCCGGGCGGCGGGCCCGGTCAGGGACGGCCGCGGCCCCAGGCGATCGACAGGTCGATGGCCTGCCGCCACGCGGCGTGGGAGCGGTCCCGCTCGTCGTCCGCGATCTCCGAGCGCCACTCCGAGGCCCGGTGCCAGTTGGCCTTCAGCACCCGGCGGTCCGGCCAGTAGCCGACCGCGAGCCCGGCGGCGTACGCCGCTCCGAGCGCCACGCTCTCGGCCATCATCGGCCGGATCACCGGCACGTCGAGGACGTCGGCCAGGGTTTGCATCAGCAGGTTGTTCGCGGTCATCCCGCCGTCGACGGCCAGCGAGGTCATCGGGACCTGGGCGTCGACCACCATCGCGTCCACGACGTCCTTGGCCTGCCACGCCGACGCCTCGAGGACCGCCCGGGCGATGTGGCCCTTGGTGATGTAGCCGGTCAGCCCGGCGATGATCCCCTGCGCCCGGCTCTCCCAGTAGGGGGCGTAGAGGCCTGCGAAGGCCGGCACCACGTAGCAGCCGCCGTTGTCATCGACGGTGCGCGCCAGTGTCTCGATCTCGGCGGCCGAGCGCACCAGCCCCAGGCTGGTGCGGCACCACTCGACGAGCGCGCCGGCCACCGCGATCGATCCTTCGAGGGCGTAGACGGTCGGCTCGCCCTCGGTCGCGTGGGCGACGGTGGTGATCAGGCCGGAGCGGGAGCGAACGATGTCCGGGCCGGTGTTCATCAGCAGGAAGCTGCCGGTGCCGAAGGTGCACTTCGCGTCGCCGGGCTCGAAGGCGGTCTGCCCGAACAGCGACGCCTGCTGGTCGCCGAGCATCGCGCTGATCGGGATCCCCTCGATCGGCTCGCGGGTGTGACCGATCACGCCGGCCGAGCTGCGGATCTCTGGCAGCATCGCCGCCGGCACCTGCATGCACTCCAGCAGCTCGGGATCCCACTGGAGCGTCTCGAGGTCCATCAGCAGCGTGCGGCTGGCGTTGGTCGCGTCGGTCACGTGCAGGCCGCCGGTGAGCTTCCAGACCAGCCAGGTGTCCATCGTCCCGAACAGCAGCTCACCTCGCTCGGCGCGCTCCCGGAGCCGCGGGTCGCTGTCGAGGATCCAGCGCAGCTTGGGCCCCGAGGAGTACGGCGACAGCGGCAGGCCGGTGCGCCGGGTCAGCTCCGCCACCTCGAAGTCACTGGTGAGGGCGGGCAGGTCGGTCGCCGTACGCGTGTCCTGCCAGACGATCGCCGGCCCCACCGGCCGGCCGGTGACGCGGTCCCACACCACCGTGGTCTCGCGCTGGTTGGTGACCCCGAGCGCGACGACCTCGGCAGGCGTCACCCCCGCGTCCTCGAGCGCCAGCGGCACCAGGTCGCAGACCAGCCGCCAGATCTCCTCCGCGTCGTGCTCGACCCAGCCGGGACGGGGGTAGTGCTGGCGGTGCTGCCGCTGCGCGACCGACACCATCCGGCCCTGCCGGTCGAAGAGCAGGCAGCGGGTCGAGGTGGTGCCCTGGTCGATCGCGGCGACGTACGACGGGCTCACCCGTGCCGCCCGTGACCGAGCTCGCGGGAGATCCACCGGCCGGCGTCCATCACGTGCTTGACCAGCGTCGCGCGGGGTCGCAGGTGCCCGTCGCAGAGGGCGTCGGCGCGGCCCTCGATGCCGACCGCGCCGATCACGAAGCCGGAGCGGTCCCGCACCGGGGCGGCCAGCCCGGCGTGACCCGGCCGCCACTCCTCCACCGAGGCGGCCCAGCCCAGGTCGCGGACGTCGGCGAGCTCGCGGTGCAGCCGGCCGGGGTCCGTGACGGTCCGGTAGGTGTGGCTCTCCAGCTGCCGCCCGGCCAGCGTGCGCGACGCCCGCGGGTCGTGGGCGAGCAGCACCTTGCCCAGCGCGGTGGCGTGCAGCGGTCGTGACGATCCGGTCTGCAGGCTCTGCTGGCTGGTGTCGGGCCGGAACACGTGGTGGGCGATCATCACCTCGCCGTCCTCCAGCCGCGCGACCAGCGCGGACTCCCCGGTGTGGCCGGCCAACGCGTCGGTCCAGTTCAGGGCCCGTGCCCGGAGCTCGTTGCGGTCCAGCGGCGTGGCGCCGAGGTGCAGCAGCTCGGCGCCGACGGCGTACAGCCCCGTCACGGGGTCCTGGTCGACGAAGCCCACCTCGCGCAGCGTCTGGACCAGTCCGTGCACCGTCGCCTTGGCCAGACCGAGCGCCGCGGAGAGGTGCGCGAGGCTGACCGGACCGTGCTCGTCGGCGAGCACCTGCAGGATCGCGGCCGCCCGCTCCACCGACTGGACGCGCGCTGACATGCGAGGGACGTTACTCGCTGTTCGGCCATGTCGAACGTTCGGCGTTCAGCATGGCCGAACGACGCGGCGTTCGGCCATGCTGAACGCTCGCTGTTGTGGCGTCCGTCACGTGCACCTAGCGTCGCTCCTCACACAGACCATCCCTGACGATCCAAGGAGCGTCCCCATGGACTCACTCGGCAGAAGGACACTGGTGGGCGAGCTCGTCGCCGAGTTCACCGGCACCATGATCCTCATCCTCTTCGGCGTCGGCGTCGTCGCCCAGGTCGTCACCAGCGAGGGCGGGCTCGGCGACCACGACTCGATCGCCTGGGCCTGGGGGCTGGGCGTCACGTTCGGCGTGTACGCCGCCGCGCGGATCAGCGGCGCCCACCTGAACCCGGCCGTGTCGGTGGCGCTGGCCACCTTCGGCGACTTCGAGTGGCGCAAGGTCCTCCCGTACTCCCTCGCGCAGACCGCCGGGGCCTTCGTGGCCGCGCTGCTGGTCCGCTGGATCTACGCCGACGCGATCGGCACCGTCGACGCCGGGCACACGATCGCCACCCAGGGCATCTTCTCCACGCTGCCCGGCAACGGCGCGATGGACATCAGCACCAGCACGGCCTTCTTCGACCAGGTCCTCGGCACCGCGATCCTGCTGTTCCTGATCCTGGCCGTGACCGACGCCCGCAACAACGCCCCGGTCGCCTGGATCGCGCCGTTCATCGTCGGTCTGATCGTCGTCGCCATCGGCATGGCCTGGGGCACCAACGCCGGCTACGCCATCAACCCGGCGCGTGACTTCGGTCCCCGGCTGGCCAGCTTCCTGACCGGCTACGACACCGCCTTCGAGGACCAACGCGGCGCGCTGTACTTCTGGGTGCCGATCGTGGCCCCGCTCATCGGAGGCGTCCTCGGCGCCGGCTTCTACAAGGTCGCCATCGGCCGCTTCCTGCCCGCCGAGGACGAGCCGGCCGAGGAGGGCCGGATCCCCGAGCAGGCGCCCCGCGAGGAGCGTGTCGCGGAGAACGTCGCGGCCCGCGCCGAGCACCGCGAGCCCGGTGCCTGAGCCGGCCGCCGCCTCCGCAGCTCCCGTCCCCGTCAACCGTCCACACCGTCCAGACCGCCCTCACCACAAGGAGACACTTCATGGCTGAATACGTCGGCGCCATCGACCAGGGCACCACGAGCACCCGTTTCATGATCTTCGACCACGGCGGCAACGAGGTCGCCCGGCACCAGCTCGAGCACGAGCAGATCATGCCGAAGGCCGGCTGGGTGGAGCACAACCCGGTGGAGATCTGGGAGCGCACCAGCTCGGTGCTGCAGACCGCGCTCGGACGCAAGGGGCTGACCGGCGCGGACCTCGCGGCCCTCGGCATCACCAACCAGCGCGAGACCACGGTGGTGTGGAACCGGAAGACCGGCCGCCCCTACTACAACGCGATCGTCTGGCAGGACACCCGCACCGACTCGATCGCCAAGGCCCTCGACGCCGACGGCCGCGGCGACGTCATCCGGCGCAAGGCCGGCCTGCCCCCGGCGACGTACTTCTCGGGCGGGAAGATCAAGTGGATCATGGACAACGTCGAGGGGGTGCGGGAGGCGGCCGAGGCCGGCGACGCGATCTTCGGCAACACCGACGCGTGGCTGCTGTGGAACCTCACCGGCGGCCCCCGGGGCGGCGTGCACATCACCGACGTGACGAACGCCAGCCGCACCATGCTGATGAACCTCGAGACCCTGGACTGGGACGACGAGCTGCTCGGCTTCTTCGACATCCCCCGGCAGATGCTCCCGGAGATCCGGCCGTCCTCGGACCCGAACCTCTACGGCCACACGCTGGAGGACGGCCCGCTCGGCACCGCCGTGCCGCTCTCCGCGGCCCTCGGCGACCAGCAGGCCGCCATGGTCGGCCAGGTCTGCCTGGCCCCCGGCGAGGCCAAGAACACCTACGGCACCGGAAACTTCCTGCTGCTGAACACCGGCACCGAGCTGGTCCGCTCCGAGAACGGCCTGCTCAGCACGGTCTGCTACCAGTTCGGCGACGAGAAGCCGGTCTACGCGCTGGAGGGGTCGATCGCCGTCACCGGTTCGGCGGTCCAGTGGCTGCGCGACCAGATGGGGCTGATCAGCGGGGCCTCGCAGAGCGAGAGCCTGGCCCGGGAGGTGCCCGACAACGGCGGCGTCTACTTCGTGCCGGCGTTCTCCGGGCTGTTCGCCCCCTACTGGCGCTCTGACGCCCGAGGTGCCATTGTCGGACTGTCGCGGTTCAACACCAACGCGCACATCGCCCGGGCGACCCTCGAGGCGATCTGCTACCAGAGCCGCGACGTGGCCGACGCGATGGAGAAGGACTCCGGGGTCAAGCTCGAGGTCCTGAAGGTCGACGGCGGCGTGACCGCCAACGACCTGTGCATGCAGATCCAGGCGGACGTGCTCGGCGTGCCGGTCAGCCGGCCGGTCGTCGCGGAGACCACCGCGCTCGGGTCGGCGTACGCCGCGGGCCTGGCGGTCGGTTTCTGGACCGACCGCGAGGAGCTGCGCAAGAACTGGAACGAGAGCAAGCGCTGGGAGCCCCAGTGGTCCGAGGACGAGCGCGAGGCGGGCTACAAGGGCTGGCAGAAGGCCGTGACCAGGACCCTGGACTGGGTGGACGTGGAATGAGGAGCACGATGAGCGGTACGGCGGTGCACCTGAACCCGGAGAACAGGCAGGCGGCGCTGCGCGACATGGCGCAGGAACAGCTGGACGTGCTCGTCATCGGCGGTGGCGTCGTGGGCTCGGGGGCCGCCCTCGACGCCGCCACCCGCGGGCTGCGCGTCGGGCTGGTCGAGGCCCGTGACTACGCCGCGGGCACCTCGAGCCGGTCGAGCAAGCTGGTCCACGGTGGCCTGCGCTACCTCGAGCAGCTCGACTTCGGCCTGGTGCGGGAGGCGCTGCGCGAGCGGTCGCTGATCCTCAACCGGCTCGCCCCGCACCTGGCCCGGCCGGTGCCGTTCCTCTACCCCCTGCAGCACCGGGTGTGGGAGCGGTTCTACGTCGGCAGCGGGGTGCTGCTCTACGACACCCTCGGCGGCCGGCACGGCGTGCCCAGCCACCGGCACCTGACCAGGCGGCAGGCGCTGCGGGAGTTCCCCTCGCTGCGCAAGGACGCCCTGGTCGGCGCGATCCAGTACTACGACGGCCAGGTGGACGACGCCCGGCACACCATGATGCTGGCGCGCACGGCGGCGGAGTACGGCGCCCTCTGCGCCACCAGCACCCGGGTGACCGGCTTCCTCCGCGAGGGGGACCGGGTCAGCGGAGCGCGGGTCAAGGACCTGGAGACCGGCGAGGAGCTGGAGATCCGGGCCCGGCAGACCATCAACGCCGCCGGGGTCTGGACCGACGAGATCCAGGAGATGGTCGGCGGCCGCGGGCAGATCAACGTGCGGGCCTCCAAGGGCGTGCACATCGTGGTGCCGCGGGACCGGATCCGGTCCCAGACCGGGATCATCAGCCGCACCGAGAAGAGCGTGCTCTTCATCATCCCGTGGCACGAGAACTGGATCATCGGCACCACCGACACCGACTGGGAGCTCGACCTCGCGCACCCGGCGGCGAGCCGGTCCGACGTGGACTACCTGCTGGACCACGCCAACGCGCTGCTGCAGACGCCGCTGACCCACGAGGACGTCGTCGGCGTCTACGCCGGTCTGCGGCCGCTGCTGTCGGGGGAGTCGGAGGACACCAGCCAGCTCTCCCGCGAGCACGCGGTGGTCTCGCCGGTGGCCGGTCTGGTGATGGTGGCCGGCGGCAAGTACACCACCTACCGGGTGATGGCCAAGGACGCCGTGGACGCGGTGGCGCACGGGTTCTCGCGCACGGTGCCACCCTGCTGCACCGACAACATCCCGTTGGTGGGCGCCGAGGGCTACACGGCGGACTGGAACCGCCGCGAGCAGCTGGCGACCGAGTCCGGGCTGCACCTGGCCCGGATCGAGCACCTGCTGAACCGCTACGGGTCGCTGACCGGCGAGCTGCTGGCGCTGGTCAAGGAGCGACCGGAGCTCGCGGAGCCGTTGCCGGACGCGCCGACCTACCTGCGGGTGGAGGCCTACTACGCGGCGCTCGCCGAAGGGGCCCTGCACCTCGACGACATCCTCACCCGGCGGACCCGGATCTCGATCGAGTCCGTCGACCGGGGCCTCGCGGCCGCCGAGGAGATCGCCGAGCTCGTGGCGCCGGTGCTGGGCTGGAGCGACGACCAGGCCAAGAACGAGGTGGAGCACTACCGCGCCCGGGTCGCCGCCGAGATCGACTCCCAGGAGCAGCCCGACGACCAGACCGCCGACGCGGCCCGGCTCGGCGCGTCCGACGTGCGGTTCGTGCAGGACTGACCCCGCGCGGCCACCGGCTCGATCCCGAGCCGCCCGAGGCCACCAGCGTTCCCCGGCTTCCCCTGTCGGCCGGGGGACGCTGGTGCTCGACCGTCGCGGGTTAGCCTTCCGCACATGCGACGAGCCGTCCGGTTCCTGCGGGACACCCCCTGCGCCGCGCTGCTGATCGTCCAGCTGCTCGGCGTGATCGTCTACCCGTTCCTGGAGGGCAGCGTCGCCGGACGCTCGGCGCTGGCGGTCTTCGGGCTGGCGGTGCTCGCGCTGGTGGTCCGCGCGGTGCGGGCCACGCCGATGCTCTGGTGGGTCTCGGTCACGCTGGCGATCCCGGCCCTGGGCCTGCTGCTGGTGCAGGCGGTGACGCTGGACGACTCGCTGGCGCCGTACAGCGCGGTCTTCGAGGCGCTGCTCTACTTCTACGCCGCCGTCAGCATGTTGGTCTACATGCTCGCCGACGAGCGGGTCACCACCGACGAGATGTTCGCCGTCGGCGCGGTCTTCACGTTGCTGGCCTGGGCGTTCGCCTACACGTATGTCGTCGTGCAGGCGCTCGACCCGGGGAGCTTCACGGCTGCGGTGCAGCCGGACCAGCCGCGCACCTGGACCGAGCTGCTGTTCTTGTCGTTCACGACGCTCTCCAGCACCGGTCTCTCCGACATCGTCCCGGTCCACGGGCACTCGCGCAGCGTGGTGATGCTCGAGCAGGTGGTCGGGCTGTTCTACATCGCGATGGTGGTCACCCGGCTGGTCGGCCTCAACATGGCGCGCGTCAACCGCCGCCGCGACTGAGAGGCACGCCGGGGGAGCGGCTCACGGACCGGCTCGCCGGCAAACCGGCGATCCTCCGGATCCGGACAGAGGGGACCGTTGCCGCGTCCTGACAGGACTTTGGACCCAGCCCCTGGCGTGTGGGGCTTGGCACAGTGGCCGAAGTCAGCGAGAGTCAGGAGAACAGCCATGTCTGCAACGACGCACGTTCGGAGGTCCAGGGCCGTGAGCTCGGGGGAGCACAGGTCACCCGGTCTCATGCTGGCTCTGGCCACCATCGGCTTCGCGGTGAACTTCTGGGCCTGGGCCCTGGTCAGCCCGCTCGGGCCGCTGTTCCGCGAGAACGGCGCCCTCGGCACCCTCAGCGAGTCCGACGTGGCGCTGATGGTCGCGGTGCCGGTGCTGGTCGGGTCGCTCGGCCGGATCCCGGTGGGCGCGCTGACCGACAAGTACGGCGGCCGGGTGATGTTCCCGCTGGTCTCGCTGGCGACGATCGTGCCCGTGCTCTTCCTGGGCCTGGCGGCGCAGAGCTCCTACGCGCTGATCCTGGTCGGCGGGTTCTTCCTCGGCATCGGGGGCACCGCCTTCGCGGTCGGCGTGCCGTTCGTGAACGCCTGGTTCCCGCCCGAGCGCCGCGGCCTCGCCGTCGGCGTCTTCGGTGCAGGCATGGGCGGCACCGCGATCAGCGCGCTGACCACTGTCAAGCTCTACACCAACGTCGGCTCCGCGGCGCCGTTCCTGATCACCGCCTCGCTGCTCGCGGTGTACGCCGTCGTGGCCTGGCTGCTGCTCGAGGACGCCCCCGGCCGGGTGGCCCCCGCCGGCAGCCTGATGTCCCGGCTCTCCGCCAACGCACGGTTGCCGATCAGCTGGCAGGCCTGCATGCTCTACGCGGTCGCTTTCGGCGGCTACGTCGCCTTCTCGGTCTACCTGCCGGCCTACCTCAAGACGGCCTACGAGCTGACCCCGGCCGACGCCGCCAACCGGATGGCCGGCTTCGTGGTGGTCGCGGTGCTGATGCGCCCGATCGGCGGCTGGCTCTCGGACCGCTTCGGTCCGGTCCCGGTGCTCGCGGTCGGGTACGGCGTCGTCGCGATCGGTGCCGCGATCGCCTCCACCACGCCGCTGCTCGAGCACATCGGCACCGCGGCCTTCCTCGCGATGGCGGCCGCCCTCGGGTCGGGCTCCGGTGCCACCTTCGCCCTGGTCGCGCGGGTGGTGGAGCCCAGCCGGGTCGGTGGCGTCACCGGCCTCGTCGGTGCCGCCGGCGGCCTCGGCGGGTTCGTGCCGCCGCTGATCATGGGCTACGTCTACGGCCGCACCGACTCCTACGCCATCGGGCTGGTGCTGCTCTCGGTGACCGCCGCCCTCACGCTGGTGCTCACCCTCACCGTGGTCCGCTCCACCTTGCGGACCGCCTCCGAAGCCGCGACCAGCGACAGCCCGGCCGCAGCATGACCCGTCCCGACCGCTAGCCCGTTCCACCCGATCGCACCCGCTCGTTCCCGACAGAGGAGTAGCACGTGACCCAGGCACCGCGAGAAGCAGTCGCCCCGCAGCAGGGGGACGGCTCGCAGCCCCCCGGCCTGGACGGAGGGATCGCGGAGGCGCTGGTCCGCTCACGCCGCTACTTCACCAAGGCGGAGGTCTCGCAGGACCTGCGCAGCCTGCACCGCAGCGGGGGCCGCGAGGCCGACGACTTCTACCGGGACCGGTGGAGCCACGACAAGGTGGTCCGCTCGACGCACGGGGTGAACTGCACCGGCTCGTGCTCGTGGAAGGTCTACGTCAAGGACGGGATCATCACCTGGGAGACCCAGCAGACCGACTACCCCTCGGTCGGCCCGGACTCCCCGGAGTACGAACCGCGCGGCTGCCCCCGTGGCGCGGCCTTCTCCTGGTACACCTACTCGCCGACCCGCGTGCGCTACCCCTACGTCCGGGGCGTGCTGCTGCAGATGTACCGCGAGGCCAAGAAGCAGCACGACGGCGACCCGGTCAAGGCCTGGGCGCACATCGTCGACAACCCGCTGCGGGCGAAGGCCTACAAGTCCGCCCGCGGCAAGGGCGGCCTGGTGCGGGCCAGCTGGGAGGAGGCCACCGAGCTGGTGGCCGCCGCGCACGTGCACACGATCCAGAAGTGGGGGCCCGACCGGGTCGCCGGCTTCTCGCCGATCCCGGCGATGTCGATGGTCTCGCACGCCTCGGGCGCCCGGTTCGTGAACCTCGTCGGCGGCTCGATGCTGAGCTTCTACGACTGGTACGCCGACCTGCCGGTGGCCTCCCCGCAGGTCTTCGGCGACCAGACCGACGTCCCGGAGTCCGGTGACTGGTGGAACGCCGGCTACCTGATCATGTGGGGCTCGAACCTGCCGGTGACCCGGACCCCGGACGCGCACTGGATGACCGAGGCGCGCTACCGCGGCCAGAAGGTCATCGCGGTCGCACCGGACTACGCCGACAACGTGAAGTTCGCCGACGAGTGGCTGCCGGCCCGGCCGGGCACCGACGCGGCACTGGCGATGGCGATGGGCCACGTGGTGCTCAAGGAGTACTTCGTCGACCGGTCGACGCCGTACTTCACCGACTACGTCAAGACCTACACCGACCTGCCCTACCTGATCCGCCTCGACGAGACCTCGCCCGGCCGCTTCACGGCCGGCAAGTTCCTCACCGCCGCCGACCTCCCGGCCCACGAGCACGAGGAGAACGCCGCCTTCAAGACGGTGCTCATCGACAGTCGCTCGGACGAGCCGGTGGTGCCCAACGGCTCGCTCGGTCACCGCTACGGCGAGAGCGGCGTCGGCCGGTGGAACCTCGAGCTCGGCGACGTGGACCCGAAGCTGTCGCTGATCGACACCTCCGCGGACAGCGTGCTGGTGCAGATGCCGCGCTTCGACACCGCCGACGGCGCGGCCGGCGACCTGCCCCGCGGCGTCCCGGTGCGCCGGGTCGGCGGCCACCTCGTCACCACGGTGTTCGACCTGCTGCTGGCGCAGTACGGCGTCGGGCGCGACGGCCTGCCCGGCGAGTGGCCCGCGTCGTACGACGACGCCTCGGCGCCGTACACCCCGGCGTGGCAGGAGCAGATCACCGGCGTGCCCGCCTCGGCGGCCGCCCGGGTCGGTCGTGAGTTCGCCCGCAACGCCGAGGAGTCGCACGGCCGCTCGATGATCGTGATGGGGGCCGGCACCAACCACTGGTTCCACTCCGACACGATCTACCGCTCGTTCCTGACGCTGACCACGCTGACCGGCTGCCAGGGCGTCAACGGCGGCGGCTGGGCGCACTACGTGGGCCAGGAGAAGGTCCGGCCGATCACCGGCTACACCCAGGTCGCCAACGCGCTGGACTGGAACCGGCCGCCGCGCAACATGATCCAGACCGCCTACTGGTACCTGCACACCGACCAGTTCCGCTACGACCACTTCGGGGCGGACACCCTCTCGGCCACCACCGGCAGCGGCCAGCTGGCCGGCAAGTCCACCGCCGACGTGATCGCGCAGAGCGCCCGGATGGGCTGGATGCCGTCCTACCCCACCTTCGACCGGAACCCGCTCGACCTCGCCGACGAGGCCGCCGCGGCGGGCCGGACCTCGGCGGAGCACATCGTCGAGCAGCTCAAGGCCGGCGAGCTCGGCTGGGCCGGCGAGGACCCGGACGCGCCGGAGAACTTCCCGCGAATCCTCTCGATCTGGCGGGCCAACCTGCTCGGCTCCTCGGGCAAGGGCAACGAGTACTTCCTCAAGCACCTGCTGGGCACCGACTCCTCGCTGCGGGCGACCGAGGCGCCGGAGGGGCAGCGCCCGGTCGACGTGACCTGGCGGGAACACGCCCCGGAGGGCAAGCTCGACCTGCTGCTGACGCTGGACTTCCGGCAGACCAGCACCACGATCTTCTCCGACGTGGTGCTCCCGGCGGCGACCTGGTACGAGAAGCACGACCTCAACACCACCGACATGCACCCGTTCATCCACTCGTTCAACCCGGCGATCGCCCCGCCGTGGCAGTCCCGCACCGACTGGGACGCCTGGCAGACGATCGCCGCGAAGTTCAGCGAGCTGGCGGCGACCCGGCTCGGCACCCGCACCGACGTGGTCGCGGTGCCGCTGATGCACGACACCCCGGACGCGATGGCGACGCCGCACGGCGTGGTCCGGGACTGGGCGAAGGGCGAGTGCGAGCCGGTCCCCGGCGTCAGCATGCCCAAGCTCGTCGAGGTGGTCCGCGACTACGGCGCGGTCTCCGAGAAGCTCAACGCGCTCGGCCCGCTGATGGACACGCTCGGCGCCACCACCAAGGGCGTCACCTTCGACGTCACCGAGCAGGTCGACTACCTGCGGCACAAGAACGGCGCGGTCCGGGGCGGCGTGGCCGACGGGCGGCCGTCGCTGAAGCGGGACGTGCACGTCTGCGAGGCGATCCTCGCGCTGTCCGGCACCACCAACGGCCACCTGGCCACGCAGGGGTTCAAGACCCTCGAGAAGCGCACCGGCACCAGGCTCGCCGACCTCGCCGAGGAGCACCAGGGCAAGCAGATCACCTTCGCCGACACCCAGGCGGCACCGGTGCCGGTGATCACCTCGCCGGAGTGGTCCGGCTCGGAGACCGGCGGGCGGCGCTACTCGCCGTTCACCATCAACGTGGAGCGGATGAAGCCCTGGCACACCCTCACCGGCCGGATGCACTTCTACCTCGACCACGACTGGATGACCGAGCTCGGGGAGGGGCTGCCGGTCTACCGGCCACCGCTGAACATGGCGGCGCTGTTCACCGAGCCCGCGCTCGGTGACGTCTCGGACGGCTCGAAGGGCGGCAGCGACGTCGCCGGCCTCACCGTCCGCTACCTGACGCCGCACAACAAGTGGTCGATCCACTCGGAGTACCAGGACAACCTGTTCATGCTGTCGCTCTCGCGCGGCGGCCAGAACATCTGGATGAGCGACCGGGACGCGGCCAAGGTCGGGATCGTGGACAACGACTGGATCGAGGCGGTCAACCGCAACGGCGTGGTCGTGGCGCGGGCGATCGTGTCGCACCGGATGCCCGAGGGGACCGTGTACATGTACCACGCGCAGGACCGGCTGATCGACGTACCGATCGCGGAGACCTCCGGCAAGCGCGGCGGCATCCACAACTCGCTGACCCGGCTGCTGGTGAAGCCCAGCCACCTGATCGGCGGCTACGCCCAGCTCACCTTCGCGTTCAACTACCTCGGCCCCACCGGCAACCAGCGCGACGAGGTCACCATCATCCGCAAGCGCAACCAGGAGGTTCAGTACTGATGAGGGTCATGGCACAGATGGCGATGGTCATGAACCTCGACAAGTGCATCGGCTGCCACACCTGCTCGGTGACCTGCAAGCAGGCGTGGACCAACCGCTCCGGCACCGAGTACGTCTGGTTCAACAACGTGGAGACCAAGCCCGGACTGGGCTACCCGCGCACCTACGAGGACCAGGAGAAGTGGAAGGGCGGCTGGACGCTGAACAAGCGCGGCCGGCTGACCCTGAAGGGAGGCGGCCGGTTCCAGAAGCTGCTGACGATCTTCTCCAACCCCAAGCTCCCCTCGATCGACGAGTACTACGAGCCGTGGACCTACGACTACGCGACGCTGACCGACGCCCCGGCGCAGGAGCACACCCCGGTGGCGCGGCCCAAGTCGCTGATCTCCGGCAAGGACATGAAGATCGAGTGGTCGGCGAACTGGGACGACGACCTCGGCGGCTCCACCGCGAACACCCACCGCGACCCGATCCTGGAGAAGCTCGACGCGGTCGGGAAGTCCGTGAAGTTCGAGTTCGAGCAGACCTTCATGTTCTACCTGCCGCGGATCTGCGAGCACTGCCTCAACCCTTCGTGCGCCGCGTCCTGCCCGAGCGGGGCGATCTACAAGCGCGCCGAGGACGGCATCGTGCTCGTCGACCAGGACCGCTGCCGGGGCTGGCGGATGTGCGTGTCCGGCTGCCCCTACAAGAAGGTCTACTTCAACCACCGCACCGGCAAGGCCGAGAAGTGCACGTTCTGCTTCCCGCGCATCGAGGTCGGCCTGCCGACCGTGTGCTCGGAGACCTGCGTGGGCCGGCTGCGCTACATCGGCCTGGTCCTCTACGACGCCGACAAGGTGCTCGAGGCCGCGTCGGTGCCCGACGACCACGACCTCTACGAGGCGCAGCGCTCGGTCCTGCTCGACCCGTTCGACCCCGAGGTGGTCCGCGAGGCGGAGAAGGCCGGGATCCCGCGGGACTGGGTGGACGCCGCGCAGCGCTCGCCGATCCACGCGCTGATCAACCGGTTCAAGGTCGCGCTGCCGCTGCACCCGGAGTACCGCACGATGCCGATGGTCTGGTACATCCCGCCGCTGTCGCCGGTGATCGACGTCGTCAAGGAGACCGGTGAGGACGCCGAGGACAAGGGCAACCTGTTCGCCGCGATCGATGCGCTGCGGATCCCGGTGGAGTACCTCGCCGAGATGTTCACCGCCGGCGACGTCGCCCCGGTGGAGGGCGTGCTGAAGAAGCTCGCCGCGATGCGGTCCTACATGCGCGACATCAACATGGGCCGCGACCCGGACGGCTCGATCCCCGAGGCGGTCGGGATGACCGAGGAGGAGATGTACGACATGTACCGGCTCCTCGCCATCGCCAAGTACGACGAGCGCTACGTGATCCCGAGCGCGCACGCCGAGCAGGCCCACTCGCTGGAGGAGCTGGCCACCGAGTGCTCGCTGGACTACGAGGGCGGACCCGGCATGGGCGGCTCCGGCCCGTTCGGCGAGGGCTCGGGGTCGCCGACCCCGATCGCGGTGGAGAACTTCCAGATGCTCGCGGACCGGCAGACCTCGGACACGATGGCCGCGCCGGCCGGCAAGGCCTCCCGGGTGAACCTGCTCAGCTGGGACGGCAAGGGCACCCCGAGCGGGCTGTTCCCGCCGAAGTCCCAGGGGCCGGAGCAGGTGGAGGAGCCGACCACCCCGGACACCTCCGGGGACGGGTCGACCGGCGAGGGCGGCACCGGCGGGCTGACCGGCGGGGCGGACTTCCGATGAGCCGCAAGTACCCCCGGCCGACACACCCGCCGGAGCAGCTGATGCTGGCCTGGCAGTCGGCCTCGCTGCTGCTGGACTACCCCGACGAGGAGCTGCTGGCCCGGCTGGACCTCATCCGCTCGGCGTCGTGGCAGCTGCCGGCGCCGGTGGGGCAGCCGATCCGGGAGGTCGTCGCGCACCTGGAGGCGACACCGCTGGAGGAGCTGCAGGCCGACTACGTCGAGACGTTCGACTCCCGGCGTCGGTGCAACCTGTTCCTCACCTACTTCGCGCACGGGGACACCCGCAAGCGCGGGATGGCGCTGCTGCGGTTCAAGCAGACCTACCTGCGCTCGGGGTTCCTGCTCGACGCGGACACCGCCGGCGGCGGCGAGCTGCCCGACCACCTCTGCGTGGTGCTCGAGTACGCCGCGACCGTGGACCAGGAGCTGGGCCGGACGCTGATGCTCGACCACCGGGCCGGGCTGGAGCTGCTGCGGCTCTCGCTGCGCGACCGCGGGTCCCGGTGGGCAGGCGCCGTCGAGGCGGTCACCGCGACGCTGCCGCCGTTGCGCGGCGACGAGATGGACGCCGTACGCCGCCTGGCCGCCGAGGGCCCGCCGGAAGAAGAAGTCGGGCTCGCGCCCTTCACCGTCCCGGCGGCCGACGAGCCGCTCCCGATGCCGACGTTCCCAGGAGCCCGCGCGTGAACCAGTTCCTCTGGGTGATCTTCCCCTACATCTGCCTGACGGTCTTCGTCGTCGGCCACTTCTGGCGCTACCGCTACGACAAGTTCGGCTGGACCACGCGCTCCTCCCAGCTCTACGAGGACCGGTTGCTGCGCATCGGCAGCCCGCTGTTCCACTTCGGCATCCTCGCAGTCTTCCTCGGCCACGTGATGGGCCTCGGCGTGCCGAAGTCGTGGACCGAGGCGGTCGGGATCTCCGAGGGCCTCTACCACTTCATGGCGGTCTCGATCGGCGCGGTCGCCGGCTTCGCGACGCTGGTCGGCATGGTGATCCTGATCTACCGGCGCCGCACCGTCGGCCCGGTCTTCTCCGCGACCACCAAGATGGACAAGACGATGTACGCCGTCCTGGCCACCGTGATCGTGCTGGGGCTCGTGAACACCGTGGCCGCCAACATCTTCGGTCACTACGACTACCGCGAGGGCGTCTCGATCTGGTTCCGCGGGATCTTCCGCTTCGACCTGCACCCCGACCTGATGGCGGAGGCGCCGTGGAGCTTCCAGCTGCACGGGCTCGCCGCGATGTTCCTGTTCGCGCTGTGGCCGTTCACCCGGCTGGTGCACGTCTTCAGCGCGCCGCTGGGCTACCTGACCAGGCCGTACATCGTCTACCGCAGCCGCGACGACCAGCAGCTCGGCAGCCACCGGCCGCGTCGCGGCTGGGACCGGGTGTCGTGAGATGTGCGAGCACTGCGGCTGCCGGGGAGTGCCTCCGATCGGGGAGCTGATGGACGAGCACCTGGCCCTGCTCGAGCTCGCCGGCGACGTACGCCGGAAGCTGGCGGCCGGTGACCGGGCGGCGGCGGTCCGCATCCTGGAGCTGGTCGGTCGGCAGCTGGACCGGCACGTCGGCCGGGAGGAGCGCGGCATCTTCGCGGCGCTGAAGGCCGACGGGGAGTTCGCCGAGGCGGTCGTCGAGCTCGAGGACGAGCACGTCTCCTTCGACCGGCAGCTCGCCGCGATCGACCCGGACCGCGCGGGATTCGGCGACCGGGTGGACGCGCTGCTCGCGGAGCTGTCGCTGCACATCGACAAGGAGAACCTCGGCATCTTCCCGGTGGCCGCGGTGACCCTCGGCGCCACCGGCTGGGAGACCGTCGGCCGGGCGCACGACGCGGAGCCGAGCTTCCTCTCCGGCAGCGACTGACCGCGCCTTTATCGCCCGGCTTACCACCTATGCCCGCCCCCAACGGCGGGTCGCGGTCTGGACCGATTCTGTGAAGTGGTTCACGGGGGTCCCTTTCGGCGAGAAGAGTGCTTAAGGTGGACCGCGCATCGTGACCGACCCGCCCGTTTCGGGAGTCGTAGGGCACGCGCACCACAACTGAACAACCAGGTGCGGTAACGCCGAGTCCTGCCCGCCGCTGTCCTGGTCCCATCCCTCAAACATCATCGGGCAGGAGTGGGGGACCCACCGCAGTTCGCGGCCGCATCCTCGTCACGCCTCAGGGCGCGATCGAGGTTCAGCCGCTCGGGGTGAAGTCTCCGGTCAGTTCCTCGACCGGCGGCAGGGCACCTTTCAGCCCTAACCCGACAGCTCACCTCACAGGCGTGGAAAGGCCACTTCCATGCTCGCGACCTCTCGCGTGCGGCACTTCGCCGTGCTGCCCTTCGTCCTCGCCGTCGTCCTGATCGGCTCCCTCTTCACCCTCGTCCCCCAGGCGGACGCCGTCACCCGCTCCTACCGGGTCGGCAACGCCTTCGACATCGCCCGCCACCAGCTGGGCGACCCGTACCGCTGGGGCGCCGCGGGCCCGGACGCCTTCGACTGCTCCGGCCTCGTCTACTACAGCTTCCGCCGCGCGGGCTTCACCAACGTGCCGCGGACCGCAGCCGCCCAGGCGGGCTTCGCCCGGCACATCGCGCGCAGCAACATGCGCCGCGGCGACCTGGTCTTCTTCAGCAGCGGCGGCCACGTCTACCACGTCGGTGTCTTCGCCGGCTGGAGCAACGGCCGTCGGATGATCGTGCACGCCTCGCGGACCGGCACGCCGGTCAAGCGTGACCCGATCTGGACGAACGCCTGGTTCCCCGGCACCCTCCGCTGAGCCGCTCGAGCTGATCCGCTCGGCCCCGGCCCCTCGGGCCGGATCACCCGAGCCGGATCACCAGGAGGCGGGCGCGGCGCCGGTCACGGTGCCGCGCCCATCACCTTCGAGAGCCGCACGAAGCTGTAGCCGCGGGCGCGCAGCCGGTCGATCACCTGGGGCAGCGCGTCGGCGTCCAGGGTCGAGTGGTCGTCCGGGTTCGACCCGACGTGCATCAGCACGATCTCGCCGGGAGTGGCCGCCGCCAGCACCCGGTCGACGACCTTGCGGACCGTCATCCCGCCCGAGGTGCCCTTCCAGCCGAGCGTGTCCACCGTCCACCGGAACGGCACGTAGCAGAGGCCGTTGACCAGGTGCACCAGGTGCTGGTTCCGCGCCCCGAAGGGGAACCGGAGGAACCGCCGCGGGTCCTGCCCGCTGCGCTGCAGGATCCGCGCCTGCGCGGTGGTGACCTCGGCGACGACCTGCGCGTCGGTGAGCGTGGTCAGGTCCGGGTGGGTGTTGGTGTGGTTGCCGACCAGGTGCTCCGCGCCGATGCGGGCCGTCTTGCGCCGGAACCTGTTCGCGAACGCCCCGGTGAGGAAGAAGGTGGCCTTCGCGGACTTCGCCCGCAGCGTGGTCCGGATCGAGTGCACCCCGTCCGCGTTGGCGCCCGCGTCGAAGGTGAGCGCGACGACCTTCTGGGTGACGGGCAGGCGGCTGATCTCCTGGCCCGCGAAGCGCGCGGGAACGGCACACGCCGGCGGTGAGGTGGAGTCGCCAGACGCTGGGGAGGTCACCGGATCGTCAGCCGGCGAGGTCACGGGACCGTTAGCCGGCGAGGTGACGGAGCCGGCAGTCCGGCTGACCCGGGTCCCGGCACTCTCAGGAGCTGCTCCGCCGGCGCAGCCGGTCAGCGTCACGGCCACACACACTCCTGCGGCGAGCAGGCCCCTGAGAGCACGCATTCCCTCACCCGTTCCGGGTTCCCTCCACCAGGATCGCGCGGCCGTGGCCGCCACCGACGGGTCCTTGGTCCCGAGTCCGGAGGCCCAACTGCTCGTCCGGCGGAGCAGCGGCGCTGCGGACCGTGGAGGGCGCTTCGGTAACCTGTCGGCCATGCCTGAACCGACCCGGCGTCCCCGGACCGCTCGTTGGGACCCGCTGACCGTCGGGATCGACATCGGCGGCTCCAAGGTGCTGGCCGGTGTCGTCGACCAGGCCGGCAAGGTGCTCGCCACCGAGCAGCGGGCCACTCCCGGGCGCAGCGTGCTGGCGGTCGAGGAGACGATCGTCGAGATGGTGCAGGGCTTCGAGCAGACGTACGACGTCGCCGCGGTCGGCATCGGGGCGGCGGGCTTCGTCGACGCCACCCGGTCGGTGGTGACCTTCTCGCCGCACCTGGCCTGGCGCGACGAGCCGCTGCGGGCGGCCATCGCCGACCGGGTCAAGCTGCCGGTCGTCGTGGACAACGACGCGAACGCCGCCGCGCTGGCCGAGAGCCGGTTCGGCGCCGGGGCCGGGCACCGGCTGGTGCTGTGCGTGACGCTCGGCACCGGGATCGGCGGCGCGCTGGTGATCGACCACCGGGTGTTCCGGGGAGCCAACGGGATGGCCGGCGAGTTCGGCCACATCCAGGTGGTCGAGGACGGCCACCGCTGCCCGTGCGGCAACCGTGGCTGCTGGGAGCAGTACGCCTCCGGCAACGCCCTCGTCCGGGAGGCCCGCGAGCTGATCCTGGCCGGCTCGCCGCACGCGCACCGGCTCAGCGAGCTCGTCGGCGGCGACCCGGCCCAGCTGACCGGCCCGCAGATCACCCAGGCCGCCCGGGACGGCGACCCGCTCTCCGTGGAGCTGCTCAGCGACATCGGCCGGTGGCTCGGCGTCGGACTGGCCGGGATGGCGGCCGCCTTCGACCCCGGCTGCATCGTGGTCGGTGGCGGCGTCTCGGCGGCCGGCGACCTGCTGCTCGTCCCCACCCGCGAGGCGTTCTCCCGGGCCTTGGTCGGCCGTGGCTACCGGGTGGAGCCGCCGATCGTCGCCGCCGCGCTCGGCCCGTCGGCCGGCTTCATCGGGGCCGCGGACATGGCCCGCTCGGCCGCGCGCCGGTCCCGGCGCACCCGCGGGCGCAGCAAGCGGCTGGCCCGGGTGCGCCGCGCCCTCGAGGAGCGCGCCGGCGAGCGGCCGTAGCCGCATCGGCCTGCCGCCGCCGGAGGTCGGGCAGCGCTTCGACCCGGGCGGTCAGCCGATCTGCGCGTCGCCGCCGGCGCAGCCCGTCAACGGCGCGGGGCCGGCGGGCAGCGTGGACTGCGGGACCGGGTCGCCGGCCGCGTCGAGCACCCGCGACTCGACCTCGAGCGCGGTGCCGGCCGGCTGCGGCCCCAGCCAGGTCTGCAGGTGCGCGATGCCGTCGTGCGGCGCGGTGGTGAACCACGGCCCGGCCGCTCCGTCGACGACGTACCGCTGCTCGACGCGGGCCACCGCCCCGGACACCGCGAGCCAGGTGCTGGAGGTGTAGCCGGTCACCGCGTCGCCGTCGCAGTCCCAGGCCGATCGGCCGCTGGACAGGAACGCGACCGGCCGGTCCTCGGAGGCGGCCGGCACCGGCAGCTGGGCGGGCCGGTCGCTGCCGAACGCGTCGCACAGCAGCAGGTCGCCGTCGGCGTTCTCCAGCACCAGCACCGGGGTCGAGCCGGTGGCGCTGCGCTGCTGCATGCCGTAGCGCACCTGCACGGCGGTCGGGTCGGTGGCGAAGCCGGCCAGGCCGTCCAGGCAGCCGGTCACCGCGGCGGCATCGGCCAGGCCGAGGTCGAGGTCGATGCTGCCCTCCGCGGCGGCGGCCGGCCCGGTGCCCGAGGACCCGGTGGGCGCTGCGGAGGCGGGGCCGCCGGAAGCCTCGGGCCTCGCACCGTCCCGGCCCTCGCCCGGCTGCAGGAGCAGCGTGCCGCCGAGCAGCACCGCGCCCACTGCCAGCGCAGCCAGCAGCACCAGGACGGTGCGCCGTCGTGGCGCGTCCTGCATCGTCATGAGCCCCCCTCGGGTCGAGGTGTCGAACGTCGTGCGCCGCGGCCCCCCTGCGGCGCCACCCCGCCCCCCGGGGCCGACGTCCGTCACCAATGTAGCGGTGGTTACCCCTGCCGCGCCGCTGCCACACCTGCTGGTCCACCGCTGGGGCACCGGCGACGGCTCATGTCGGGCCCCGCGGCTGCCGATACTCCCTCGTGGGGACGTCCCGCGAGGGGACGCGGGCGGGGCGGAGCGCTCCGGGAAGCTCGAGGAGGTGGGCCATGCCGACGCACGACCTGGCGCTGCGGGTGCTGGGCGCGACGACGTACGCGCCGCGGCCCTATCGCGACACCAAGATGCCCGCGCCTTACGAGCTGCACCTGATGAACCGCCTGGGCTGCGGCTACTCCCGGTCGACCTGGCAGCAGATGCGCGACGCCGGTGGCGCCGCGCCGTGGCTGGACGCCCAGCTCCGACCCGGGTCGGTGCCGGAGACGTCGAAGGTCGCCGCGATCGAGAGCTGGTTCCCCGAGCTGCTCTGGTCCCCGACGCTGAAGTCCGAGCGCCAGCAGGCCAAGATCCGTGGCGCCTTCGAGCACGCCCGCGACCTCGGCTGCCGCACCATGCTGCGCCGGGTCTACTCCCGCCGCCAGGTCCTCGAGACCATGGTCGACTTCTGGTCCAACCACCTGCACATCCCGCTGGACGGCGGCTCGTGGTTCGCCGCGCGCTGCGAGTACGACGCGACGATCCGCGAGCACGCCCTCGGCCGGTTCGAGGACCTGCTGCTCGCGTGCACGCTGCACCCCTCGATGCTCTCTACCTCGACAACTTCCGCTCGATCAAGGGCGCCCCCAACGAGAACCACGGACGCGAGCTGCTCGAGCTGCACACGGTGGGCCGGGCCTCGGGCTACACCGAGGCGATGGTCAAGGACTCGGCCAAGATCCTGAGCGGCTGGACGGTCGGCACCACCACCGACTGGGCGGTCTTCTACGACCAGGCCAAGCACACCACCGGACCGGTCACCGTGCTCGAGTTCAGCGACGCCAACGCCGCCTCCGACGGCCGCGAGCTCGCCGAGCGCTACCTGCGCTTCCTGGCCAACCACCCGGCCACGGCGCGCACCATCGCCCGGAAGCTGGCGCTGCGCTTCGTCTCCGACACCCCCTCCGACGCGCTGGTCGAGGTGTTGGCCGCGACGTACCTCTCCTCGGGCACCGACATCACCGCGATGCTGCGGCAGCTGGTCATCCACCCGGAGTTCGTCGGCTCGGCGGGCCGGAAGGTCCGCAACACCGTCGACGACCTGGTGGCGACCGCCCGGGTGCTGCAGGTCGAGGTGCACACGCCGACCCGCAACGAGTCCTTCGCCCGGGCCATCGCCTATGCGCACAAGGGAATCCTGCTCTGGCAGTGGCCACGCCCCGACGGGGCTCCGGAGCGCAACGCCGACTGGGCGTCGGCCTCCCGGATGCTCGGCTCGTTCCGGATGCACTGGAACATGGCCGGCGGCTACTACCCGAAGGTCGACGCGACGTACAAGACGGCGCGCTGGTGGCTCCCGCAGCGACGGCTCCGGCTGGACGAGTACGTCGACCACATGTGCCGGATGGTGCTCGGCCGGGGGTCGACCTCCCGGGACCTCAAGGCGGTCTGCCAGGCCACCGGCCGCGCGCCCGGCGAGATCGTCACCAAGGACCATCCGCTCGTCCGCTACCTGTTCGTCCGGATGGTCGTCTGCCTCCTGGACTCGCCCTCCCACATGAGCCGGTGAAGGACCACACCATGGATCACGAGAACGGCGTCAGCGCCACCTGCTGCGCGGAGTTCGAGAAGTCCGCCGGGCTCTCGCGGCGCCGGTTCCTGGCCGGGATGGCCGCCGCCTCGGGTGCCGCGGTGGGCGTGCAGATGTTCGGCGACGCCGTCCGCCAGACCAGCTTCGGCGCGACCGTGGACACCAACGTGCTGGTGGTGATCAGCCTGCGCGGCGGCGTCGACGGGATGGGCATCGTCGTCCCGCACGGCGACCCCGGCTACTACGCCGCGCGGCCGACGATCGCGGTGCCGTCCAGCCGGCTTGTCGCCAAGGACGCGATGTTCGGTCTGCACCCGCAGATGGCGCCGCTGAAGTGGCTGTGGGACGCCGGCGAGCTCACCGCCGTCCAGGCGGTCGGTCTGCCGGTGCCGAACCGGTCGCACTTCCTCGCCATGGAGGAGGTCGAGGACGCCGACCCGACCTCGAGCGTGCGCCGTGGCTGGGTGAACCGGATGGTCGGCCTCGGGGGTGGCGAGAAGCCCTACGAGGCGGTCAACTTCGGTGGCTCGATCACGCCGACGGCGCTGGTCGGGCCGGCGCCGACGTTGTCGACCAGCGACCTGGACGGCGTCACGCTCACGGGCACCACCAACGGCTACGGCTCCCGTCGTCGGGCCCAGCTCAGGACCGTGTGGGGCAGCGACCCCGGACCGCTCGGCGACGCGGCACGATCCGCCCTCGCCACGGTCGGCGACCTGGCCCCGATCGTCGCGACGACGTACAAGCCGGCGGTGGTCTACCCGCGCGGCTACCCCTCGGCCGGCCTCTCCGACGCGCTGCAGGACACCGCGCAGCTGATCAAGGCGCAGGTGGGCACCCAGGTGGTCTCCATCGACTACGGCAGCTGGGACATGCACAGCGACTACGGCACGCTGGACTACGGCGAGATGCAGTCGATGGTGGGCGGTTTCGCCGCGGTGGTGAACGCCTTCATGCGCGACCTCGGCACGCTGCGCTCGCGGGTCACCCTGGTGACGATCAGCGAGTTCGGCCGCCGCGTCGCGCAGAACGGCAACCGTGGTCTGGATCACGGCTGGGGCAACATGATGCTGCTGATGGGCGGCGGGGTCCGGGGCGGGCAGTACCACGGCAGCTGGCCCGGGCTCGGTTCCGGATCGCTGGTGGACGGCGACCTCGCGGTGCGCACCGACTACCGCGACGTGCTCGCCGACGTCCTCGAGGCGCGCTTCCCCGACCGGTCGCTGGCCGAGGTGTTCCCGGGCTTCGTGCGCAACCGGGTGGGGGTCATGCGCTGACGGCCCCGGCCGCACCCGGTCCGGCCGCTCCCGCTCCCGGTCCGATCGAGTCGGCCGAGGCCGAGGCCGGGGGTAGCCCGGCGAGCAGCGGCTCAGGTGCCTGCATAGCCCCTCGAGCCACCTTCGGCGCCCCGTCCGGGGCCATCCAAGGTCCGGTTCGGGCCCGCCCGGGGTGCCCCCGCGGGCACGACACCGCGGCGACACGCAGGGTTTACCCAGACTTCGGAACCCCCACTCGGCATTGCGCCCGGATCTTGGTACGCTCGTCGTGCAGCAGGTGCAAGTTCCACAGGTCTTCCAAAGGTTGACTGCCGCGGAGTTTGTGATCCGACGGCGTTTTCTCTTGAGTCATTGCTTGAGGGGGCACGGCGTTTCACCGCATCTGTCGCGGGGCCGCCGAGGTGGTGGTCCCAAGCCCCATCAGTAGGAGTAACTCAGCATGGCTCAGGGCACCGTCAAGTGGTTCAACGCCGAAAAGGGTTTCGGCTTCATTGCGCAGGAGGACGGCGGCGACGACGTCTTCGTGCACTACTCCGCCATTCAGAGCCAGGGCTACAAGTCCCTGGACGAGAACCAGAAGGTCGAGTTCGACGTCACGCAGGGTCCCAAGGGCCCGCAGGCGGAGAACGTTCGCGCCATCTGATCGGCACAGCTGCCTCAAAGGCACTAGCGAGGGCCTCGACGGGTAACCGTCGGGGCCCTCGTGGTTTGTCCGAATTGACTATGGGTAGGACCAGCGGGGTCGGCCACAATGAACCTCACTACTCGGTTTGCACGGCCGGCGGATGGGAGCCAGCATGATCTCGGGACGCGGAGGGAGCGGTCTCATGGACGACAAGTTGGACGTTCCCCTCGAAGACGCTGAACTTCTTGCAGAGGTCGAGCTCACGACCAACCTGATCATCGCCGCCAGTGAGTCCGACGAGGTCCTGGACCAGGACGAGGTCGACCGCCTGCTCGGTGTCGAGCACCCGTCGATCCCGGCGCAGAAGGTCCGCGACCTGTGACCTCGCTCTCGCGCTGACGACGCGCGAGAGGCTTCGGGACCGATCTTCTGGGCTCCGCCCGCCCCTGACCTCGCGCTCCGTACGCGAGCCGGTCCCGGCGTGCCTCGCGCCCGGGTCGGGCGAAAGGTCCCGATCGTGGTGCGGTTCGCGGTTGGCGAGGCTGTGCCCCTAGCATGTTCCACGGTTCTCTTCCGTTCACCAGGAGTTCGCTGTGGCCCTGCGTTTCCGTCCCGTCGACACGTCGTTCTACGACCTCTTCGCCCAGCTGGCCCAGCACCTGGTGGGAGGGGCGGCCCTGCTCGCCGAGATGCTCGGCGACGGCAACGACCGCGTGGGAATCGCCCAGCAGATGCGTGACGCCGAGCACGCGGCGGACGAGTCGACCCACCAGCTGATCCGGCGGGTGAACACGACGTTCGTCACGCCGTTCGACCGCGAGGACATCTACGCGCTCGCCTCCGGCCTCGACGACGTCATGGACTTCATGGAGGAGGCCGTCGACCTGGTCCTGCTCTACGAGGTCACCACCCTGCCCTCGGAGCTCGCCGAGCAGGTCGAGGTGCTGCAGCGGTGCGCCGAGCTCACCGCGGAGGCGATGCCGCGGCTGCAGACGATGAAGAACCTCGAGGAGTACTGGATCGAGATCAACCGGCTCGAGAACGCCGGCGACAAGTCCTACCGGCGGATCCTCGCCAAGCTGTTCAGCGGCCAGTACGAAGCCCTCGAGGTCCTGAAGCTCAAGGACGTCGTGGACTCGCTCGAGGCTGCCGTCGACGCGTTCGAGCGGGTGGCTAACATCGTCGAGCAGATCGCCGTCAAGGAGTCCTGAGCGTGGACCTCGCGATCGTCATCGCGGTCGTCGTCGTTGCCCTCGTCTTCGACTACACCAACGGCTTCCACGATGCCGCGAACGCCATCGCCACCTCCGTATCGACCCGGGCACTGACACCCCGGGTCGCTCTTCTGATGGCAGCGGTCATGAACTTCGTCGGCGCCTTCCTCGGCCAGGAGGTGGCCAACACCGTCGGCAGCGTGATCCAGCCGGAGTCGGGGACCCACGGCCTGGTGGTCGTGATGGCCGGTCTGGTCGGTGCCATCTCGTGGAACCTCGTGACCTGGTACTACGGCCTGCCGTCCTCGTCGTCCCACGCCCTGATCGGTGGCCTCGTCGGCGCCGCGATCGCCTCCGGCTCGCTGGTGCAGTGGAACGTGATCCTGGACAAGATCGTGATCCCGATGATCGCCTCGCCGCTGGTCGGCTTCGCCGCCGCGTTCGCGGTGATGCTGGCCATCATGTGGATCTTCCGCCGGCGCAACCCGCACCGGGTCAGCCGCGGCTTCCGGCTCGCGCAGACCGTCTCGGCCGCCGCGATGGCGCTCGGCCACGGCCTCCAGGACGCGCAGAAGACCATGGGCGTGATCTTCCTGGCGCTGCTGACCGGCGGCTACGTCGCCGAGTCCGACCCGCTCCCGGTGTGGGTGATCCTGGCCGCGGCGAGCGCGATCTCGCTGGGCACGTACTCCGGCGGATGGCGGATCATGCGCACCCTGGGCCGCCGGATCATCCACCTCGACCCGGCCCGCGGCTTCGCCTCCGAGGCGGTCGCCGCGTCCGTGCTCTACACGACCGCGTTCGTGTTCGAGGCCCCGATCTCGACCACCCACACGATCACCTCGGCCGTGATGGGTGCCGGCGCCACCAAGCGTTTCTCCGCCGTCCGGTGGGGAGTGGCGCGCTCCATCGTGACGGCCTGGGTGCTCACCTTCCCGGCCGCCGGCGCCGCGGCCGCGCTGGTCTACCTCGCGCTGCGCTACGTGTTCCAGCTGCCGTAGCGCGCCGCGGGATCAGCCGAAGCGACCCGAGATGTAGGCCTCCGTGGCCTCTTCGTCGGGGTTGGAGAAGATCTTCCGGGTCGGGTTCATCTCGACCAGCCGACCGGGCTTGCCGGCCGCGGACAGGTTGAAGAAGCCGGTGTCCTCCGAGACCCGGGCGGCCTGCTGCATGTTGTGGGTCACGATCACGATCGTGTAGTCCGACTTCAGGTCGTGGATCAGGTCCTCGATCGCCGAGGTGGAGATCGGGTCGAGCGCCGAGCAGGGCTCGTCCATGAGCAGCACCTGCGGCTCGACGGCGATCGCGCGGGCGATGCACAGCCGCTGCTGCTGGCCGCCGGAGAGGCCGCCGCCGGGCTTGTTCAGCCGGTCCTTGACCTCGGTCCACAGGTTCGCGCCGCGCAGCGACCGCTCCACGAGGCCGTCGGCCTCTGCCTTCGGCATCCGCTTGCTGTTCAGCCGGGACCCGGCCAGCACGTTCTCGTAGATCGACATCGTCGGGAACGGGTTCGGCCGCTGGAAGACCATGCCGACCATCCGTCGTACCTCGACCGGGTCGACGTCGGCGCCGTAGAGGTCCTGGCCGTCGATGACGATCTTGCCCTCGACCCGGGCGCCGGGGATCACCTCGTGCATCCGGTTCAACGACCGCAGGAACGTCGACTTGCCGCAGCCGGAGGGCCCGATCAGGGCGGTCACGGAGCGGGCGGGGATGGTCATCGAGACACCCTCGACGGCCTTGAAGTCGCCGTAGTAGATGTCGAGGTCGGAGACGTCGATGCTCTTGGCCATGTCAGTTCCTCACGGGGTCGTTCAGCGACCGGTCTTGGGGAGAAGTAACGCCCGAGTGCCCGGGCCAGCAGGTTCAGCGTCATCACGATCGCGATCAGCACGAGCGCGGCCCCCCAGGCGCGCTCCTGGCCGAACTCGGGTGGGACGCCGGGCTGCATGTAGGAGTAGTAGGTGAACACCGGCAGCGTCATCATCCGCTCGCCGAACAGGTTGAAGTTCACCGAGTCGGTGGACCCGGCGATGATCAGCAGCGGCGCGGTCTCGCCGGCCACGCGGGCGACGGCGAGCATGATGCCGGTGATCAGGCCGGCCATCGCGGTCGGCAGCACCACCTTGGTGATGGTGCGCCACTTCGGCACGCCGAGGGCGTACGACGCCTCGCGGAGGTCGTGGGGGACCAGCTTGAGCATCTCCTCGGTGGAGCGGACCACGATCGGGATCATCAGGATCGACAGCGCCACCGCGCCGCCGATGCCGACCCGGACCCCCGGCCCGAAGAACAGCACGAACAGCGCGTAGGCGAAGAGGCCGGCCACGATCGAGGGGATGCCGGTCATCACGTCGACGAGGAAGGTGATGATCCGCGCCATCCGGTTGCCGGCGCCGTACTCCACAAGGTAGATCCCGGTGAGCAGCCCGATCGGCACCGACATGAGGGCGGCGGCGCCGGTGATCAGCAGCGTGCCCATGATGGCGTGGTAGATGCCGCCGCCCTCACCGACCACGTTGCGCATCGAGTAGGTGAAGAACTCAGCGGAGAGCGCGGGCACGCCGTTCTTGAGCACGGTCCACAGCAGCGAGAGCAGCGGGATGACCGCGAGGCTGAACGCGACCCAGACCAGGGTGGTGACCAGCCGGTCGGTCGCGGCGCGCCGGTTCTCCACCAGGCGGGACCAGACGGGCAGTGCGACGCCGTACAGCAGCACCGCCAGGCAGGCGAAGGCCACCGGGCCCCAGCCCATCAGCACGACCAGCAGGCCGGCGGCGGCCGCGGCGACGACCGCCACGAGGAGAGGGGCCCAGCGCGGCAGCTTCGCGTGCGTGAGCGGCAGGTGCGGCGACTGGTCGGCCTCGGCGCGGCGGCTCTCGACGGTGGTCATCAGGACACCTTCCGGTCGCTGCGGGCCACGATGGCGCGGGCGGCGAAGTTCACCGCGAACGTGATCACGAAGAGCACTAGGCCGCTGGCGATCAGCACGTTCACGCCGAGGCCGGTCGCCTCGGGGAAGCCGTTGGCGATGTTCGCGGCGATCGTCGACGGGCTCAGCGTGGAGATCAGGTCGAAGGTGATGATCCGGTTCGCCGAGAGCACCATCGCCACCGCCATCGTCTCGCCGAGCGCGCGGCCCAGGCCGAGCATCAGCGCGGAGATGATCCCGGAGCGGGCGTAGGGCAGCACCGCCATCCGGATCATCTCCCAGCGGGTCGCGCCGAGGGCGAGCGCCGCCTCCTGGTGCAGCGACGGGGTCTGGGTGAACACCTCGCGACAGATCGCGGTGATGATCGGCAGCGCCATGATCGCCAGCACGACCCCGGCGGTGAGGATGGTCCGGCCGGTGTCGGAGGCCGGCCCCTCGAAGAGCGGGATGAAGCCGAGGTACTTCGCCAGCCAGGCGTACAGGTCGCCCAGGAACGGGCCCAGGAAGGCCAGCCCCCAGAGGCCGTAGACGACGGAGGGTACGGCGGCCAGCAGGTCGATCAGGTAGCCGACCGGCTTGGAGAGCCGCCGCGGCGCGTAGTGGGAGATCACCAGGGCGACGCCGAGCGAGAGCGGCGCCGCGATCAGCAGCGCGATCACCGCCGAGAGCAGCGTGCCGAACAGCAGCGGCCAGATGTAGGCGACCAGCGAGCTCGCGCCGCCCATGTCGTCGGCGGGGGCGCCGATCGCCGGTAGCCCCTCCGCGGTCAGGAAGACCGCCACGCCGGCGAGGGCGAGCACCATGGTCAGCGCCGCCACGCGGGTCGCGCCCGCGAAGACAAGGTCACCGCGGCGCTGTCGCGTGCGCCTCGGCTGAGAGGTCGTGACGGTAGCCACTGTCTCCTCGTTCCTTCAGTTCGTCTGGTCCGACCGGGCTCCGTCGCTGACCCTACGGCCACCGTCCGTGACCCCGGTCACGGCACTGCCCGGTGAACGGGCTTGGTCCGCGCCGACAGCGGTTGCTGTCGGCGCGGACCGTGTTCCCCCGTGCTGTGGGTGCGTCAGCTCTTGGCGGAGATCCCGTCGATGATGCCCTGGGCCTCTTCCTGCAGCGAGTCCGAGAGCGGCGCGGAGCCGGCGGTGTCGGCCGCGGCCTGCTGGCCCTCGTCGCTCACGACGTAGGTCAGGTAGCCCTTGACCAGGTCGGCGGTCTGCTGGTCGTCGTAGGTCTGGCAGGCGATCAGGTAGGAGGTGAGCACGATCGGGTAGGCGCCGGACTCGGTGGTGTTCCGGTCCAGGTCGACCGCCATGCTGACGTCCGAGCGGCCCTCCACGCGCGGGGAGATCTCGAGCACCTTGGCGGCAGCCTCGGCGCTGGGGCCGACGTACTCGTCGCCGACCTTCACCTCGGCGACACCGAGGTCGCCGGCCTGGCTGGCGTCGGCGTAGCCGATCGAGTTCGAGCCGTTCTGCACCGCGGACACGACACCCGAGGTGCCGTTGGCGGCCTCGCCGCTCTTGATCGGCCACTCGCCGACCTCACCGTAGGTCCAGACGTCCGGGTCGGCCGCCGAGAGGTAGGAGGTGAAGTTGTCGGTGGTGCCGGAGTCGTCAGCGCGGTGCACCGGGTTGATCGCGGCGTCCGGGAGGTCGGCGTCCGGGTTCGTCGCGGTGATCGCCGGGTCGTTCCACTTGGTGATGTCACCGGCGAAGATGCCGGCGACCGTGGCGGGGTCGAGCTTCAGCTCGTCGACGCCGTCGAGGTTGTAGATGAGCGCGATCGGGCTGACGTAGTCGGGGATCTCGATGGCGGGCTCGCCGTTGCAGCGGTCCTGCGCGCCCTTGACCTCGCCGTCCTCCTCGCTGAGGTAGGCGTCGGAGCCGGCGAAGGCGGTGCCGCCGGCGATGAACTGCTCGCGGCCGCCGCCCGAGCCGACCGGGTCGTAGTTGACGGTGACGTCGGGGTTGGCCTGCTGGAAGCCGGCCTGCCAGGCTCCCTGGGCGGCTTCCTGCGCGCTCGATCCGGCCCCGTTGAGGGTTCCGGAGAGGCTGCTGTCGCTGCCGCCCTCGGCGCCGGCGGCAGGCTGCTCGTTCGCTGCGCCGCACGCGGTGAGGCTGAGGCCGAGAGCCAGGAGCGCGGCGGGGGCCGCGAGCCGGCGGATGGAAGTGGTGTTCACTTCAAGTCTCCTGTGATCTGTTCCGAGACACGTTGAGTTGCTTACGTGGCCGAAGTTAGGGACCGCAGGTGAAGCGACCGTCCGCACCGGGTGAACGGAGGGTGAACGCTGCGCGCCGTTTGGGCTACGGCCGGCGAGCGGGCAGACGGCCGGCACGTGAACAACGGCGTGTCGCCGTGCCATCGTCGCAGGTCAGCCCCGTGTCAGCCCCGGGTCAGGCTCGGTCAGCCCCCGGGTCAAGCCACGGGTCAGCCCGGGGTCAGCGCCGTGCGGGCCGGCTCAGCTGCGGAGGCCGGCCTCGTGCAGCTCGACGGCGACCACCTCGGTGCCGCGGTGGTGGACGACTAGCATCCCGGCGGTCTCCAGCCGCCGCGGCGGCAGCTCCAGGGCGGCGAGCACGTGCGGCAGCACCGGCCGGTGGGTGCACAGGACGGCCGGCCGCTTGGAGTCCATCAGGTCGGCCACGACCGTGGCGACGCCGTCGGCGGTGGCGTCCTCCTCCGACAGCGCGTCGGTGACCTCGAGGTCGGTCTCGGTGACGTGGGCGTAGGGGGCCAGGCTGGTCCAGCACCGGCGGCTGGAGGAGCTGACGATCCGGCGGACGCCGTACGCCGCCAGCATCGGGACCAGCTCGTCGGACTGCCGCTCGCCGAGGTCGGTGAGCGGCCGCTCCCGGTCGTCGGCGGTCCAGCTGCGCCGCGGCCGGGCCTTGGCGTGCCGCAGCACGACCAGCGGGGTGGTGCGTCGCGGCGCCGCCAGGAACTCCTCCAGGGTCGCCCGATCCAGGTCGCGGGTGAGCTGCTTGGCGGCGTCGTCGGCGTCGAACCAGTCGAGCTCGTCGATCTCGGCGTTGCGCTGGTAGCGGGACAGGTCGTCGTGGCCGACCGGCCGCCCGACCCAGTAGTGCACCCGCTTGGGGCGCACGGTGCCGTTGCCGACGAGGTACTGCTGGTCGCTCAGCGGGGCCTCCAGCCGGACGTCGAGCCCGGTCTCCTCCGCGATCTCGCGCACCGCGGCGGCGAGGGCGTGCTCGCCGGGGTCGAGCTTGCCCTTGGGGAACGACCAGTCGTCGTACTTGGGCCGGTGCACCAGCAGCACCTGCGGACCGCGGGGGCCTTTGCGGGCGACGACGGCACCGGCCGCCACGATCTCCTGGTCGGTGTCCGGGGTGCGCACGGGGTTAGTCTCACACCACCCCGGCCGATGGTGGGACGACGAGGCCGCAACCGGAAGGCGGGTCCAGCGTGCAGAGACGGGCCCGGGTGCTGGTGACCGGTGTCGCGACGCTGGCGCTGGTGGCCGTGCTGGTGGCGGCGGGCCTGGTCGCCCGGCGCCTGCTGGACCGGCCCGACGACCTCGAGCGGGCGGTCGGCACCCTGCCCCAGGACGTGCTGCGCGCGACGTACACCGACTGGGCGGCGGTGCGCTCCGCCGCCGGCGGCGAGGACCTCGACGCCGGCTCCGCGCCGCGGCAGGTCTCGGCCTTCCTCGACCGGGCCTTCGAGCAGGACCTGACCTCCACCTCGGCGCTGGCCGGGTCCACCTACGCGCTGGAGCACCGGTTCGGCTTCTCGCCGCTGGAGGCTCGCTGGGAGGCCCTCGGGCAGGGGGAGCAGGGCCAGGTGGTGGTGCTCGCCTTCGACGACGGCACCGACCTGGGCGGTGTCGAGCGCCGGCTCCGCACCCTCGGGTACGCCGAGCCGGCCGGAGGAGCCGGGAGCGGGGGCACCTGGGCCGGGTCGGCCGACCTCGTCGCGGCGCTCGACCCCGAGCTCACGCCGGTGCAGCAGAACGTCGCGGTGCTGCCGGAGGACGGGCTGGTGCTGATGTCGGACGCCCCCGGGTCGGTGTCCGCCGCCGCGGAGGTGGTGCGCGGCGACGCGCCTGCACTCCGGGCCGACGGGGTGGTGGCCGCGGTCGCCGGCGGGGCGCCGGTGACCGCGGTGCTGTGGGCCGGCGACTTCGCCTGCGCGGACGTGTCGATGGCGCGCGCCGACGAGGAGGACCAGCAGGCGGCCGCGGCGCTGGTGCGGGAGGCCGGCGGCGTGCACCCGCTGACCGGGCTGCTGATCGCCCGGGAGGCCGACGGCACGCTGGGCGTCGCGATGGCCTTCGAGTCCGACGAGCAGGCCTCCGAGGACCTGCAGGCCCGGGTCGACCTCGCGGCCGGGCGGGCGGTCGGTCAGGGCGGGTCGTTCACCGACCGGTTCCGGGTGAGCGCCGGTGAGGCCGACGGCCGCGTGGTGCGGCTCGAGCTCACCCCGCGGCCCCGGGCCGGCTTCGTGTTCAGCGACATCACCAGCGGCCCGCTCCTGTTCGCCACCTGCTGAGCCCGCCGCGCCTGGCTGGCCCGCCGGGAACGCGACGAAGCCGCTCCCGGGCAGGACCGGGGGCGGCTTCGTCTGGGTGGGTGCGAGCCGGTGGTGCCGGGTCCGACGCTCGTCGGGTGCCGGCGGGAGGGTCAGAGCTTGACGAAGTTCGCGGCGGTGAGCCACTGGCCGTGGCTGTCCACCATCGACCCGATGCCGACCCGCTGGGCGTACTTGGACAGCAGCACCGCCCGGTGGCCGGGGGAGTCCATCCACAGGTGGACCAGCCGGCGGGGGCTGATGTTGCCGCGGCCGAGGGTCTCACCGGCGTAGTAGGCGTTGCAGGCGTCGAGCACGTGGCCCATGTCCTGGTGGTAGAACTCGTCGGTGTCGGCGAGGTGCTGCGACCACTTGGTGGCCGTGCGGGTCGCGCACTTGACGAAGGTCAGCTGGGACATGCCGTGGGCGGCGCGCTCGTGGTTGATCCACGACCGCACCTTCTTCTCGTAGGTGTCCGGCGTCCAGCGCGTCGCGATCGACTCGCTCGCGGTGGCCGTCGAGCTGGTGGCCATGACGAGGCCGGCGGCGACGAGGGTCGTCGCCAGCACCGCGGCGACCGTCGTGAGGGCGTGACGCATCCATGCGTTGGCAGCAGTCATCACTGAGGCCCCTCCCAAGGCCTGGTGAAGGTGGTCGTCGGCTGTGCCTCCCAGCAAGCCGCTGACTCCCACGCTTCGGTGGGTAACGTCGACATCTGTGGTGAACTCACGGCGACCTGCACGGGTGCGGCGGCAGGTTCCGTCACAGGGAGGTTCGGCGTCCCCGGAGCGGCACTTGAGGGTTCATCGACACTTTTTACGACAACCCGCTCGTTGGCGGGCGAACCTCACGAAGGCGACGAGCTCCGGCGGCGGCGCTTGGTGGCGATCAGCGTCGACTGCAGGTCGCGCAGCGCGGTGCCGTCCTCGGCCCGGTGGTGGCGGGTCCAGGTGCCGTCGGCCTCGAGCCACCACGACGCCGTACCGTCGTCGAAGGAGAGGTCGAGCAGCCGGCCCACCTCGTCGACCTGGCGGCTGCCCGGCAGCTCGACGAGGGCCTCGACGCGGCGGTCGAGGTTGCGGTGCATCAGGTCGGCCGAGCCGATCCAGGTGCGCGGCGCTCCGCCGTTCTCGAACCAGAAGATCCGGCTGTGCTCGAGGAAGCGGCCGAGGACCGAGCGGACGCGCACGGTCTCGGAGAGCCCGGGGACGCCGGGCTTCAGCGCGCAGATCCCGCGCGTGAGCAGGTCGACCGGCACGCCGGCCCGCGAGGCGCGGTAGAGCGCGTCGATGGTGGCCTCGTCGACGATGGAGTTGGCCTTGATCCGGATCCGGGCGGGCCGGCCGGCGCCGTGGTGGACGATCTCCTGCTCGACCTGTGCGAGCAGCCCGCTGCGCACCGAGTCCGGGGCGACCAGCAGGTTCTCGTAGGTCGCGTTGCGGGAGAAGCCGGAGAGGTTGTTGAACAGGTGCGCGACGTCCTCGCCGATCCCGTCGTGGGCGGTGAGCAGCCCGAAGTCTTCGTACATCCGCGCGGTCTTGGGGTTGTAGTTGCCGGTGCCGATGTGCACGTAGCGGCGGATCCCCTCCGGCTCGTCGCGGACCACCATCGCCAGCTTGCAGTGCGTCTTCAGGCCGACCAGGCCGTAGACCACGTGGCAGCCGGCGTGCTCGAGCTTGCGCGCCCAGCGGATGTTGGCCTGCTCGTCGAAGCGGGCCTTGATCTCCACGAGCACCAGCACCTGCTTGCCGGCGTCGGCGGCGTCGACGAGGGCGTCGATGATCGGGGAGTCGCCGGAGGTGCGGTAGAGCGTCTGCTTGATCGCCAGCACCTGCGGGTCGGCGGCGGCCTGCTCGATGAAGCGCTGCACCGAGGTGGCGAACGAGTCATAAGGGTGGTGCAGGAGTACGTCGTTGCGCTTCAACGCCTTGAAGACGTCGACCGGGGAGGCCGACTCGACCGGCGCGAGCTGGGTGTGGGTGGACGGCACGAACGCGGGGAACTTCAGCTCCGCCCGGTCGATGTCGGCGATGTCGTTGAGACCGCTGAGGTCCAGCGGTCCGGTCAGCCGGACCACCTCGGCCGCGGAGACCCCGAGCTCGCTGACCAGCAGCTCGAGGATGTGGTCGTCCATGGTGTCCTCGACCTCGAGGCGCACCGGCGGACCGAACCGGCGGCGCAGCAGCTCCTTCTCGAGCGCCGCGAGCAGGTTCTCCGCGTCGTCCTCCTCGACCTCGAGGTCCTCGTTGCGGGTGACCCGGAAGGTGTGGCTGCCGAGCACCTCCATGCCGGGGAAGAGTCGCTTGAGGTGCTCGGCGATGACGTCCTCGAGCGGCACGAACCGCAGCTCGCCGACCGGCACGAACCGGTTGAAGATCGGCGGCACCTTCACGCGGGCGAAGTGCTCCTTGCCGGTCTTCGGGTTGCGGACCAGCACCGCGAGGTTCAGCGACAGCCCGGAGATGTAGGGGAACGGGTGGGCCGGGTCGACCGCCAGCGGGGTCAGCACCGGGAAGACCCGGTCCCGGAACAGCTTCTTGCAGTGCCGCTGCTCCTCGCGGTCGAGCTCGGCCCAGCGCAGCACCTCGATCTCGTGCTCGGCGAGCAGCGGCACGATCTCCTCGCGGAACACCGTGGCGTGCCGCTGCATCAGCGCGCCGGTGGTGGCCCAGATCCGGTCCAGCACCTCACGGGGCATCAGCCCCGAGGCCCCCGGCACGGCCACGCCGGCGGCGATCCGGCGCTTCAGGCCGGCCACCCGGACCATGAAGAACTCATCGAGGTTGGTGGCGAAGATGGCCAGGAACCGGACCCGCTCCAGCAGCGGCACGCTCGGGTCCTCGGCGAGCTCGAGCACCCGGGTGTTGAAGTGCAGCCACGACAGCTCCCGGTCGAGGAACCGGTCCTCGGGCAGGTCGACGGCAGCGAGGTCGTAGGGAGGCTCTATCTCGAAGGTCTCTTCGGGAACCACGGACAACGGCCGGTCGACGGTCATACCTGCATCGTGACACCGCCACGTGAACGAGTGGTAACGCTCCGGGTAGGTTGCCCGCATGGCACCCCCTGCGCCCGCCCGTCTCGAGGCTGCCGCCTTCCGGGCCCTGATGGCCCTGCCGGAGCCGTTGATGCGCCGGCTCGCCGGCCGCCCGGTCGTTCTCGACGGTCAGGTGCTCGACGTCGAGACCCAGTGGCTGCTGCGGCTCAAGGAGGTGCTGCGCGAGGCCTCGGCGGAGACGCTGCCGGTCGAGCACGGCCGCCGGGCGATCGTGCGGCAGTCCCGGCTGGCCGGCAGCGGCCTGCCGATCGGCACCGTCGAGGACCTCCGGTTCCCCGGCGCCGAGGGTCCGCTCGCAGCCCGGCTCTACACCCCCGGTCGCGGCTCGGCCGGGCGGAGCGCTCGCCGCTGCTGGTGTTCCTGCACGGCGGCGGGATGATCTACGGCGACCTCGAGAGCCACG